>ONQE01000053.1 GCA_900319925.1 uncultured Bacteroidales bacterium | reverse complement strand
GCCTTCGTGATCGGTGCCTCCAGCACCAACGAGGGCCAGGCTTCCACCACCGCCTACCTCGGCACCGCCAGAAACGGTTCCTCCTCAGGTCGCAACTCTGGTGGATCCGGCACTGTCAATGGGTAAACCGTATCTGCGGCCGTTTCATGAGGGTGCGCCAAACACGCGCACCCTCATGTTTTGCGTCTCTACAGACGGCACAAATCGACCTGTCACGGATCGCCGCCGGTGTGGTTTCCGACGTTGAAGAACCTCTATGGACCAGCGAGTTGCTTAAATCTTGTAGGCCTGTTCGCTTTTCTTTGGCGGACTGAAATCGGGAAAATTCAATCATTTACCACAAACAAGACAAATTCGAGGAACATCCACATCGGGCGCCTCATTGAGGAACAACTGAGACGGGACGAACGCTTAGGATCGTAGGACTACCCTACAATATCACGAGATATGCGAAATACTTGTATGCCAAATCATTCAAGGTGCGCTCATTCTGATGGAGGCCTTGCAGGTCGCCTTCGGTCAGTCGCTCGCGATATTCCTTTCCGTTGTAAGACATGGCGATGAAGGTATGCTTGTCTTCCGTTAGCAATCGAATGTTCTCAAAAGGAATCCCATCATCTTGCTCAAAACAAGGAAGATAGACTACGTTGCGTACGGTCCCCTGAACAGCACGGAGCATTCTTTTACGTACCAAATCCGTAATGTCACGGTTGGCGGTATCAAGCGAGACATCCGCTAATTTCGCCCAGTTCTTTGCCGTCAGTTTGCCATCGTAGCCGTCCAAGTAGATGTTCATTATCCGCTTCTGCCGTTCAGTGTAGGGCTTTCCTGCATGAATCTGCCAGAAGTAGCTTTTTTGGAGCACTTTGCCGATGACGGAATCCGATGTTTGAATTGCGGTGTGCAGGGTCGATAAAAACCATACTATCCAATCGGTGATATCTCCTGTGCCGCGTTGCGCCCTCTCCAATTCGCGGTAGTAGTTGTCTCGGTCGGCAAGTATCTGGCTCGACATGCTGTAATAGCGCAATTGGCTGTTTTCATGCAGCGCCAACAGTCTGTCAGACAAGGCTCGCGCCAACCTGCCATTCCCGTCATCGAAAGGGTGGATGCAGACAAACCAAAAGTGTGCGATGGCCGCTTTCAGCGGGGATGCTTTCAGGTGGTTGTCATTGTACCATGCGATAAAACGCCCCATCTCTTCAGGCACACGCGATGCCGTCGGCGCCTCATAGTGTACGCGCTCGCGTCCCATGTTGCCCGACACTACCTGCATCGCATGAGTGCGGTATTGCCCGACATCAATTTGGTAGTGTTTTCGGCGTTCAACAGGAAACAGTTCGTTGTGCCAACCAAACAGTGTCTCCTCCGACAAAGGTTGCTTGAAGTTGTGCGTGGCATCGAGTTCCACGCTGACAATCCCCTCTACATCATGTGAGATGTTTTCCGCAACACCGTCGGCAGGCACACCCAGCCGCCGTGCAACAGATGAGCGTACGCTTCTGGCGTTCAGCGAAATGCCTTCGATCTGGGATGTGGAGATCACCTCCTCGATGATACTTTCAGCCGTGGCTTTCAGTTGTTCGTCGAGACCGATCAGGCTCAACCTGCCATGCATATATCCCAAAGCCTCAGATACTTGCATGAGTTTTTCGGTCACTTTCTCTTTATCCCAAACAAAGTCTGTCCAATGGTCTTTTTCGTGAATAAACATGCCGTTCGTTTTAATCCGGCGGCAAAGATACATTTTTTGCGGTTAACCCCCGGATTTTAGCCGCAAAATTTGCGGGTTACGCGGAGGGCTTGGCAGAAGGGGTTTCCGGCTATGCCCAAACCCGATATTTAATTATTGACGTCGCTAAACAAGCACGGCGCGTTGGAGTTTCTGGGCAAACTGGGTCACTCCTTGATGGATGCGCTCTACCGTCTTTGGCGATGGTTTCCGATGCCCGGTCACGTAGTGGCTCAGCTGTTTGCTGTTGATGCCGGTGATTTTCTGCAAGCCAGTAAGGGTGAGGGTGTCGCCGTAATATCGCAGAAAGCTGGCCGTGTCGTAGGCGAACTCGAACTCAAAAGCAGGGAGTCTCTTCCCTGATTCTTGAAACAGTTGCCTCATTTCATCGCAACACTCGAAAAAATCCTCCTTGGCTTCCTCTTCTGTGTTGCCACATCCGAGAAACATGCAGTTGTGTTTTTCACTGCGGGCATGAATGGACACCATTCCGTCGCGCCCCACTTCTATGATTGCTTTTATATTTTCCATAATCGATAACTGTCTTTCAAATTTTAATTCCCGATTGGCTTACAATGTCAGCCAGTGTGCCGGCAGCGACTTCCTTCGATCCGTGGCGCGGAACAGGGAAGGGAGTATGCGTGATGGGACTGTACCAAAGGTCATGCCGTTTCCCATGTCTCACGAAATAGCATTTTTGTGCTTTGAGTATCCGTTCAAGTTCTTTAGTTTTCATCATTCATCATCATTTAGTACAACGCCGCAAAGATATAAAATTATCTATCGCCATTGATAGTTTCCCGTATTTTATTCTAATCATAACTGTTAATATTTTTAGGCTGCAAACATACAAAATCCTTTTGAAAAAATCAAGGGCAAAATAATATTAACTCATTAAAAGTCAAATATATAAAAACGATATTTTTCGATTTAAAAGTTGCAGTTTTTGTAATAAAAATTGCAAATTGTAAAAAATGTGCGAAACCGAAAGGGGTGATGTGTTGGGTGGGGTGGGTGGATTTTTGGAAGAATTTGATGGGAAGGGGCGCAAACGCATAGGAGTATTTGCTAGGGAACGGATAAACAGCCGTTCATAGTCGTCCTTGGGGGTAAACTTCGGCACCATTATCCCTTTTCCCTGCGAAGTGATATTTCAAAACCGACAAAAATTATCCGAGTAAGATACATTAACTGTATCTTCATTGGATAGGATTAACGTGTTGTTTTAATGCATGTTATCACTAATTTTGTGGCGTAAATTCAATCGTTATGAGTAATATCTTTTCTTTGAGCTTCACAGAATTCATTGCCATCGCAACTCTTCTTGTAGGGTTGGTTAGCGTCGTGTTTGTTGGGATACAACTATGGCAGAAATACAGGATGGACCATTCGAAGCAGGTGCTTGACATGTTGAATAAGACACGGTCAGAGCGTTCCATAGCAGAACTCTTGTACCAACTAGATTATAACAAATTCCATTATGATGGCTACTTCCATGGTAGTCAAACGGAACAGTTAGTTGACAATGTTCTCCATTATTACGAATACATCTTGTATTTAAGAGACAGAAACATTCTCAACAAGAAAGAATTTCAGTTCTTCGAATACGACATCCAGCGTATCGTTTGCAATCATGATATGCAGAGTTATTTTTTTACTTTGTACCAT
The DNA here is from genome assembly GCA_900319925.1 of uncultured Bacteroidales bacterium. GTDB lineage: Bacteria > Bacteroidota > Bacteroidia > Bacteroidales > WCHB1-69 > F23-D06. The sequence goes on along the minus strand of ONQE01000053.1, from coordinate 28,555 downwards.
TTTGTAAGTGATAAATTGTCTTTTAAATACCAACGATTACTAAAATATGGCCGAAAAAATGGTTGGATAGATAAAGACTTCAATAATGAGGATTCAAAAAAATACACAAGAGGTTTAATAATCGACAAAAACAGATAGTTATGAAAAAGATCTTTTACGCAGCGATGCTCCTGCTTGGTTTGGGCATCTTTCTAACGGCTTGTAATAACAACGGAACATCTAATGGTGGTTCACGAGCAAATGATTCTGCTGAAAAAGAACAGACAGGTGTCTCGAGGTCAGGTGCTTCTGTTGAAAAAGAATGGACAAAAGAAATGAAGGCGAACGGGCATATTTTTTTCAACACTCCTTATGTTCGTAGTAGTTGGGACAATAGTCAAAATATCTATATGTTGATGATGCCATACGTGTTTAGCAACGATGGGACTCGGGGTATCCTTTACGCAGTCTATTCCAACGGCGATCGGGTAGGACTGTCCTGGTATGCCCAGTATGAAGTGAATGGCGAACACTTGCTCTTAACTGATATTTTTTTGATGGACAGTGACTTAGAGCCTTATAATCGGATAATGAAAATAGAGCATAACAATGGTAGATTTGTCTTAACTGGACGCTATCCACACACGGAAAGGAACGATCATGATCCAATTAAGTCATTTTATCAGGAATCTGCCCCAAGTGACGGCGAATACTACATCGCTCTGGCTGAGACCGATAGATATTGTAAGCACAAGTAAAACAGGGTTAAACACCTAAGCTAATGATAATGAGAACAATGAACAGACTTCTTCTATTTTTAACGGCAACATTATTCGCTGTGGCATCCGTAAATGTCGTTGCCCAAGAGACCCAAAAGACAAAGGCTGGCGTTATTGACAAGACGGGAAACTTTGTCATTTTCCCTCAATACAATTTTATTAGGATTTTATCCGAGGAATTGTTTTCCATGACAATTGATATTGACGGTAAAGAGGGTATTGTTGACAGAACTGGGAAAGAGGTGCTTCCTCCTCATTACGACTTGATATGTGAGTTTCATAGGGGATTCTCCATGGTCGTATTGGATGGAAAATGCGGTTTTATTGACAAAACTGGGAAAGAGATTGTTCCTTCTAAATATGATTATACGGATGACTCCATTTGTGATGGATTAGTTTGGGTGAAATTAGGGGAAAAGTACGGATTCGTTGACACAACTGGCAGAGTGATTGTTCCTCCAAAATATGATAAAGTGGGAAGTTTTAGAGAAGGATTAGCTTGGGTGCGATTAGGGAGAAAAGTTGGATACATTGACAAAACAGGGATGGAGGTTATTCCACCTTGCTATGACAACATAGGGGATATAAGAAAAGGATTAGCTCCAGTGAAAATAGGCAAACAATATGGTTTTATAGATAAAACTGGCAAAATTGTTGTTTCTCCGAAATATGTTGATGCAACTTATTTTAGCGAAGGTTTTTCCGTTGTTGTTGGTGGGGAAAAGGAACATAGATGTGGATTTGTCGACATGATAGGAGAAGAAGTAATCCCTTGTCAGTATGATTTAGCTTGTCATTTTAGCGAAGGATTAGCTTGGGTGATGGTAGGGGGAAAACATGTAAATCTAGTAGGTTATAGATTTGACGGAAAATGGGGAACTATTGACAAAACGGGAAAGCAAGTCATCCCCCCACAATATGATGGGGTATCAGATTATCAAGAAGGATTAGCTATTGTGAAGGTAGGGGAAAAAAGGGGAGTTATTGATAAAACGGGAAGGCAAGTCGTTCCACTGAAATATGATTGGGTATCAGATTATCAAGAAGGATTAGCTATTGTGGCATTAGGGGAAAAAGAAGGAGTCATCGACAAAATGGGGAAGCAAGTCGTTCCTCCAAAATACGATTGGGTAAAATTAAGTGAAGGATTTGCCATTGTAAGTATAGGGGGGAAAAAAGGAGTCATCGACAAAACAGGGAAAGAAGTTGTTCCTCCAAAATATGATGATGTAGACTTTTTTCATGAAGGATTTGCATCTGTAAAAAAAGGTGATAGATGGGGGTTTATCGACAAAACAGGGAAAGAGATGGTTCCTACAAAATATGATAAAGTGGGAAGTTTTAGAGAAGGGTTAGCTGTCGTTTATGTGAATTCGGAGGAAATCGCCTTGTTTGAAAAGAATAATAAAAGAGTTCAACAAACATGGGCTGAGTGTAAGAATAAACTTCATAATTGCCCTTATAACACAGGAATGATTCAGTTCGACAGTGCCTTATCCATTTCATTCTTTTTGAATCCGAGATTAGAAAGTATTACTGATAGTATTGTGTCTGAGATTAAACGGAAAACGTCAGACCTGATGGATTTCTGCGTGCTGTTTGAGAACTGTGACAACAAAATCCAAAGCACATGGAAAGAATGCAACAAACAACTTATGGATTACCCATACAACGTAGAGAAATTGCAACTGGAACCCGTTTCCATAACCAATTTCTTTCTGGATCCGAGGTTGGATGCAATTACCGACAGCATTGTTCGCGATTTGAAACAGAAGACATCGGAATTGCAGGACGAATGTTACAATGACTTGAAAGCCAATCGACAAGAGATGTTTGCTGGTATTTATATCCAGCAACATCCCGAATTAAAGTCTGTTTTGGAAAACTTGAAGTTGGAGTGCCGCTGCAAGAACTACGCTGAGGCAGAGTTGGTTGTAAAGATAGCCGACAATACCGTCCCGCAATGCACATGTCGAAACGATTATTGGAACCTGTATGGCAACTTGTTCTCATCCCGTTCCGAGTTCGACAACATGTACAATACAAGCGAACAGGGCTTCTTGGACGACGTGAAACTTCGTCAAAGTCTGAAAGCAGACATCCAGGAGATTGCCTCCATGCTGTCGGGATTGAAAGCACCCAAATTCAAGGACGGGCTTACAGGCAAGAATGAAGATATTATCAAACTCCTTCAAAAGGTTCAATACCATAAAGGGAAATACTTCTACGACGAGGTAGTTGAAATGATGTTTGCCGCCGATGCCTCCATGACAAAGGAATGGGAGAAAAAAGGATCATTCTTCAGTTCAAGGAACGAGTTCTATGAGACATACGTGTCGGGAGATTATAAGAATGTTTTGAAAGAGAAAAAGAGCAAATAACGAATAATTGTGCAGTGTTGTTAACTAGTCATGGTGTTAAACGGACTTCGCACCATGATTGGAGACAACGCGAAGAAATAATCATTAGAAGTCCCCCAAATAATTATTGTTATGGAACAAAAGGAATTAGACAGTATTAGAAAAGAAGCCCTCGATGGTCTTAAATTGGAGAACGGCAAGCATGAAGAAAACACCATAAAGCGTGTTCTCGAAATAATTGTCATGTCGTATGGGACAGTGCTTTTGCCCGATCCAGATAAAGATACTTCTGAAGATGAAAATGTTCGTTTCTTAATTGATGAGTTGAGCTATTATATGGACAAACTTTGAAATAATGGTATATATGTGTTCTCCTGTAGTAGCTATCGTTAAGTGAAAATTATCGGAGAATAATATGTGATTCAGAATAATGTGTACCTTTGCCGCCTAATCCAAGTTTCACCAAATAGCAGATAGAAAAAGGAACAAATAGACAAATATAGGTTATTATAATAGGCGTTTTCGCTTTTCTTTGGCGGACTGAAATCGGGAAATTTCAATCATTTACCACAAAAGAGAGTAGAAACGTCCGTGGTTATCTTTCGCCCGCTCCCTATTTTCCGCGCATTTCCGCATTTCCGCAAATTTCCGCAATATAGTCCACCGCCCGCATGTTCCGCAGCGACACCACGTCGATCCAGCCGCTCTCGATACCATAGACGCGGCCGCCCTTCACGGCGTTGAGCTGCGTGTAGGGGTGGCGTGAGACGAAAGCCGCACTGTCCTCCCGGCGCACCAGGATGATGTCGGGATCGACTTTGAAGAGGTATTCGCGACTGATGTTCCAGCCCGTGAGCGAGTCGCCGGCGTTGCGCGCACCCGCGAGCTCGATAATCTCTTGGATATGCGTGTTCTTCGGGGCCGTGAAGTCGCCGCCGTCCCCGAAGCCGACCACGTAATAGACGCACTTGCGGTTTTCGGGAGCGGGCGCGTGAGCCTTCCGCTCCGCAATCTTATCCCGCCACAATGCAGCCTCGGCATCCCCCTTCCCCTCGCACTGCGTGATTTTCCCGACCACCTCCATCATCTCGGCCATGCCCTCCAACGACGACTCCTCCACAATGCAGACCACCGGGATGCCCATCTTCTCGATAGCATCCACATCCTGCTGCGAAATCATCGACCCGATGAGCACCACGTCGGGATGCAGCGACAGGAGCACCTCAAAGTTGATGTTGTGCATCCCGCCAACTTTGGTAATCTTCTCCGTTTCAGGCGGATATTTGCAGAAATCGGACACGCCGACCAACTTGTCCTGTGCCCCCACTAGGAACATCACCTCGGTGATGGCGGGCGAAATGGAGACGATACGCTGAGGAGCTTCGACCAGCGTGATGGGCCGATGATAGGAGTCCTCCCACGTGAAAAACGCCTCCTTCGGGGCGGTTTTCGGGGAATGGCAGCCCGTGAACGATAAGGCCACCATCAGAAACAGAAAAAAGAGGAACCGAAAGGCTTTCATTATACGATGTTTCTATCCTTATAATAGTCGTAGAGACCCTATAATCGGGTCTCCACGAACAGTTTTATCCGATAAGTTCTTTCACCAACCCGTAAAAACGGTCATACAGGTTGCGCAGGCGGTTAGCCTTGGACTTGAAGACCCGCATGCAAAGCTGCTCCCACGTGCGGCGCATCCACATCCCGTCGTGCCAGGCGAACAGCATCAGCGGATACTGCAGCACAATCCACAGCGCAGCCTGCCACCACCAACCCCATACCAGTCCGAGCACCAAAAGGGCCGTCAGCGCGAATATGGGGAACAGCACCACCACGGAGACGATGAACTGCAGCGACTGGGTGAAGGCCCGGTTGTAGGAGTCCGTTTCCTTGTCGGGCATGAACATCGGGGGAACGAAGTACATGATGGCCGAGGGGAAGAGCGAGAATACCCAAAGGGGCAGCAGCACGATTTGCGCAATGACGCTCAGCGCCAACGCCAGACCGTTCTTGGGTTTCTGCTCGCCCGCGTGATAGCGCATAAGCATCTCTTTCTCAAGGGTTTGTATCTCCTTCATGGTTGCGGTCAGCTCGTCGGCGATCTCGGGACGCGCAGCCACACCGGCCTCCAACTCGGCCCAGAGTTTCTGGTCGCTCTCAAGGCGCTGCGGCAGCTCGTCGGGATCTTTGTCCATAGCCACAGCGTGCTCCTCACCCACCTTCGACAGGCGGATGAAGTCGTAGAGGTCGTGGTGTTCGAGGTCGTCGGTGTAGAGCATCATGCTCTTCACCTTCTCGCGGAACGGCTCGTTGAGTTCGCGCATGGTGGTGCGGGGTTTCTCTTTGTACCGTTCGTAGTAGGGCATCAGCGAAACCGGCTCGGCGTAGTGCAGCATATAACTGCCCTGCGCGCCATAGAAAGACGAATAGTGGTGCCCCATCGGCACGATTTTCACGTCCTTCTCGAAGTTCATCTTTTTGGCGGCGAGGAAGGCGATTTCCAAGTAGCCTTGCACCCACACGCGCATCCAATGCTCCTCATGGTGCTTGGTCTCCGGGAAAAGGAACACCGGGTTGCCCTCATTCACCATCTTGTCGGAGGCGAAATCGACGACGAACTTCGCCCGCTCGACGGCCTCCACCAAGCCCTCCTCATTCATGCGGAAGGCGGGCAGCATGCCGAGCCAGTCCCAGAACGCGTTGATGACCTTGTTCCAGAAGACGCCGCCCATCGCCAACACGTAGGGATGGGAACGGTTGTCCACGGAGAGGACCATCACCAAAGCGTCCATAGCCGCGTTTTGATGGTTGGCGGGCACCACGTAGGGTTCCCCGACCGGGGGCAAATTCTCTTCGCCGATAATATAATGTTTGCGGAACATGATGTGGTCCATGCAAAACCGCACATAATGCTTGAATAAACGATAAAAAGGTTGTGAAGACATGTCGTTTTTACAGTTTTAGGGTGATAAAAAAAAAACACGGATGCGAACGGTCAGAGGCCGGTTCACCTATAGCTGATCTTATCAGGCACGATGTAAGCGCTGGGATAGGTGGCGCGAATCGCTTCGAGGTCCTTGTACGCCTGGAGACGGGTGTAATAGTTGCCGACGCGCACTTTGAAATATGGCTCGTTGTAGATGAGATAGGAGCGGGTATAGGGGAAAAGGGCGTTGAAGGAGTTGCGGGCGGACTCGGCCTGCGAACGGGAGTTCACGCCCGAATAGGCGGCAATCTGGATACGATAGCCGCTGATTTCGCCCACTTTGCGCCAATTGCTGATGTAATCCTCCTGAATCCTAAGGATGCCGGGCTCGATGTCGTAGCGCACGTTTTCCTGCGCGGCGGCGGCGAGACAGAGCGTCAAAAGCATCAAGAAAGTGAAAACCTTTCGCATAATTAAATTTTCGGCAAAAATACAAAATTTTCGTAGTGATATGACAAAGTGCGCCGTCACAGCAGCAGGATCTTCAACCCGATGAGAATCAGCACGATACCGCCAACAATCTCAGCATACTTCCCGATCTTCGGATGGGTGAGCCTGCGTACAAATGAATAGGCGAGGAAGGAGACGAGGAAAGAAGTGATGCCGATGGTGAGGAAAGCGCGGGTGACGTGTTCCTCGTGAATCATCGCGAAACTGAACCCCACGGCCAAAGCATCGATGCTCGTGGCCACGGCAAGCAGGATGACATTCTTCCATCGGGTGACATCGAGGTGCTCCGGTTGTTCGTCGTCCTCTTTTTTGAAGCTCTCCACCAGCATCTTGCCGCCGATGAAGGCCAGAATGGCGAACGCGATGTACGGTCCTGCCTTCTCCAACGGTCCCAGCAGCGATTCGCCGAACAACCATCCGATGAGCGGCATACCGCCTTGGAACACGCCGAACGCGATGGAGAACCGCAACACGTAGCGGCGGTCCAGCGCAGGCTGCAGCATCCCGACGACACAGCTGATGGCGAAACAGTCCATCGCAAGACTCAACGACAACAGTATCAGTTCAATCCAACCCATAGTCCTATTTTTTAAAAAGGCTGCAAAAATACTCTTTTTTAACTTGATTATTCACTCATAACAAACTTTGTCTCCTCTCCTCACCCCCATAACCCATAAACCATAACTCATAACCCATAAACCATAAACCATAACCCTTAAACCTTAACCCTTAAACCTTAACCAAAATTATGTAATTTTGCGCCCAAATTTTTTGCATAAAAATTATGAAGAATTTCGCTGTTTTCGGAGTGGGCGGTTATGTGGCGCCTCGACATTTGAAGGCTATCAAAGAGACTGGAAACCAGATGGTTGCCGCATACGACAAGTCCGACAGTGTCGGCATCATCGACAGCTATTTCCCCGAGGCGGCCTTCTTCACGGAGATGGAGCTCTTCGACCGGCATGTCTCCAAGCTCAAGCACACGGACAACCAGTTGGACATCATCTCCATCTGCACCCCGAACTACCTGCACGACGCGCACACGCGCTACGCCCTGCGTCTGGGCACGGATGTCATCTGCGAGAAACCGTTGGTGCTGAACCCATGGAATGTGGATGTGCTGCAAACCGTGGAGAACGAGACGGGCAAGCGGGTGTACAACATCCTGCAGCTCCGCCTGCACCCGGCCATCAAAGCCTTGAAGGAGAAGGTGGACAGCGCCCCCGACGATACAATATATGATGTAGATCTGACGTACATCACATCGCGAGGCAACTGGTATTTCACCAGCTGGAAAGGCGCGGAGAGCAAAAGCGGCGGCATCGCCACCAACATCGGCATACACTTCTACGATATGCTTTGCCATATCTTCGGCAAGGTGCAGGAAAACATCGTGCATATCGCCACCCATGACCGTGTGGCCGGGTTCATCCGTTTCGACAAAGCCCGCGTCCGTTATTTCCTGAGTATCAACAGAAACACCCTGCCGAAAGAACAACTGGAAAATGGGAAAACCACCTTCCGGCAGATCGTCATCAACGGCGAGCCGTTCGAATTCAGCGACGGGTTCACGGATCTTCACACCGAGAGCTACCGCAAGATTTTGGAGGGCAAGGGATTCGGGCTCGACGAGGTGCGCCCCTGCATCCAAATCGTCTATGACATCCGCAATGCGAAGCCTGTCGGGCTGAAGGGTGACTACCATCCGCTGGCCGCACTCCCCTGCGAGAGCCATCCCTTCACGCGATGATTTTTACGCCTCCTCCCCAAATTCCTTCCAAAACGCTACTTGATTTAACAATTAATAGTTAAATTGATTCTTAAAAAGTCGTTAAGGTAAAGCCGTAACCCTTTTACTTATAGTCAAATACAAAAAATTTACAAAACTCTTGACTTTCGTTGATTTTCGTTGTATATTTGCCGTGACAAATTGAAGACGAGATGAAACGAATGGGCATCATAGTATTCGGCGTAATATGGGGTATGGTCGGCTGGCCGCAGACCGACACCTCGCTTCACAGAATCATGTTCTACAATGTGGAGAACCTCTTTCACCCATCGGACGACAGTCTGAAGGCAGATGATGATTTTACTCCGACAGGCAGCTATCACTGGACCTATAAAAAGTATTATCTGAAGATTTCCATGGTTGGAAAGGTGATTGTGGCGGCGGGAATGGGTGACCCGCCGTGGCTTGTCGGACTTGCGGAGATCGAAAACGAACAGGTGCTCAAAGACTTGTGCAACAAGTCGCCATTGCGGAAGAGCCGATACCGGTATGTGCATTACGACTCGCCCGACCGCCGCGGGGTGGATGTCGCACTGCTCTACCGCGACAGTTGCGTGCGGGTATTGAGGAGTCGGAAAATCCCTGTGGTCTTCCCGTTCGACACGTTCGCCCGCAACCGCGACATCCTGTACGCCGTGGTGCAGTTCCCGTCGGGCGACTCGCTGCACGTGTTCGTCAACCACTGGACGTCCCGCTACGGGGGCTATGCCGCCACCGTGCCCAAACGGAACGAATACGCCGATGTGGTGCGCCGATGCGTGGACTCGCTCATCCGCGGCGACCCTCGCGCCAAGATCCTGATTACCGGCGATTTCAACGATTACGCCACCGACGAAAGCATGAAGGACCACCTGCGTGTACGGGAGTTTGGGGAACGTCTCCCCCGCGACACACTCTACAACCTGATGCTCCCCTTCGCGCGACAGAGTCTGCGCGGCTCCCACAAGCACGAGGACCTCTGGGGCTGTCTGGACCAGTTCATCGTGTCCGACGCCTGGCTGACCGACACCACCGGCGTGCATCAGGTCGGCAGCGCAGAGATCTTCGACGCCGACTTCCTGCTCGTCGATGACGAGAAATACGGCGGCAAAAAGAGCTTCCGCACATTCCTCGGCCCGCGCTAGGAGTTGATCGGAGTTGTATCGGAGTTACATCGGAGTTAGACCAGACTTAGACCGGAGTTGAACATCCCCGTTAGGGGATCTATGTCTGTAGCTGTATCAGAGTTGAAACCAGCGTTAGACCAGACCAAAAAAAGTGTATCTTTGCCGTTTATTTCACAAAGTGATTTACATCAATGGCCAGACATTTCAACAAGGACAATTCAGAGGAGGATTTCAGCCCGAGGCGCGCGCCCCGGAAACCCTCTTTCCACGATAAGAAACGCTCTTTTTCCGGTGGAAAACCCAGACGGGAACGCTTCAACGACGGCGACAACGAGGATTCCGACCGCGAATTCCACAAGAAACGCTACCCGAAGGAGGACAACGGCAACCGCCGCTTCGACCGCAAACCCGCACGCCCCCGCAAGTTCGACCGCGAGGACGACGGCGAGGATCGCCCGCGCCGCTTCAAACGCGATGACGACCGCGGCGGACGGCCCCGCAAATTCGACCGCGACAACGAGCACGGCAAAGGGCGCGACCGCTCCTTCAAACGCGGATTCCGGAAGGATGACGACAAACCGCGCAAACGCGACGTCGTCGCCGAATCGGAAATCCTGAGCGAAATCATCGACCGCCGCCGCCGCGAAGGCCGCACCCTGCCGCGTAAGCAGCGCGTGCTGTCACTCGAATACGAGGAACTGCACGGCCCCATCCGCCTCAACAAATACATCGCCAACGCCGGCATCTGCTCGCGCCGCGAAGCCGACGTGCTCATTTCCACCGGCGCCATCACCGTCAACGGCGAAGTGGTGACCGAAATGGGCCACAAGGTGATGCCCACCGACGAGGTGCGCTACGGCGACAAAGTGCTCCAACGCGAGAAACCCGTTTACGTACTGCTCAACAAACCAAAGGATTACATCACCACCACCGACGATGAACGCGGCCGCGCCAACGTCATGGAACTCGTGCGCGACGCCTGCGAGGAACGCATCTACCCCGTCGGCCGCCTCGACCGCGACACCACCGGACTGCTGCTCTTCACCAACGACGGCGACCTCACCAAGAAACTCACCCACCCCAGCTCCGAAATCGAGAAAACCTACGACGTGGAACTCGACAAACCCTTCGCCTCCGTCGATATGGACCTGCTGCGCGAAAACGGCGTGGAACTCCGCGACGGCTTAATCAAACCCGATGAGGTGGAATACGTCGGCGAGGGCAAACGCGAGGTCGGCATCACCATCCACTCGGGCAAAAACCGCATCGTGCGCCGCATCTTCGAATCGCTCGGCTACGAGGTGGTGAAACTCGACCGCGTGGTCTTCGCAGGCCTCACCAAAAAAGACCTTCCGCGCGGACGCTGGCGCTTCCTCACCAAAAACGAGGTCAACTTCCTGAAGATGCTGGCCAAACCGAAAGATCAAGACACCGCCCTGTAGAAACGCAACGGTTGCGTCTCTATAATGAGCATCACCTCCCCAACCAATCCGACGATAATGATAGAGATTATGTCTCCGGTAGGCTCTTACGAGTCGCTGTCGGCTGCCATCAAAGCCGGCGCGGGAGCCGTCTATTTCGGAGTCGGCGCGATGAACATGCGCTCCCGCTCCGCCGCCAACTTCAATCTGGAAGACCTGGCCAACATCGTGAGCATCTGCAAGGAAAACCGCGTCAACAGCTACCTCACCGTCAACACCATCATCTACAATGACGAACTCGCCCAGATGCACGAGCTGGTGGACGCGGCGAAAGCGTGCGGCGTCACCGCCATCATCGCCTCCGACATGGCCGTCATCCAGTACGCCCGCGAAATCGGCATCGAAGTCCACCTCTCCACCCAGTGCAACGTCACCAACGTGGAGGCCGTGCGCTACTACGCACAATTCGCCGACGTCATCGTGTTGGGCCGGGAATGCACGCTCCAGCAAATTGCCGACATCTGCAAAACAATTGAGGAACAACATATTACCGGACCAAAGGGCGAACTCGTAAAGATTGAGATTTTCATCCACGGGGCCCTCTGCATGGCGGTCTCGGGCCGATGCTACCTCAGCCTCCACAACTACAACTCGTCGGGCAACCGCGGTGCGTGCCTGCAACCCTGCCGCCGCGCCTACGAGGTGCGCGACGTGGAGGAGGGCATCGAACTGCGCGTCGATAACCCCTACATCTTCTCTCCCAAAGACCTGTGCACCATCGGCTACCTCGACAAAATCGTGCGGGCAGGCGTCTCCGTGCTGAAAATCGAAGGCCGCGGCCGCTCCGCCGAATATGTCAAAATGGTGACGGAATGCTACCGCGAAGCGCTGGAAGCCATCGAAAACCAGACTTTCGATATGGAGAAAATCGACCACTGGATGACTAAGCTGCGCAGCGTCTATAACCGCGACTTCTGGGGCGGATACTACCTCGGACGCACGGCAGGCGAATGGGCCAACCGCTACGGCTCGCAGGCCACGCGAATGAAACAACGTATCGGCAAGATTACCAACTACTTCGGCAAGCTCAGCGTGGCGGAGATTCTCGTGGAAGAGGACTCCCTCTCGGTGGGCGACGAACTGCTCGTCATCGGCCACACCACCGGCGTGTATGAGGACACCGTCACCGAAATCCGCGTGGACAACCAAATAGTGGAGAGCGTCGCCAAAGGGACCTATTGTTCGGTGAAAACCAAAGAGTTGTTACGCCGCAACGACCAGGTCTTCCGTTGGATATGGGTGCGCGAGGAATTCTGACCGCCGGCAATCTCTAAAAAAGTGTATTTTTGCGTTTTCAAACCCAATAATTGTAATATTATGGCTATCACGAAATTAGACCAATTAGTAGAGTTAGTAAAGTCGAAACCGAAAAAGCGCTTAGTGGCGGCTAACGCCAACGACGCCCACACCATCGAGGCCGTCTACGCTGCCGTGGAACTCGGCGTGATCGACGCCACACTCGTCGGCAACCCCGAAGAAATCGAGAAAGTGTGCAAAGAGCACAACTTCGACATGTCGAAGTTCAACATCGTTCCGGAATATGTGGACACCAAGGCTGCGGCCAAGGCTTGCGACCTCATCAACGCCGGCGAAGGCCAGATTCTGATGAAGGGTCTGCTGCCCACCGACAAATATATGCGTGCCATCCTGAACAAGGAGAAGGGTCTCTGCCCGCCGAAGGCCACCCTGTCGCACGTCACCGTCATCGAGAACCCGGCCTACCACAAACTGCTCATCGTGGGTGACGTGGCCGTGATCCCCGCTCCCGAATTCAAGGAGAAACAAGCCATCCTCAAATATCTGGTCGAAACCGCCAAGGCTCTCGGCATCGAGAAACCGAAAGTGGCTTGCCTGGCCGCCACCGAGCAGATGTCCGTGGGCATGCAGGCTTGCGTTGACGCCGCCCTGCTCGCCACTATGGCCAACCGCGGACAACTGGGCAATGTCAGCGTCGAAGGTCCTATCTCTTTGGACCTCGCCATCGACCCGGAGACCGTGGCTATCAAGAAGTTCAAGAGCGAGGTGGCTGGCGATGCCGACTGTCTGCTCTTCCCGAACATCGAAACGGGCAACGTCTTCTACAAATGCTGCACCAAGTTCAACCACGCCGAACTGGGCGCTCTTCTCAAGGGTGCCAAGGTGCCGTGCGTGCTCTCGTCCCGCGGCGACAGCGCCAAAACCAAGATGTACTCCATCGCCCTTGCCGCTTTGATGGCATAATTCTTTGATTACTATGATGATACCAGCCGCTATACTCAACTTCGTTGACTTCCGCATCATCGATGTCCTCGACATCCTGATTGTGGCTGTTCTACTGTTCGAGCTATACAAACTGACGAAAGGCACCGCCGCCGTGAAGATTTTCTGGGTGCTGGCGCTGCTGTTCGTCATCTGGGAAGTGGTCTCCTATTTCCACTTCACCATGCTCTCCGCCCTCATGGGCGAAATCATGAGCGTGGGCGTGCTGGCTATCATCATCCTCTTCCAACCCGAAATACGCAAGTTCCTGCTCTATATCGGCGACGGCCGGGTAATGCACTTCTTCAGCGAGCGCTTCGCGAAACAGACGAAAACTTCGGCATACACCGAGGAAATCGAGGCCGTGAAGAGCTCGTGCCGCCACATGTCGGCGACCAAAACCGGTGCACTGATCATCTTCGCCCGACAGACACCGTTGGACGAGTTCCTGAACACCGGCGAGGTGATTGACGCCAAACCGTCGGCCGAGCTGTTGGAGAACATCTTCTTCAAAAACAGCCCGTTACACGATGGCGCGGTCATCATCAAGGATCACCGAATCGCCGCTGCTCGATGCATCCTCCCCGTGTCGAAGAACCGTGACCTGCCACAAGAGGTCGGCCTGCGCCACCGCTCCGCCCTCGGCGCCACCGAGTTCACCGACGCCATCGCCGTAGTCGTCTCCGAGCAAACCGGCAACATCTCCATCTGCCACAACGGCGAGCTCACCCGCGACTACACCTCCTCCACGCTCCGTCAAGCACTTGAGGAGATGCTGACCAAAGAGTAAGCCTTTTTGCGTATGTTTATGACACAAAAAGAGGAGTTTTTATATCGAACTCCTCTTTTTTGTTAAACGAAAGCGCCATTTTGGCATTAAACTTTAAGCCAAAAAGAAAGTCGCGAACTTATCATCTATAAATATTGTATGAAGAAACATGCACTACTGTTAATCTTTATATCGTTAATGTTCAACGGTATATATGCCCAAAGTGACACAGGGAGACTCACCCTCACCCTCGAAGAGTGTCTGCAATACGCGGAGTCCAACAACTTTTCTTTACAGTCAGGAGGCATCAATGTCTCCGCCTCGGAATTGAACCTGAAACAGGCCAAGGAAAACCTCGCCCCATCGGTGTCAGCCTCGGCCACACAAGGTTTCAATTTCGGAAACTATGAGAAATCCGTGGGCTGGAACGGCAATTACGGTGTCAACGCCGGCGTGACCCTCTTCAACGGACTGAACAATTACAACAAAATCCAACAGGGCAAGCTGAACGTGGAGCAGTCGGAACTTGCGCTCGAGAGAGACCGGAACAGCATCCGCATCTCCGTGATACAGGCGTTCCTGGCCATCATGATGAACGAGGACCTCCTCGCCTACCAGGAGCAGGTAGTGGCCGCCAGCAAAGAGCAGGTGGAGCAAGGCGACCAGAAACTCAACGTCGGACAGATTCTCGAAAGCGACTCCAAAATCCTCCACGCCCAGTATATCTCCGATATGTACGATATGGAGAATACGAAAAACACCATTCGGGTTAACTACTTGAAACTCAAAAGTCTGCTGTCCATTGATCCGTTCCGGGAAATCACCATTGTGCGCCCGGACAGCGCAACATTGTTCAAGAGTATGGAACTCCCCTCTATGGAAGAGCTGATTACCCGCTCCATGGCCTACCTCCCCCAGCTGAAAATCAGCGAAAACGAAATCAAGAACGCCGAGTATGATGTGAAAATCCAAAAGTCCGGCTACTACCCCACCCTCTCGGCAAGCGCGGGCATCAGCACCGGCTACAATGGCTCCAACCTCACCGCTCCCAACACCGGCTGGGGAACGCAACTGTGGCACGGCCTCGGCGAAAACATCGGACTGAGCCTCAACATCCCCATCTACCAGCGAGGTTCCGTGAGAAACAATGTCAAGCTGGCGGAATACCGCGCCGAACAGGTCGAACTTGACCTCAAAGAGACAAAATACCAAATCGGTCAGGAACTGCAACAAGGCTACTTGGATGTGCTGAACGCGCAAAACGACTTCATCGCGGCGGAAATCAAGATGCAGGCCTACCTTGAAAACTACAAAACCTACGCAGTGAAATTCAAGTACGGCTCCGTGACCGCCGTCGATCTTATCCAACAACAGACCAACTTCCTCGACAAACTCGACGATTTCATGGAGGCGAAATACAAATATGTGCTGCTACGGAAGATTTTAGACGTATATATGGGAGTTCCTGTGAAGCTGTAGCCACAAATCACACCTCACAAATCTCAAGTCACACGTCACACGTCACAAAGGGACGATCTAAAGAAAAAGAGTATGAAAAAATCGAAGAAACTATGGTGGACATTAGGCATTATCGCGGCGGTTATCCTCGTGCTGATTCTGATGTTCTCGATGAAGAAAGGCAAGAAAAGCGAACTGCGGGTGGAGACCGAACGCAGCCGCACCGACAGCATCGAAGTCACGGTGACCGCCACCGGCGAGCTGCAACCCGTCTATAAGGTGGATGTCGGTACGCAGGTGTCCGGCATCGTGGAACACATCTATGTGGACTTCAACTCCGTGGTCAAGAAGGGGCAGCTGTTGGCTGAGCTCGACCGCTCGAACCTCAACGAGCAGATGAAGACGGCACAGGCCAGCGTGTCGAACGCACAGAGCAACCTGACGCTGGCACAACAGCAGTTCGACCGCATCAAGGCGCTGTACGACAACAAGGCGGCCACTCTGGAGGCCTACGAGTCAGCCATCAACACGCTGACACTGGCCAAGAACCAGCTCAAGACGGCCCAGTCGGACCTGTCGCGGGCGCAGACCAACCTCTCCTACGCCACCATCTACTCGCCCATCGACGGCGTGATCATGGACAAGGCCGTGGAAGAGGGACAGACCGTGGCCTCGTCGTTCAACACCCCCACGCTGTTCACCATCGCCAACGACCTGACCCAGATGCAGGTGGAGGCGAAAGTGGACGAGGCCGACATCGGTGAGGTGAAGGCCGGTCAGCCCGTCACCTTCACCGTCGATGCCTTCCCCGACGATGTCTTCACCGGCACCGTCAAAGAGGTCCGCATCAACCCGACGGTGACCTCCAATGTGGTGACTTACACCGTCATCATCAACGCACCCAACCCCGAGAGCAAACTCTTCCCGGGCATGACCGCCAGCGTGACCATCACCACCAAGAAGGAGAGCGGTGTCTGCATCCCCATGACCGCCCTGTTCGCCTCCATCGACGCAGAGACGATGAAACAGTTGGAGAAGAAAGGGTACACGTTCAACTCGCTGTACAAAAACCAGGAGGAGCTCACCCAGGGACTGAAAGACATCACCAAGAAAACCATTTGGGTGAAAACCGGAGAGAACACCTACGAACAGAAAAGTGTGACCGTGGGGTTGAACAACGGCGTCAGCACCCTGATTCCTGAAGGATTGCAAGAGGGTGTGGAGGTCGTCACTGGCGTAAGCGAAGCATCAGGAGCAGCCCAGGGCAAAGACGGCGGCAGTTCCAACCCGTTCATGCCCGGCCCCCCGCAACGTAAAACCCGGTAATTATGGCAAAAGACATATTACGAGTAGAGAAACTGGAACGCGTGTTCCGTGTGGGCAGCGAAGACGTGCATGCACTGAAAGGGGTCTCCTTCACCATCACGGAGGGAGAGTTCGTGAGCATCATGGGCACCAGCGGTTCCGGCAAATCGACACTGCTGAACATCCTCGGCTGTTTGGACACCCCCTCCGCCGGCGACTACATCATCGACGGAGTCTCCATCAAGAAGCTGAGCAAAAACGAGTTATCGACACTGCGCAACCGCAAAATCGGCTTCGTGTTCCAGAATTACAACCTGTTGGCGCGCACCACAGCCATCGAGAACGTGGAGTTGCCGCTGTTCTACAACAGCGACGTGCCCGCCCGTGAACGCCGCGACCGTGCGATTGCGGCCTTGAAGCTCGTGGGCTTGGAAAGCCGTATGGAGCACAAGCCCAACCAACTCTCCGGCGGCCAGCAGCAGCGCGTCGCCATCGCCCGCGCCCTGGTCAATGACCCTGTCATCCTGCTCGCCGACGAGGCCACCGGCAACCTCGACACCCGCACCTCCTACGAAATCATGAGCCTGTTCCAAGATTTGCATGAACAGGGAAAGACCATCGCCTTCGTGACGCACGAGCCCGACATAGCGACCTTCACCACCCGAAAGATCAAGCTCCGCGACGGACAAATCATCGAAGACGCACCCATCAACACCCAGTCGGCCGCCGAGGCTTTGGCCGCCCTCAACCTCCAAAAAGAAGACTAAGCTATGAATATCGGTAACCTCATCAAAGTGGCCTTCAGCTCGCTGTTCCGCAACAAGATGCGCACCGCCCTCACTATGCTCGGCATCATCATCGGCATCGCATCCGTCATCGCTATGGTCAGCATCGGGCAGGCCTCCACCCAAAGCGTCAAAACGGAACTCTCCTCTATGGGTTCCAACATGATTATGATTATGCCCGCCCGTCAGCAGCGTGGCGGCGTGGATATGGGTATGTCTTCCTCCAAATCGTTGGACAACAAAGACTTGGAATCCCTGACGAAGAATACCCGCTACGTGGCCGCCGTGTCGCCGATGGTCAGCAGCAGCAAGCAACTGATTTACGGCAACAACAACCACAGCTGCTCCATCAACGGGGTGTCCGCTTCCTACTTGGACATCCGGAAATACGAAATCAAAGAGGGCGTGATGTTCACCGACGACGATGTGCGACGCTACAACAAGGTGTGTCTCATCGGGCAGACTGTGGTGAAAAAGCTGTTCACCAACGGGGAGAATCCCATCGGGAAGACCATCCGTTTCGGCACCATCCCCATGACGGTAATCGGAACCTTGGCGGAAAAGGGACAGAACGGCATGGGCAACGACCAAGACGACATCGTGTTAGCCCCTTATACCACCATCCAGAAGCGCTTTTTGGGTATCAACTACTTCAATATGATGTTCGCCTCGGCACGCAGCGAGGAGGAGTCGGAGTTAGCGGCCACGGAAATCACCTACATTCTGCGCAGCAACCACGGCATCAAGAGCGGTGCCACCGATGACTTCGAAATCCGCACGCAGGAGGAGCTGGTTTCTACACTGAGTTCCATCTCCAGTTTGATGACTACGCTATTGGCGGCCATCGCTTCCATTTCGTTGGTGGTGGGCGGCATCGGCATCATGAACATTATGTACGTCACGGTGACCGAGCGCACCAAGGAGATCGGTCTGCGCATGGCCATCGGGGCGCACAACCGCGACATTATGCTGCAGTTTCTGTGCGAAAGTGTGATTTTAAGCTTGATTGGCGGCATCATCGGCATCGTTTTGGGGCTGATCATCTCCTTCGTGGCCTCGAAACTGATGCACATGCCCTACGTGGTGAGCGAGATGGCCATCTTTGGGTCGTTCCTCGTCTGCGCCCTCACCGGCATCTTCTTCGGCTGGTACCCCGCGAAGAAGGCGGCCAACATGGATCCGATTTCCGCACTGCGGTACGAGTAAAATCGTATCTTTGCCGCCGCAAAAAATCGAGAGAAATGGAGCAGAAAAACAAGGTTAAAGAGCAGATTATCGCTTACTTAATGTTAATTGCCGGCAGCTTCCTTTTTGCCGTCGGCGACGTGATGTTTGTCAACCCGTACCTGCTGGCCCCGGGCGGCACCTACGGTCTTTCCAACGTGCTGAATACCGTATGGCCCTGGAAAATCAGTTACTACGCCATCTGCATGGACATCCCACTGCTCCTTATCGGCACCTGGATTCTGGGTCCCAAGTTCGGCTTCAAGACCGTCCTTTCCACTATTCTGATTTTCGCATTCACTTGGCTGATAGAGACTTTCTGGGGTTATAATCCTGTGATTCACGAAGGCATCGTGGAAGTCGCCAATATGCCCAATATGGTGCAGATTCCGCATAGCGAACTCTTCTTCATGCCCGACTACTTCCTCAACACCGTGGTGGCCGGCATCATCTACGGCATTGCCATCGGACTGATTTTCAGGTCGGGAGCCACCTCCGGCGGCAGCGACATCATCTCCATGATTATCCACAAATACACGAAAATCTCCCTCGGCACCCTCGTGATGATTGTCGATTCCGTCATCACCCTCACCACGCTCATCGCCTTCAAGCAGATCCGCCTGCCCATCTACTCCATCATCCTGATTTACATTGAGGGCAAGATCATCGACCTCATCGTGGAGGGCATGAAGACCTACAAGACCGTCTATATCGTGACCAACAACGTGGAAGCCATGCGCAGCTACATCCTCAACGACCTCAAGCGCGGCGGCACGCTGTTCTTGGGCCAAGGCCTCTACGCCGGCACCGAGCGCAGCATGATCTATGTCTCCCTTGAGCGCTCCGACCTCGTGAAACTGAAGAACAACCTTCACAGTATCGACCCCACCGCCTTCGTGAACATCATCGACAGCGCGGAAATCATGGGACAAGGGTTCAAGGCGCTGCCCACGGAGTAGTCAGTAGTTAGCAGTTAGTAGTTAGCAGTTAGTAGTTTAGGTCAACGTCATGAGAAACGTAGTCGTGATATTGGCAGGCGGAAGCGGACAGCGGTTCGGGGCCGAGCTACCGAAGCAGTTCCTGCCATTGGCGGGTAAGACCGTGATCGAACACAGCGTCGAGGCGTTCGAGCGGTGCGAGGCCATCGACGAAATCGCGATAGTGATGCATCCCGACCATATCGACGCCATGCAGCGTATCATCGACCGCAACGGCTGGAGCAAGATCCGCAAGCTCCTTCCCGGCGGCGCAGAACGCTACCTCTCGACGTTGGCAGCCATCAACGCCTACAGAGATCTCGACAACGTGAACCTCATCCTCCACGATGCCGCGCGTCCCGCCGTGAGCCAACGGATTGTCAATGACGTGGTGACCGCCCTACAGACGCACTCCGCCGTAGCCGTCGCCATTCCAGCCACAGACACCGTCTTCGAGGTCTCGGACGACGGCGCCACCATCACGGCCATCCCCGACCGCAAACGGCTGCGCAACGCCCAGACCCCGCAGGCCTTCCGCCTCGACATCCTGCAGGATGCCTACAACAAAGCTCTGAAAGACAATGATTTTACTTGCACTGACGACTGCGGCGTACTCCTCCGCTATCGTCCCGACATTCCCATACACCTCATCTCCGGCGACATCACCAACCGAAAACTCACCTACCCCGAAGACACCACCCTCCTCGAAAAAACCTTAACCCTTAAACCATAACCCTTAAACCATAACCCATCACCCATCACAGCACCGTCAGGCTTCCCGTCACGCGGAACCGGCGTCCTGCACTGTCGGTGTATTCGATGATGTAGTTATAGACAACCTGGTGGTGGACCTGTCCTCTATATTCGCCATCCCATTGGAAATTCTTGTCGTTGGAGTAGAACACCTGTTCGCCCCATCGGTTCAATATGCTGATTTCGAATAGATTGATTCCGCTCTTGGCATGTTCTGAGAGACAGAAAACGTCATTCAGGCCGTCGCCGCGTCCAGGAGTGATGGCATTGGGCAGGTAAAGCTGGAATACACAGGGTTCAATGGCATATTGTGCGGTGACGCTGCAGCCTCCCTGCGAGGCCGTCACACTGTAGAGGCCGGGAGCCGTCACCGTGATGTTCGGGGTCAGCTCACCCGTACTCCACTCATAATCCGACATATTCGACACTGCCATGAGCTCCGCCGACATCTCCTCGCAGAAATCCAGGGTGGGGCTCACGATTTGCAATGCCGTGTCGATGACGGTGACCTCCAACTGCACAATGCTGTCGCAACCATCCACCGTCTGGAGATTCCGGGTACGCAGAAGCGTGTCCGCCCCGACGGTCTCCAACGGTAGAATGGAGAACCCGTTGCCGTAGTAGCCCTCTCCCTCACAAATCTCCACCTCGAATTCCGTCGTCTGGGACTCGTAAATGTCAAGCACGAGGGTCACCGAGCTGTCGCAACCGTGGATTGTGCTGTAATGGAGCACCGAGGTCAATGTTCCCGGAGTCGCGGTTTCCGTTTCGGAAAGGTCAAAACCGTGGTCTTGGTAAGGATTGCCAGCACAGATGGCATCATGGATAGAGTCAGCACTGACCGGCCAGACGGCAATGTCCAACGTGTCGCTGTATAGGGTGCCGCAGACGGCGCTAATCCAAGCGCGGCGCAGATGGAACGGCTCGGTCGTGGGCGTTTGGAACAGGTAATTCTGAGTGTTGTTGTTACCCGAGAGCGGTGCCCAGCCCGCACCGTCGGAGGACATCTGCCACTGATAGACGCAATCATCGCCGGTAGCGGCAGTGCCGGAAACGATACCGAGCGTGTCACCGTAACAAACCGACTGCGACGCGGTGATGGAGCCTGGCAACATCTCCCCGTGCAAAGTATTGAGCGTCACCGATACGGTAACCGAACAACCAACAGCATCCGTTACCGTGAACGTGTACTGACCCGCCGGCCGATTGGCAATCTGAGTGGTCGTGGAGATAGGAGTACCCGCAGCGCCCGTCCACTGATACACCAACGGAGATATCCCGCCCGTGACCGTGACCGAGGCAGCACCGGTGCTCTCTCCAAAACAGTTGATATGGGTGACATTGCCAATGGTGGCTGCAAGGTTGTCCACCGTCACCGTATAGGTCAGCACACTGTCACTGCCATACACGGTAAGCAGTGAATCGGTGAACGAAGAGGTGGACGTGAACGTGCGACCGTGCCACACCAACGGCAGGGCGGAAGAGCAAACCATCGTGTCGTACGCCAGGAAATAGTTCGGATGGATATAGACGCTCTCCATAATGACAGAATCGCAATTGCTCTGAGAGGAAAGCGTGTAACTGAATTGGAAGAACTCCTCGGAACCAGCCATAATGGTGATGTCCGCCGCCTCTAAATAGTAGGGGAGCTGATTCTCCAAAAGATGGAGTGTATCGTAAGTGACAGAACTGTGATTCACTGTCAAATGGAGGGTTACAACGCTGTCACAACCGGCACTGTTCGTCAATGTGTCAGTGAAGATACCCGTTTGGGAATAGACTGCCCCGTTCCAAAGGATACTGTCGCAAACGGCAGTGTCTATAACCGTGTGACTCAGCACATAAACTGTGAGATAGACCGTGGTGTCATGGCTACAGCCGTACTGATTCTGGAGATGGAACGAGTAAGAGACCAAAGTGTCGTGTCCGAGGGTGTCGGGCGGCGCGAAGAGGAACGCCGTGTCCCCGACGGCTGTCACCCACGGTCCCTCTATCGCTACAGAGGTCACGTTTGTGGAAGGATTCGTTGCCGACGCCCACCCGAAAAGATAATCATTGCCGGCACATAAACCGGAGGAATGGAACGATTCGATGGGATTTCCTACGAACGTTCCGGACAACTCCAAAGAGGTGGTTTGGGTACAGCCATACTCGTTCGAAACAGTAACCGTGTAACTACCCGCTGCATAGACGGTGATGGATGCTGTGGTGTCGCCCGTACTCCAAAGATAAGCTGTGGCAGTAGTTGTAACGGCTGTCAATGTGGCGGAATCATCGGGACAGAGCACAGACGGACCGGAGATGGTGACATCCGGAATCTCCATCACATGCAACCGCATTTCCACGGTGCTGTCGGCACCAGAGGATGCCGTTAGCACCACCGACTGCGTATCCGCTCCCGTAAAGGAGACTCCATTCCATGAGAAAGGTAGCAAGTTGCTGCAAACGGTACTATCGAGGGTTGTGGCGACATTGAAGAACACCGTCAAGTCGAGGGTGATGATACTGTCGCAACCGGCGATATTCATCGTGGTGTCGTGATAGATACCCGTGGCATCATACTGCTTGCCGTTCAGCGTATAGGGGAGCTGGTTCTGCACCACGGTGTCCACAATGGTGGTGTAGGTGCTCGGCCCTATGATCAGCCTCCTTGTCACGATGCTGTCGCATCCGTTGGCGGCGAGGTGAGATGATAAACGGCACTTGGGTCGTGTGGACATTCAGGTTTACCTGCAGATGGAGAGTGGTCACACTGTCGCAACCACAGGCAGCGGTATTGTGGAACACGTAATCGCCCGACAAAGTACCGACCTCGAACAGCGTATCATAATAGGAATACGGCAACTCGCCCTCGCAGATAGTGACCGTGTCAACAGCGCTGACGGAGTGCGAAATGGTGAGCTGGAGTACGGTGACAGAGTCGCAACCGCTGGTGCTACCACCGTAAAGGGTGTCTGTCGGATTCTCAATCGGGGTCTCGAAGTAGGTGACCCCGCGCCAGACGAAGGAGTCACAGGCGGTGGCAAGGGTATCGCCGAACGCTATCTCGCTGACCATAAGATGGAGGGTCACGATGGAGTCGCAGCCAAAAGCGGTCGTATCGTGAAACACGTAGTCGCCCGTTTCAGTACCCTCCAAAAAGAGAGTGTCGCGCCACTGATACGGAAGGTCGCTTTGGCAAATACCCTGCGTCTCATATTGGTTGTAGCTGGGTGAAACCGTCAACGAGAGCACATAGATGCTGTCGCAGAGCGTTATCGGGTTGACCAACGAATCATAATAGACCCCTGTGGTGTCACATTGATGATTATGCCAGAAGAAAGGTATGTCATTTGCGCAAATTACGGTGTCGAAAATACTTTGGAAGACCTTGTTCACCGTCAGCGCAAGCGTCACTGTAGAATCGCAGCCGTGAACAGTCTCCCGATGGAAGACGAAACTGCCGGTCGCCGTGCCGGGTTGGAACACCGTGTCGCGCCACGTGTAGGGCAACTCGCTGTCGCAGATGGTCGCCGCCTCCTGCTGTTCGTACGTCGGGTTCACCACCAACGACAACATCACCGTGGAGTCGCAGCCGTGAACGGTCTCCCGATGGAACACGAAACTACCGGTTTCCGTGCCCGGTTGGAACACCGTGTCGCGCCACGTGTAAGGCAGCTCGCTGTCGCAGATGGTCGCCGCCTCCTGTTGGTCGTACGTCGGGTTCACCACCAACGACAGCGTCACCGTGGAGTCGCAGCCGTGAACGGTCGCTCTATGGAAGACGTGTAGGGCAGCTCACTGTCGCAGATGGTCGCCGCCTCCTGCTGATTATACGTCGG
The DNA here is from genome assembly GCA_900319925.1 of uncultured Bacteroidales bacterium. GTDB lineage: Bacteria > Bacteroidota > Bacteroidia > Bacteroidales > WCHB1-69 > F23-D06. The sequence continues at coordinate 4,295 of ONQE01000053.1, read as the reverse complement.
ATTCACAACCAACGACAGCATCACCGTGGAGTCGCAACCGTGAACGGTTTCCCGATGGAAGACGTAACTGCCGGTCGCCGTGCCAAGCTGGAACACCGTATCGCGCCACGTGTAGGGCAGCTCACTGTCGCAGATGGTCGCCGCCTCCTGCTGATTGTACGTCGGGTTCACCACCAATGACAGCGTCACCGTGGAGTCGCAGCCGTAAACGGTCTCCCGGTGGAACACGAAACTGCCACTCTCTGTACCTGACTGGAACACCGTATCGCGCCACGTGTAGGGCAGCTCACTGTTGCAGATGGTCGCCGTCTCTTGCTGATTGTAGATCGGATTCACCACCAATGACAACGTCACCGTGGAGTCGCAGCCGTGAACGGTTTCCCGATGGAAGACGTAACTGCCGGTCGCCGTGCCGGATTGGAACACCGTGTCGCGCCACGCATAGGGCAGCTCGCTGTCGCAGATGGTCGCTGCCTCTTGCTGATTGTACGTCGGGTTCACCATCAATGACAGCGTGACCATAGAGTCGCAGCCGTGTATGGTCTCCCGGTGGAAGACGTAACTGCCGGTCGCCGTGCCAGGTTGGAACACCGTGTCGCGCCACGTGTAGGGCAGCTCACTGTCGCAGATGGTCGCCGCCTCCTGCTGATTATACGTCGGATTCACCACCAATGCGAGCATCACAATGCTGTCACAACCAGTGACAGCTGCAAGCGTATCGAGATACATTCCCGTTGTATCGTAGTACCTTCCGTTCCACTCGAACGGCAATTCGTTGTCACAAACGGCGACCGGCACGGTTCGATGGAAGACCGGATTCACTGTAAGCTGCAACACATATATGCTGTCGCAACCCGTCACGGTTGACACCAAGGAATCATAATAGGTATTCGCCGTATGATACTCACCACCACGCCACTGGAACGGCAACTGGTTCTCACAAACGGTCTGACTCAACGTGTCGCGGAACACTGGATTCACCACCACATTCAACACTTCGATGCTGTCGGCGCACTCCAAATGCTGGGAAACCGTGACAGTGGAAGTGCTGCCGAATGTCTGGTTGTGCCATACAATCGGGGTCTTGTTGACACAAATAGCCGTATCGTATGGATATATCACGGAAAGATGCAACGTAACCACACTGTCGGCACCATGAACCGTATGCAGAAGCGTATCCTGACATCCCGCACTGTTGAATGTCAGACCCTCCCACAAATGAGGCAGCTCGGAGTCATAAACGGTATCGTATAAATCGACGTGTTTGTGAGCGTAAACCATGATAGCGACGGTGGTGTCAAACGTACATCCGTTTTCGTCAACCAATGTGAATGTGTAGTTCACCAGCGTGTCATTCGCCAGCGTGTCGGGGGGTGTGATGATGTAGATGGAGTCGTTGCCGTCGATACGGGAAACCCACAGCGAGTCGAAGTCCATCTGGGCCAGCGGGAGATAATGTTCGCTGGCCAAATGTTCCGCCTCGTCTGGATGGTAGAATTGCGATTTCTCGACCACATTGGAGGAGTCGAGAATGATGTATAATTCCGAGCCTAAATAATAGAGGGTAGCATTGCTGGTATCCACCAAACAACCGTTGGCAGACGCATATTGATATCCCTCTGTGGTGTTATCAGACCAGCAATAGTTCCATCCCTCCCCAGGTGGGTTTACGGTGGGGTCACATCGGTTGTTATTGTCAATAAAGTTCGGATTTCCCATCCAAGCTATTATGTGTGGCCAGTTATAATTATAGACATAGTTCACGTTTCCTGCCGGCCACCCTTTATGCGAAGCATCAATGGATGCTAAACATTCTGAAAGGCTGCCACCATCAAATTTCTTCAAAATATCCGCCTGCTGTCCATTCGGACATGTCAGGTTAATATAGAGGTCTATAGGGGCGGAATGCTCTATTTTCAGGCGAATGTAACGGATTTCATCGGCCGAGTGGATGACGGCGGTGTCGGGAAATCCTTCAAAGACCATCTCCGCCCTGTAGGAGCATCCGAGCGGTTCACACGGCACACCGTCGGGCAGAAATGTAACCGTTGAATAGGATAGTGTGGACAAGGGGTTGGAGTACTGGAGACCGCTTCCCTGCACAGTGTCCAACGGCATCGGCCCGTTGACGACCGTCTGCGTGTCGCCCGCCACCATGTCATGGAGGAAGGCGTTCAAGATGGGATTCTCGGACTCGAACACGTGGAATCCTTCAGACTCCGCAAAGCACCCGTTGGCGAAATAGGCGGTCACGGTGTATGCACCGGTTTCCGACACGACAATAGATGCCGTGGTCGCACCATTGCTCCAGAGATAAGAGAGCGGTTCAGAGCTGGTTACCGCAGTGAGCGTCACGGAAGAGTCCGGACAGAAGAACTGCGGACCCGCAATGGACACCGTCGGGGTAGACACCACCGTCAAGTACAAGGTGTCTGCGCTGGGACAACCCTCGGCGTTGGTATACTCATAGGTATAAACACTCGATTCTGTATAGGTGATATTATGCCAAACATAACTGTCGCAAGCGGTTACAGTATCGACATTATGGGTACCATGGTTGACGATCAAATGCAGGGTCACGGTACTGTCTGCACCATGCTGGTCGGCGAATGTCCACTCATAACTTCCTGTCTCCGTGTATATTGAGTCATGCCACTCGTAACCTTCGCAAGCAACCGCCGAGAAGACGTTGGCAGAGGAGTAGTAAACCGTCAGATAGAGGGTATCCACCTGCGTACATCCGTTGGCATCCGTATGAACGTGGTAGTATGTACCCGACTGCACGTAGGTGTTGCCATTGCCGCTCGTCCAAACGTAGGAATCGATTGCTGTCTCGGTGTACGACAGATGCTCCGGATGAAGAATCGTCAAATGGAGCACTGTGATGCTGTCGCACTCGTTGGATCCCATATCGATATTGTGTTGCTCCAGCGAGCCATCCGCTATGGCAGTCTCTTCGGGGGTCAAAGAGAACCCGTAAAGGTCATACGCAGTGTTGAAACAAACCTCATCGTAAATGTGCCGCAACACCGTGTCCTTGACTGTCAAGTGGAGCACCGTGACGCTGTCACACTCGTTGGACCCTATATCGTGGTGAGTGCGCTCGATGACCGCGCCCGCCGTGCCTGTCTCCTCAGAGGCCACAAAGAACCCGTAATTGTCATAGTCATAGTCAAAACAAACCTCATCGTAAATATGATGCAGAACAGTGTCCTTGACCGTCAGGTGAAGCACCGTGACGCTGTCACACTCGTTGGATCCCATGTCATGGTGGGTGCGCTCGATAACCACGTCCGCCGTGTTCGTCTCTTCAGAAGACACAAAGAAACCGTAGTTGTCGTATTCGTCTTGGAGACACACCGCATCGTAGATGTGACGCAGCACCGTGTCCTTGACCGTCAGGTGGAGCACCGTGACGCTGTCACACTCGTTGACTCCCATGTCATAGTGGGTGCGCACAATGACCGCACCTGCCATACCTGTCTCTTCGGACGTTATATAGAACCCGTAGTCATCGTATTCGTCGTGGAGACAAACCGCATCGTAGATGTCTTGGGACGTTGCGTGATTAATCGTCAAATGCAGCGTATCAACCTGCAGACAACCGTTTGCATCCTCGTGAGCGAACATATAATCGCCGCTTTGGGTGTACGTCGTACCATTCCATAGAAAGTTCTCGCAAACGGTTTCCGTGAGGACGGTGTGTGTCGGATTGTGGACAGTCAAATGCAAAGTATCGACCTGCGTGCATCCATTGTTGTCCGTGTGGCTGTAGGTGTAATCACCACTGTTAGTGTACACTGCACCGTTCCAAGTATAAGTCTCACAAGCCATCTCCATTATTGTTGTATGGATTGGATTGTTGATAGTTAGATGTAAGGTATCAACTTGCGTGCAGCCGTTGGCATCGACGTGGCTGTATATGTAGTTACCACTGGTGGTATACGCCGTGCTGTTCCAAGTGTAAATCTCGCAAGCGGTTTCACTCGTGACGGTATGCACAGGATTGTTAATAGTCAGATGCAAAGTATCAACCTGCGTACAACCATTGTTGTCAGCGTGGCTGAAGTTGTAGTTACCACTGGTGGTATACGCCGTGCCGTTCCAAGTGTAAATCTCGCAAGCAGTTTCACTCGTGGCGGTATGCAAAGGATTATTAATGGTCAGATGCAGTGTAACTGTGCTGTCGCATCCGACCGCATTAGTCAACACGTGCGTAGCATCATTGGTGCTATTAGTGTAATTCGTGTTCCACCAAGTGAAACTTTCGCAAGCCACAGCCATCGTGTCTCCTA
>ONQE01000214.1 GCA_900319925.1 uncultured Bacteroidales bacterium | reverse complement strand
CCTCACGCCATCGCCCCAACCCAAACCCACCGCCCGTCCGGCTCTGTCTTGACAAGCCAATCAATTTAACCAGCAAAAATCTGTCAAGCGATTTCAGGAAAACACACCATCGCCCCATTTTCAATTCCAATATCCTCCCTTCTACGCCTCTACTATGTGGTGTCTATGTGCCTTCTTTGAAACCGTCGTAAATATCACAAAACCAGCGTTTTGTTTAATATATATAAAACCCGCTGAAAATCAACAACCTAACATCAAACAGCCCATTAACCCCATTTTGCCCATTCGCCCCATTAAACCATTTGTCCCGTATGTGAAGAAACTGCTAGTGGCCGTTTCGATAGTGCAGCGGATAACAAAAAATATCATTGCAACCATAAAAAAATCTTTTCCTCTATCCACCTAATCCTCACCACTTTCCAAAAATTCTCAAAAAAAAATATCACCCTTCATGTCAGATTTGCCCTAAAAATTACGTATTTTATAGAGGGGCACGGTTTTGAAATCGTGCCCGAAAACTAGACAACGATGAACAGAAAGAAGTGATGACACCCGACATCTCCCGGCACGACGCCTACTGCGCCTTCATGCGCCGTCACCGCTCCACGGTGTGGCGTGTCTGCTGGCGCTTTGCCCGCCACGGACGCGGCGGGCACGAAGACCGCAAGGCCCGCGCCGAGGATATGGCACAGGAGGTCTGGATAGTCCTCTGGCTCAGGTTCGACCAGCTCGACCCCTCCGCCCCCGAGGCACGGCAGCGCCGCTGGCTCGAAAAACTCACCGAGACCGTCATCCTCGACCTCTACCGCCGCCAGGAACCCGAGCCGGAACCCCTCACCGACGAGCTGGCCGACACCGTTGCCATCCCCGACCACGACCTCCCCGACACCCTCTTCGACCTCCTCGCACTCCTCCCGCCCGACGAGCAGCAGCTTATGCAGCTCCGTTTCGAGGGCTACGACGCGCAGGAAATCGCCGACCGCCTCGCCGTCACCTCTGGCCTCACCCTCTCCCGCGATGCCATCTACCAACGCATCAGCCGAATTATGAAAAAACTCAGGAATTATGGAAGATAACTACTCAAGCATTCAAGCAATCAAGCAATCACACATTCAGGACGAGCTCCACTTCATGACCGACGGCTTTGCCGACTGGGCCGACCGTCGTGAGCGCCGCCGCCAAACCTTCTTCCGTTCCGCCCTCCTGACCGTCGCCGTCGCCGCCTGCGTGGGCATCGCCGCACTCCTCATGCCAGAACGCACCGACACCTATGTCAGCGGCAACCTCCAGTGCTGCGCCGACGACGCCTGCTCCCGTGTAAACGTAATGATAGCAAGCCTATGAAAAAGTGGATTCTAGCCTTCCTGTTCCTCACCCTCCTCGGTGTCGCCGCCGTCGCCGCCTGGCGCTACCTCCTCCCCAAGCGTCACGTCAGCGACATCTACCGCCGCTACGAGCATGCCGACGGCATCGCCGCCAGCTACATCCACAACTTCCCCATCAACGACACCCTCACCCTCGACGTCACCCTCCTCGAAGCCACCACTGACAGCGGCTGGGCCGTGCTCGTGCGCGATTTCGAGATGGACGAACTCTCGCCTATGCTCCAGATGCTCATCGACAGAGGCGAGAATCTGGTCTTCTCCAAACTCATTCCCAAGAGCAACCCGTCGGCATCGGCCGGAAACGATGTCCTCGCTTATTCATACACCACCCGCAGCGTAAGCATCTTCCACATCGCAAACGACGGAGAGAAACATGCCGTTCTTTACCACAATCTTAAGAAATCAATCGACCAAGACAATTAAAACATTATTCAATCATGAAAGCAAGCAAGAGCATCATCCTGATGGCGGCATTCGTCGTGCTGACATTCACCGCTCACGCCCAGCATTTCGACTGGGTGAAAACCTACTCGGGACAAGACCCTGCAGGCAGATCTTGGAACTACATCGCCAGTTCCGTCACCGATTCCCACGGCAACCTCTATGTCGCTGGACAATTCGCCTACGGCGCCAGCATCGATGGCCAAAGCCTGTTGTCCTTCTCTCCACATGGCGGAGATATAAATAATCCCAACGCGTGTATAATGAAAATTTCCCCACAAGGAAATATAGTGTGGAAGAAAAAATTGCACGCTAACTATGGAGGAGCGTCACAGATTTACGAATTGCAACTTGTTGGTGATTCTGCACTATATGCTAATGCCAGCATTCGTCCTCCATCGAGTAGTGACGAGTACCTCTACTTTTACGATACTTTGATTACACAATCCAACATTGGTAATATCCTTTATGCTGACAGCCTTTATTATAATGGCATTACATCGGCAATCTCCGTCTTTGACCTTGACGGCACCTTATGGGATGCCACCGGCGCCATGCGCGATGCGAAGGGCGGTCCCACCATCAAAGAGCCTTGGAACATGGACCAGCAGGATGTAGAAGCCTGCCTCAAGGCCACGAACTGGATGCCGGCAGACCGCGACTACTTCCGCGGCGGCGGCTATTCCGCCCACTTCGTCACC
>ONQE01000134.1:10830-17859 GCA_900319925.1 uncultured Bacteroidales bacterium | reverse complement strand
TTTGATTTTCTTTATTCAGCCAAAAGTGTGTGGTTTGTATATGATTTGGCTGGTTTGATTTTCTTTATTCAGCCAAAAGTATGTAGTTTGTATATGATTTGGCTGGTTTGATTTCTTATGTGTCAAACAATTCACCTATGAGCTCCGCTGCGGATATCCGGGTAAGTTTCCCGCGCGGGGAGTACCAATTCGTTGGTTTGCAGGCCTATTTGCACGCCGCCTCCCAAGCGGTCGCGTCACCCTCGTTGTTTTGCCGCAGCATAAAGATTTCCTTTTGTCGTTCTATTTCTCTACGGAGTTCTTCCTTGGAGGGCATGTACGTAAGGTACTTTGCGGCATACATTTGCTTGTTTGTCGCTAACGTGGAAAACCGCGCCACATCTGCGTTGGTCTCAGCACAAAGAATGATGCCTGCGGATTTCTCTTTTTGATAGTCAGCCGTCAAATCAAGCATTTCGTCAATCACCACTTGTTTCTTCGCATCAGGAGTTTGCGTGAGGCGGTAGTAGTACTGGGTGTCAATATTGCGTTTCAGGGTTCTATAATCCCACTGTTGCGAGGCTGCCTCTTGCATATACCATTACCGTGCATTGAGGTCGGACACGCGCATTAGCCTTTCATAGTGCGACCATGAAAGCTGGGCGGTGAAAATACGAAAATTATTGGGTAGTGACTATCGAGGAGCAATTTTTTACGTCCTGCAAAACCTCCGATACAAAAAGACGGCGCACACCTTCCGATGCACGCCGTCTTGTGTCTTGCGTTCTACGTCTTTCGTTTATCTCTTCACGAACTTCGTGGTCACGCTGTTCTTGCCGTCGCTCAGGCGCAGGAAGTAGCTGCCGGCGGCGAGGCGGGATGCGTTCACGCTGATCTGGTTGTCCTCGACAGACTGTGCCATCACGAGCTTGCCGTTGAAATCATAGACCGCCATGTCGCTCACGCGGAAAGCGTCGGTGCGGAGCGTCACCGTCAGCTGGTCGGCGACGGGGTTCGGATAGACCACCACGTCGTTCTCCGTGAGGTACTGCGGGAGGCCCGTGCCGATGTCAGCACCGTTGCGCGGGATCAGGTAGTACTGGCTGTAGGAGATCTTGTTCACGCCGCTGAGGTTGGTCGGACCGGACGGGATGGCTTCGCCGGTGAGGCCCGCCACATTGTAGAAGTGGATCCACACGCCCGTGCCGGTGACACCGTTCTGCGTGAGCGTGTATTTCGTGCCGTTGGTGAAGGTGCCGGTCTCGTTGAACGAAACCCCTTCCATGCTGATGAGCTCGCACTGGTGTGCGTTCATGTAGTCGATGTCCTGCATGTCGGCGACAGTGACGGTCAGCGGGGTGACATCGTTGTAGATGGAGATGGCCGGGGCGGAGAACTCCTCGGTGACGGCGAACTGCAGTAACCCGTAATAGTCGGTGAGGGTGCCGTAGAGGCCGGTGATCTCGTCACCTGCTTCCAATGCGCTGACAACCTTCCCGTTGGGATCATCAATCACGATAGCGCCAGTGGCGTCTTGGATGAAAATCTGGTGGCGGTAGCTGTTGTTGATGCCCGTCACAATCACATTGCCGGTGAGCTTATAGACTTCGCTGCCGAAGTGGGTGCCGTCGACATCCAGCGGACTCGTCCATTTGGCACGCAACGCGGCAATGTTGGCCACTTGGAATTCCGCGTCAACGCCACGTTGCCAGCCACATCGGCGCTGTTGTTGACAATCAAGGTGTAGGTGCCGCCTTCGGAGAGGGCAGGGGAGACGGCCAAGGTGACCACGCTGCCGTTCAAAGAGGCGGAGGTCACGTTGATGTTGTTGTCGAGGTGGTAGTTGGAGACCGTCTGAGCACTGGCGGGGTCGATTGCTTCGTTGAAGGTCACGGCAAGGCTGTTGTCAGAGGGGTTTACGCTGGCGACGAACGGGGCTTCGGTGTCGGGACCCAGCTCCTGAGAGGTGACGATCACGTTGTCGAGGAAGAAGCGGCCGTGGCTGGCTTGGAAACCTTGGAATTTGATGATGGTGGACGTTGTGCCGCCGGAAAGCGGTACCGAAAAGGTGTTGAAAACGCTGGTGCTCAGGCCTTCCACGGTGTATGGGACACCGTTCACATCCACGATGACGCTGGTGGCGTCGTTCGTCCATGCCTTTGCGTCGAAAGTCACGATGAACTGTCCGTTGTTGGCAGACAGGTCAAGGGCAGGGGTTTGGAGATATCCCGCTTCGGCCGACTTGCCGATTTTCACCTTGCCGTTGCTCGGGTAAACCCAGTCACCCGCCCAGCCGGGAACTTGCGTGTATTGGTCCAAGTGGTTTGTGATGGTGGAGGAGGAACTGTCCGTAATCGCGGAGAAGTCCTCGCTCAAAACCACGGTTTGTGCGTTCAAACCGGCGACGGCGAACACAACCGATAACAAAAGTAAACTAAATCTCTTCATATTGGTGCACTTTGATTTTAAGAATTATCTGTTAAATTTATTATGCCGCAAAAATACATTTTTTCTGAATGAGCGGGCGTTGTGAAAGATGTGATTTTCAAAAGAAGTTCCTTCCTCATTTCGTGTTTGGCATAAAAAAGGCCGGAAGAGAGTCACTTCCGGCCCTGTTGTTTACTTGCGGATATTTCACTCGTTCAAGGCTGGTCTTCCCCAGAAGCGCAGCAATGCGATTTCGGTCAGGAAGCAGAGCAGGGCGAGAATGACGAACCACGGCCAGAGCGGTTTGCCGTTCAGGCGGTCGCTCACGCTCTTGGCGATGTTCTTGGTGTCAGCGCTGATCACCGCGGCGTTTCCGCCCAACTCTTCCGCCATCTTGTTGAGCTCTTTCTCGCTATAGCAGGCGAGGTCCGACTCGCGCCGGTTGAGGTTGAAGGCGAGCGTGCCGAGCACCTGACCGCCGCGCACGATATCGTACCAGTCGCTGGTGTGGGCTTGGTTGTGGAAGTAGAGCGCTGTCTCGTTGCCTAAGCGCCGTTGCTCGGGGATGAACTCCTCACCGCCTTTGCGCGCCCGCAGCACCACGGCCTCGTCAGAGCCGTCGGTGGGCAAGGTCACCCGCTGCATCTGGTCGATGCCGATGAGGTTGTAGAGCTTCTGCTGCACGGCGTTCATGATGCCGATGTTGTGGAGCGGCACGAAGAAGAGCGCGTGGCGATGGGCGTTGCCGTAGTCATCGTTCAGAGCCACGGCGGAAAGGATAACCTTTCCGTTCTCCACAGGGTAGGAGACCAGCAGCGGTGAGTTGTCCTCTAAGGTCATGATGGTTTCGCTGCCGTTGCCGCCGCCCGCAATGGCGAAGTGCTGGAGCGTTTGCGGCATGTCGATACGGGCGTCCTCGGTTTCCAACGCCCCCTTGAAGTAGATGCTCTCGCGGTTCACGCTCTTGCCCTTCAGCGTCTTCTTGACGAGACTGCCGTAGGTGCCCGCATCCAACGACTTCAGCAGACCGTTGACGCTGTTGTCTGCTTTCTCAGAGGGGATGACCAGCAGGGTGCCGCCAGCCTTCACGAATTTTGTCAGCTCATCGGCGAGTCCGGAGGAGACGGTGGGCACCTCGTTGAGCACCACCACCGCGCTCTGCCGCAGCTGGGTGTAGTTGACCTGTTGGTAGCCCATCGGCTGGTAGGTGAACACGGAATCCTTGCCGTAGAGCGCGGTGAGGAAGCGGTTCTGCTCTCTGTCGTAAATTACGGTGACCGTACTGTTCTCCGATACTTCGTAGGTGAAGAAGAGGTCGTTGTCGAAGGTGATGGGCGCGTCCTCGATGCTTACGCGTCCGCAGTTGGTGCCGGGCTCGTCGATGCGGTAGGTCAGGTGGCAGTCGGCATACCCCCCGGCGGCGATATCTAAGGCGGCGATGGCCTTCTGTTTGTCGTTGACATGCAGTTTCACGGGCACTTTCTGCACCTCCTCGTCCCCGTAGTTGTGGATGCGGGCGATGAGGGTGACCGTGTTGTCGAGCTTGAAGACGGGCGTCAGGAACCAGCAGCTGTCGATGCCCACGTTACTGAGCTGCTCTGCCGGGGTGGGGATGAGCCCGATGTGCGCCGACGAGTCGTTGCGCAGCACCGCCACATCGAAGTTGTTCTTCTGGAAATCGGAGATGTAGTAGTGGATGACGTTCGACTTGTTGGACTGCTGAAGGGTATGGTTCTCGAATGCATGCACTTCCTTGAACGAATGGCTGTTGGGGGAGACGGTGATGCGGTCGAGCATCTCGAGGGCTTGGTCTTTGTTGAGCAGGTGCGACTCCTCGCCGGAGAAGTCCTGGGTGGTGAGCACGAAGTCGTCGGAGAAACCGAACGAGCGCACGATGTTCTTGGCGGCATCGACGGCGTCATAGAGGCGGGAACCGTTCTTGCTTTCGGTCTCCATAGAGTAGGAGTTGTCCACGAAGAGGGCGATGACGTTGCCCTTGCTGGTGGTCTTGCCACCGCTGCGCAGGAACGGTTGGGCGCACGCGAGCGCGAGGGCGGCGATGCCCAACACACGCAAGGCCAGCACGATGAGCTGTTGCACCTGCGAGGCGCGCTTCGTCTTCTTCTGGATGTCCTCCAACATCTGCACGTTGGAGAAATAGATGGTCTTGTACCGTCGGAAGTTGAAAAGATGTATGATGATCGGGACCAGAATGGCCGCGAGTCCGAAAAGCATCAGCGGGTTTGCAAACGACATTCTCTACATTGTTTTAAAACGGCGGCAAAGGTACGATTTTTTAGGCAACAGACGGCAGCTTTTTTGTTGTCCGCCACGACGCCCGTGGCCAGGTCAATCCTTGATGCGGAAATTCAGCACCTGCAGGAAGTCTTTGAGCTCGGGGTTCTGCTCCAGCATGTTGTTGACTTTGTCCTCGCTGGTGTAGATCACCTTCTTCTTCTCGTGCTCGTGGATGACGAACTCGATGTCGTTGACGTTCAGCTTGAACTGGTTGCGCCAGTACTCGAGCATCGCTCGCTTGCTCATCTCCAACTGGTTCTTTTGGAAGTCATTCTCCACATCCACGTAGATAATCTCATTCTCGAAACGGGGCAGGTAGTCGCGCAGCTGGTGGTAGAAGGCGGGCTTTTTGGCGAAGATGACATCGACCATTTTCGTCCAGCACGACTCGAAGGTCTCCTCCGTTTCAGGCTTGGGTTCCGCCTGTGCGGTGTCGGGTTGGGGAGACGGCGTGCTTGGCGTTTCTACCTCGGCAGGAGCAGGCTGTTGGACAGCAGGGATGGGGGTCGCAGCCTCTTCGGGAACGGGCTCTTGGGCGGCAGGAACCTGCGTTTCGGTTGCGGCAGGCGCGGGTTGTGGGGACGTGGCATTTTGCGTCTCCACGGCGGCCGGTTGCGGGCTCTGGACCTGTTGGGCGAGCGTGCGGGTCTGGGCCGTCACCTCGCGGATGGAGGGCAGCGGCTGTATGGGGGTGAATCCAGTGAACTGGAGTCCTTTCGTGGATGTTTGGGGTTCTGCAGGGGCTACACGTGCGGCGGCGCCTCCTGCGGCGGAACCTGCGCCTTCCGGGGTGTCATCGCTCCTGCGATTGCCGAAGACGCTGCCGTTTGTAAACGTAGTTGGCGTTGATCTGCATCAAGCAGAGCTCCACCGAGAGCCGTTTGTTGTTGGAACTCTTGTAGTTGAAGTCGCACTGGTTAGCCAATTCGAGGGCGCGGGTGAGCAGCATGCGGTCGGCTTTCTGTGCCTGCGCCTGCAGTTTCGCCCGGATGGGGTCGGAGACCTGCAGCAGCTGCACGGTGCCCGGGTTCTGGGCCAACAGCAGGTTGCGGATATGGGAGGCGAGCCCGGAGATGAAATTCTGCGCGTCGAAACCCTTGGCCAGGATGTCGTCCAGCAGCAGCAATGCGCCGGAGACGTCGTCGCTCAGCACGATGTCCATGACTTGGAAGTAGTTGTCCACGTCGAGGACGTTGAGGTTGGTGATGGTATCCTTGTAGGTGATGTTCTTGCCGGTGAAGCTGACGAGCTGGTCGAAGATGGAGAGTGCGTCACGCAGGGCTCCGTCGGCCTTGGCCGCCACCACGCGCAGGGCGTCCTCCTCGGCGAGCACCCCCTCGTTCTGCGCCACGAACTGCAGGTGACGCACGATGTCGTTGTCGTTGATGCGCTTGAAGTCATAGACTTGGCAACGCGACAGGATGGTGGGCAGAATCTTGTGCTTTTCGGTGGTGGCCATGATGAACTTGGCGTATGCCGGGGGCTCCTCCAAAGTTTTGAGGAAGGCGTTGAAGGCCGCGCCGGAGAGCATGTGAACCTCGTCGATGATGTACACTTTGTATTTGGCACCTTGCGGCTGCACCCGCACCTGATCGACCAAGTCGTCAGTGAGGTGTTCGCAGTTGAGGGCCTTGGCGAAAATACGCGCGCAGGTGGTCTTGCCCACGCCTCTCGGTCCGCAGAAAAGGAACGCCTGCGCCACCTGGTTGTTGCGGATGGCGTTCTTGAGGGTTGACGTGATGGTCTCCTGTCCGACCACGGAGCTGAAAGTGGAAGGCCTGTATTTTCGTGCCGAGACGATGAAATTGTCCATATCAGGTTTTGTTTTGTTTACGTTTTTTAGAAGACCGCAAAGATACACTTTTTAGCGGTTGCTGGTGATTTCCGGAACATCATCCCTCAGCAGCTGCAACAGCGAGTCGGCGGCCATGGCGAGGGTGTCGTCAGTGGCCCAGCGGCGGAATCGTTCCTCGTTGCGGTAGAAGGCCACCATGGGCTTCTGCTCGAAGGTCATCAGGTGCATGGTGCTGTCGGGCGGCCAGGTGCCGTTACGCAGCTGCGTGACCGGAATCTGGTTGCAGTAGGCCACGTAGTAGTCCCAGGTCGTGTCCAACCGGTCGTAGTCCTTGAATATGAGGCTGATGTTCGGGTCGTCGTGATAAAAAAGGGCGCAGGCGGCGTTCCCGTTGGTGGCCACCGTCACGGGACGCTCGGTGTAGTGCTTCCCGATATCATGCGCGTAGATGTAGTCCCGCATCCACTCGTTGGACTCCTTATTGGCTTCGAAATTGCTGTCCAAGGCGTATTTCGCGTAGGCGTTGTGGA
>ONQE01000134.1:0-10823 GCA_900319925.1 uncultured Bacteroidales bacterium | reverse complement strand
CACAAAATTGGTGTAGCGATCGTTGATCTGCCGTAAAGTGCACTCCAAGCCGCTCGCCGCTATCAGCATGAAGAGGGGATAGATGCAGTAGTGGATAGCCCATAGCGTGTCGGGGTTCATGTAGTGCGTCTTCACACGGTTGATGCAGAACATGAAAGTATATATAAATATGAAGATGGAAAACGGCTTCAGCGATTTGATGGCGTTTCGGAAGAAGATGAAGAAGAGTAGAAAGCAGATTAAGACGACTGTAGGCGTCGTAATATACAGATATTTGGAGAGATAGCGTGTCGGGAAATTGTCGGGACCGATGAGGTGTCCTTCGAAAATCTGGTTCTGGTCGAAGGGGATGTTGGTCACCAAGGAGGCGAAGGCCTTGTTGGGCATGATGAACGAGGTTCCCAAGTAGAAAGTGCAGATAGAGTGCACTGTGATGACTCCGACCCACAATGCGGCGATGGAGATGGCGACTTTTCCGAGTGCGGTCAGGTACTCCTTGGTGAAGATTTTCTTGACGGGGTTGTAGAGGAAGAAGTTCAGCAGTGTGAAGACCAGAAAGAGATGGAGCAGGGTGGAACCGGCGTTGTGCACCGAGAGGGTGAGCAGGATGCCTATGGAGATGCGCACTAACCGCGAGGTCCGGATCACGGGCAGTTCGCGGCTGAAGTAGTACATCTGCATAATGCTGAATATAAAGAAGTACGCAAAGGTCACATCGACCACGTTGCTCAGCGAGTAGCCGAAAAACCGTGGCGAGATGATGAGGAAGAAGGCTGTGAAGAAAGCTGCCCGCCAGTTGAACGCCCTAAGCAGAATCAGCGAGAGGTAGGCCACCAACAGCCATCCGAAGATCGCGCTCAGCAAGTGTCGGAAAGCGTATACGTCTTGGAAGTTCAAGGTTTTGGCGATGGCATAAATCAGGAGGTCGATGGTCTGCGCCTGGGTGTGCGCGTAGGGGTGGGCCTTGTAGGCGTCAGGGTCGCCGATGTGGTGGAAGTGGTTGTAGAGCAGTTCGGAATACTCGTTCTGCGCTATTTCCCGGTCCGATACACCGATGCGCTGGCTCAGCACCAACATGCCTACCAAAGCTCCGGCCAACAGAATCATCCATAAGTACTTGAAGACATCGTCGCCGTTTTTCAGCTGCATGGAGAAGCGTTCTCGCTCGATTCGGTACTTGAGCTTTCGCTTGTTGTCTTTCGAGAAACGGACCTGCCACACATTGTCGTCGAACAGATTGTCATAATAGAGAAACCGATCCACAACATTCTTGATGCGGATAAAGATTCTTTCCCATATACTGGCGACGGTCTTCTGCATAATCTGTTAATTGTCAAATTGTTGCAGAATAGTACGAAGGTAGGTCACGGCTTGAGGCCCTTCGTTGAACAGCAGGTCGATGACGGACAGGTTGGGCACGAACCCGAATTTGTCTTCAAAAACCTGGTAGTAAGAGGTCTTCAGCCGGAAAGGGTAGTCGTCCTTCTTGGCGTGCTTGGGATGAATCAGCAGCCGCGTGTCGTTCTCGGTGTAGGGCTTGAAATTCGTGGTGACAGCCACTTCCCCGTCGATGCGCAGTAACTTCAGCAGGGTTTGCGTGAGTTGGAGGTTGAAGTCGAAAATCCGTTCGTATTCCTGCTCGTAGAAAGGCTTGAGGGCGTCCTTGTAGTAGAGGTAGTAGGGGGTGTTGTTGTAGGCCGATTCGATGGAGCGCCAGTGGGCGCGTTGCCATGGCGTGGTGTATTCGATACGGACATCTTTGACCACACCCATCCGGCCGTCATGCACGGTGGGGATGATGAGATTCAGCGGCCCGTTGCCGTTCATGATGACCGTCCTGTTGCGGTAGGACTGTTTCTGGTACCGCTCCTCGCGCTCGACGGCTGCATTTCCGGAGAGCAACAGCGCGAAATATTCGACCGGCGGGAGGTAGGCGGTGGAAAGCAGGATCTTGTCCACCGTTAGCGGGCGATGACGAGTTTGGACTTGTAGGTGCGCTCCGACCCGATCAGCTCGACGAAATAGATGCCGTTGTCAAGGTCGCCGACCTGCATCGTGAAGGTGGCGTCGGTGAAGACGTTCCGGCTCATGACCAGCTGTCCCATCGCGTTATAGACGTTGCAGACAGCCTCTTCGGGCAGGAACTCGCCTTGGATGGTGATGCGGCCGTCCTGCGTCGGGTTGGGATAGATGTCGAACGTCGGCACGGTCTGGCTGTAGCCGTTGATGCCGGTGATCACCTCGCCGCTGTACAGCATGCCGTCAAGCACCATGGCGCCGGTGTTGTCGGGGTCGAGCCAAGGTTGCAGCTTGCGGGCGTTGTTGCTGTTGTTGTTGTTGGTCCAGTGGTAGGACATACGGCCGTAGTTGTCGGTGCCTTGCGGATAGTTGCAGTAGCTCGATCCGCTCGTCAGGGTGCCGATGATGCGGGAGTTGGCGTTGAACAACGGGGAACCGGAGGAACCCTGCTCGGTGACTCCCTTGTTGGGGTTCGTCCGCCAGCTGACGACGAAGTATTTGTTGGCCGCTTGACCGGTGGTGGGGGCGGAGATGCTCTTCGGGAAGCTGATTTTCTTCCAGTCGCCGCCGGGGTGGTGTATACCCGCGCCCACGGAGGCCGTTCCGGTGCGGTCCCAACCGGCGAAGAAGATGCTGTCGCGGTAGGTAACACCCAAGTTGCCGGTGATTCGCAACAGTGCAAAGTCGGAGGCTTGCATCGTGTTGGTAGTGTTGGAACGGGCCACGATGACGCCGCCGTTGGCCACACGGTTGTAGATGCCGGTGCTGCCGCCGCACGTGCTGACCTGGTAGTTGAAGTAGAACTTGTGGGTTTGGTTGTCAGCCTCGATACAGTGGTCGGCTGTGAGGACGTACGGGGTCTTGTCCATGCGCACATTGTTGATCATGGCGCCGGAGCAGAGGAATCCGGCCCAGCCCTCTTCGGTGTTGGCCGTGATGCTGATGCAGACCACCGAGTTGATGGGGTAGTGCCAGGGTTGGCCCTCAGGGCAGACCACGTCAATGTGGCAGTTGCCATCAGCGGTGCCGTGCGGGCCCTTGACATCCGAGCTCACATGCAGGAAGTCACGGTAGGTGTGCATCACCGCGGCGATGTTGACCTCTCCCTTGAATGAGGCATTGGAGGGCTCGTAGTACTCCACCACCAGCTCGTCGCCGATGATGTTGTCCGTCTCAAAAGAGCCCGATTCTTGCAGGTCGGCGTTGGTGTACGGTCCGAAAACCTGCTCGTGGTCGGGGCTGTATATGAACAACTTGCCCTCTTCGGGAAGGTTGAAGTGGTTGAACACCAGATAGGTCATCACGGCTCCTTCCGACACGAACTTGGCGCGCCAGAGCGTGCTGCCGTCTTCCAAGACGTCTTTACGGCCGGAATTTTCGAAAGTCTTGTCCATCGCGAATCCGACGCTTGTGCGCAACGGACGGGATTTTTCCACGTTGGTCGCGTCCTCGCGATAGAGCTTCTCGACATCAACGACAGGCATCGTCTGGACATCGACGTTCTGCGAAATCGCCTTTCTCCCGAAAGAGTAGGGGAGTTCGGCAGGCCCTGTTTGGGCGAATAACATACTGGTAAACACCGCTAAAATCGCTGTAAGGATAAAATATTTTCTCATACTTTTAATGGATAAATTTCAAGGCCGCAAAAGTATAAAAAAAATCGTATTTTTGCAACCGTTTTAAAATAGGATAGAATGACCGTAAAGAGAAAAGTGAAATTTGAAGGTGTACCCTACGAAGGGAACCTGGAAGAACTGATTATACAAGCCTTGATTGAGAAGCAGGGCGTGGATATCCACTGCGTCAATCTGAAGAAGATAAACCACGTCTATTTCGACTATTTCATCGTCTGCACCGGCAATTCCAAACCCCATGTGGAGACGTTGTGCGACTTCGTGCAGGAACAGACGCAACGCGTGGCCGGTGTGAAGCCGTTGCATGTCGAAGGACTGGAGAACAAGGAGTGGGTCCTGCTCGACTACTTCAACATTTTGGTGCATATTTTCCTCCCCGAGGCCCGCGAACACTACCAGCTTGAATCCCTCTGGGGCGATGCTGAAATCCAGAAATTCTAAAAGGTGTTAGCCACCGTGATAGTTGACAATTGATAACCGATAATGGATAATTGATGGGAAGCAATAACGTAAACGACAATAACAAAGGAAAGAATATTCCGGATTTTCTCGGTGGAAAGAACGGGCAGAACGGACAAAACGGGCAGAACGGCGGGAAGAAGAAATTCAACTGGTCGATTTTCTACCTGTTAGTCACGTTGGTACTCGTGGGCATCTATTTCTTCTCCTCGGGCGGCGCCATCAAAGAGGTGAACGACATGGAGTTCTACCAGATGGTGAAGAACCAGGACATCGAGCACGTGGAGTTCGTGAAGAAGAACTCGCACATCAACATCTTCCTGAAAAAAGAAGCGCTGGAGCACAATGCGGTGCACAACGACGTGAAAGAAAACACCACGGGTCCGCAATACTACTTGGTGGTCACCGACTTGCAGGTCTATAACGAGAATCTTCGCGATGCCAAGAGTCAGTATGTGGCCGAGCGTCTGGCACAGGACAGCACCTTGGTGGCCAGCGAGGTGGCCAAGGAGTACGACTTCCCGATGAAGCAGGACAACTCTCAGAACTGGGGCTTCGAGCTGTTGATTTGGGTATTCCCGCTGTTGCTGATTTTCATGCTCTACTTCTTCTCCATGCGGCAGATGCGCAATGGCGGTGGTCCGTTCGGCGGTGCCGGTAACATCTTCAACATCGGCAAGTCGCGTGCGCAGGAGTTCGACGAGAAGACCGGCCAAGTGGTCACGTTCAAGGACGTGGCCGGTTTGGAAGGTGCGAAGTTCGAGATCGAGGAGGTCGTCGATTTCCTCAAGAATCCTGAGAAATACACGGTCTTGGGTCCCTTCTTCTCGATGTCGGGCTCCGACTTCGTGGAGATGTTCGTGGGTGTGGGCGCCTCGCGTGTCCGCGACCTCTTCCGCAACGCCAAGGAGAAGGCCCCCTGCATCATCTTCATTGACGAGATCGACGCCATCGGGCGCGCCCGCGGCAAAGGGGCGTTCTCGAATGCCAATGACGAGCGCGAAAGCACGCTGAACCAACTTCTTACGGAGATGGACGGTTTCGGTACCAACGCCGGTGTCATCATCATGGCGGCCACCAACCGCGCCGACATCCTCGACCGCGCCCTGCTGCGTGCCGGCCGCTTCGACCGCCAGATACAGGTCGAGTTGCCCAACCTCAACGAGCGCAAGGGCATCTTCGGCGTCCACGTGCGCAACCTCAAGCTCGGTCCCGATGTGGATTTGGACTTCTTCGCCAAGCAGACGCCCGGTTTCTCTGGTGCCGATATTGCCAACGTCTGCAACGAGGCTGCCCTCATCGCCGCCCGTCAGGGCAAGAAGCAGGTCGAGAAGGTGGACTTCCTTTCCGCCGTCGATCGCATCATCGGAGGCTTGGAGCGCAGGGGCAGTGTGATCTCCCCCGAGGAGAAGAAAACCATCGCCTACCACGAGTCAGGTCACGCCTGCGTGAGCTGGATGCTGCGTTACGCCTCTCCGTTGGTGAAGGTCACCATCGTGCCGCGTGGCAAGGCTCTCGGAGCCGCCTGGTACCTGCCTGAGGAGCGGCAGCTCACCACATACGAGCAGCTCTTCGACGAGATGGCTGCCACCTTAGGCGGACGCGCCGCCGAGGAGGTCTTCTTCGGCAGAATCTCCACCGGCGCTCTCAACGACCTCGAACGGGTGAGCAAGCAGGCCTACGCCATGGTTGTCTATTACGGTTTAGACGAAAAAATCGGCAACGTAAGTTATTATGATTCAACGGGTCAGCAAGAGTACAGCATGACCAAGCCCTATAGTGAGAAGACTGCTGAGGAGATCGACGAACGTGTGCATCTGCTCATCGAGAAGGCGTACGCGTGTGCCAAGAAGATCCTCACCGACCACTACGACAATGTGGAGACGTTGGCCAAGCTGCTCTTGGAGCGCGAGGTCATCTTCACCGAAGATGTGGAACGCATCCTGGGCCCCCGTCCTTTTGCTCCCGCAGAGCGCATCCCTGAAACCGCTTCCGATGCCGAGGTCAAGCCGGCCGAGGAAGCCCCTGAATCTACAAATCCTGAAGCGTAATGGACCAAAACGAAACCAATTTTATCACAGACAAAGAGTATATCCGCGGCGTCATTCGGAAGAGTGTCGTGTCGCACGACCATATCGAGGACGGACGCCCCTCGTTAGACTATCTGGCGCCGATGACCAACGTCCAGGTGGAGTTCTGGCAGAACTTCCAAGCCAACGGCGGCAAGATTCTGCGTTGCCACACGCGTCAGGACCGTCTCGACTTACTGAGGAGGTTGGCCAAGGATCAACAGTACAATGCGGTGGTCTGCACCCACAACAATCTCTGTCCCGATTTGGAGCAGGCGCAGATGAACTACGTCAACACCCTCTCCACGAACACCCCGATGGATGCGGTGGTTGCGTTGTCCACCACTTTGGTGGCGCGCACCGGCAGCATCGGCTTCACGCAGCCGGTGTCGCGGTTCCTCTCCATGCGCAACATTGCCAAGGACGTGATTGTGATTTCGCGTATGAGCGATATTGTACCCGACATCGAAAGCGCCTTGGATCGGAACAAGAAGTTCGCCCAGGAGGCCGGTATGGAGTTCGTCACCCCGTCCGTGCTGCCCAAGGTCGACAACAAGGAGGTGCGCACCCCGCAGCAACCCCGCTATATCCTGCTTCTGTTGGACGAAAGACCCCCGCAACATGCGTAATGTACTGACCAGAACGGCCTCGGGCATCGTCTATATCGCTTTGATGGTGGCGGCGGTCTTCACCCAATGGGTGGCCGTGCCGCTGACCTTTTTCCTCATTGTGGTTGGAATCAGGGAATTATACAAGATGTATGAAACCCCGGAACTGAAAGTGCGATATCCCTTCGCGATTGTTGCCGGTCTTACCATGGCATTGGCATTCCTCTTTGCTTCACAGTTCTATCTTTTTGTGCGGGGATTACCGCACGAACCCGGCATTCGCATTAAGATATTTCCTTACGAAGGAGTGCTGATTCTGCTCTCTGTGGTGGCCGTCTTCCTGCCGGAATTGTTCACCCGTCACGAAAACCCGGTTCAGAATATCGGGATGGGGCTGTTGTCGTTAGTATGGATAGTGCTTCCTTTGTCGGTGTTGTTTTTTGTATGGAGTGTGCAATGTCCCGCGCAGGTGCTCGGATTCTTCATCCTGATTTGGATGGCCGACACTGCCGCATACGTCTTCGGCTCGCTGTTCGGCAAGCATAAGCTGGCACCGGAAATCTCTCCTGGCAAGACGTGGGAAGGCTTTTTGGGCAGCTGCGTGGTCACGGTCGGACTGGCGGTCGGGCTTTTCTACATCCCGTTCTTCCAGTCGGCGGGCCTCAAGGTGTGGCATTGGATTGTCGTGGCTTTGCTGACAGAAGTTTTCGGCTTGTTGGGCGATCTCCTAGAGTCGATGTTCAAGCGCAAGGCCGGTGTGAAGGACAGCGGCAACATCATCCCGGGCCACGGCGGCGTCCTCGACCGGGTGGATTCGATATTATTCGCGACGTTGCCGGTGTGGTTGTTTTGCCTGATGTGTGATTTGTGATGTGTGATTTGTGATTTGTGACTTGTGATTTGTGACTTGTGATTTGAGACTTGTGATTTGAGACTTGTGATTTGTTATTTGTGAAAGGTCCGTTGATGTTTGTGTTGGCGGCCTTCGCAAGTTTCTTGGCATTTGTTCATAACTTGTTGATAAAATCCAGCTGCCGTGGGTGTTGAATCTGCGGCGGGGGTTGTTGTATTTGTTATTTTTGCGGCGTTGTTTGGCAAAAAGGAGTACGATGTCTGATTATGTGAGAAAGATTTAGAAAAAGCATGGTTTATACTTTGATGGTTTAGCCATAGAAAAATGATTGTTAAAAAAACAACCGGAATATGAGAAAGATTTTTACGATTGTATTAACACTATTGGTGCTCGTGGCACCTCGAGTTGGCTCTGCACAGCAAGAGTTGACCGTACACAATGGGACACTCACCAACGAGTATGTTCCCGTTTATGGCTTTTATGCGGATGAATATCAGAAGATGGAGATGGTGTATCCGGCGCTGGAACTATCTGTGATGAATGGTTCCACCATCACCGGCATGAGCTTCTACGCCGAAGAAACCGGTTCGAATTGGGGCAATCCCACTTTCAGGGTTTTCCTCACTGAGGTCGCGTCGCCAACTATCAGTGATTTTGTCGGTCCCGGTACTGTCGTCTTCGAGGGTACTTTGGAAATTATCGGAGGGGTTATGTCGGTTGTTTTTGACCAACCCTACACCTACAATGGGGGCAATTTGCTTGTCGGCATCTATACTGTAATCCCAGGAGACGATTATTCCTTCTCCGAATGGTATGGGGAGACGGTGAGCGGCGCTTCTATATCGGGCGAACACTATTTGAGTTATGGTATTACCCCCACCCAACAGAACTTCTTGCCCAAGACCACATTCTATTACACGCCTGCGGGTAGCACAACTTGTGTTCGTCCCACGGACCTCACGTTGAGCAATGTCTCTTCCCATTCTGCTACATTGGGCTGGACGGAGAATGGTACAGCCACCTCTTGGCAGATTTGTCTTAACGATGATGAGACCAACCTCATTACCGCTACTACCAACCCTTATACGCTGACGGGCCTCACAGCTGATACTTACTACAGCGTCAAGGTGCGCTCCAACTGTAATAGCAGTGGTGCTACCAGTTTGTGGTCGAACGCGTTCGACTTCCTTGCGACCGACGATGTGGTCATCGGTTACGGTACCTCCTCGAATGGATATCTTCCCAGCTATTCGTACTATAAATATTCGTTGACCCAGCAGATTTACACGGCCGGCGAAATCGGTATGGCCGGTACAATCAACAAGATTGCCTTCTATAATCAAGGTTCGGCAATGACCCGCAATTACGATTTGTATATTGTTCATACAGACAAGGCGGCTTTTACTTCCAGCAACGATTGGATAACCGTTACGGCCAGTGACAGGGTTTTTTCTGGGGAAATAACGATGGCTGCCAATGCATGGACTGTTTTCAATATTGACGGTTTCGAATATAATGGAACGAGCAATATTGCCCTCGTCATGGATGATAATACCGGTTCTTGGTTAAGCGGTATGACTTGCCGTGTTTTCAATGCCGCTGACCAGGCTATATATGTTTATAGCGACGGTACGAATTATGACCCGATTAATCCCCTTGGCTATTCCGGCACCGTCATTGATGTGAAAAACCAGATTGTGTTGGGCATCACGCCTGCCAGTTCTCTCGTCTGCCAGAAACCGACCACTTTTGAGGTGAACAATATCACTGCCCATACCGCTGATTTGTCGTGGACTGGCGGCAGCGGCACATACAATGTAGAATACAAAAAGGCTGCCAACGAGGATTGGACCCTGTATGCGAATGGCGTTACCGGCACCAGTCTCAATATGAACAACCTTTCTCAGGCAACCAATTATATGGTTCGGGTGCAGTCGGTCTGCCCTGACAGCGTGAGCAGCTGGAAAAGCACTTTCTTTACCACAGGGGTTGCCTGTACCGATCATATCTACGTGACCGAGAATGGAACGGGTGACGGGTCCAGTTGGGCGTTGGCGACTAACGATCTGCAATTTGCATTGAGTACCGCATTGGATATTCAGAACGTTTACGGATTAACCTTGGACGTTTGGGTGGCCAACGGCACCTACTACGGAGATACAAGCAGTATGAATGCTTTCACGATGGTGGAAGGCGTGAACGTGTATGGCGGATTTGCGGGCAACGAGCCAGCCAACTACGACTTGTCGTTGCGGAACTTCGAAACCCACGCGACGATTTTGGACGGCGCTTCTGCGAGACGGGTGCTCAACCAGCCGGTGTTCTTCAACACCCAGACAACGTGGGACGGTTTCACAATCCAGCATGGTCAGATAGCAGGCGACGGCGCTGGTGCCTATCTGCGTAATAAAGGCCGTTTGTCACAGTGCAAGATTTTGGACAATGTTTCAACGACCAGCGATGGCGGCGGTGTGTGCTGTTACGACTATGCCACTTTGGAAAACTGTGATATTGAGGGGAATAGCTCTTACTATGAGGGCGGTGGTGTCTATGCTTACCGTGCCACAGTCAGCAATTGTCGTATTACCAACAACACTGCCAACATGGGAGGTGGTGTATATATCTACATGGCAAATCTCCTCTCTTGTCGGATTAGCCACAACCAGTCCTCTTACGGCGGTGGAATTTACATGAATGTGTCGCAGGTTCGGAACTGTTTGGTAGATAACAATACGGCGGTCTCCTCGTCATATAGCAGTGGCGGCGGAATCAGCGGTACTGGTGCCATCGTCAACACGACAATAGTACGCAATTCCTCCAACTCTGACGGTGCCGGTGTTTACGGGTACAACGGCACCTCGCTGACCAACTGCATTGTGTGGGGCAACGAGAAAAACGGGGAACCCGCCAATATTGCCGGAGACCCTGTAGTTTCGTTCTCGGCAGTGGAAGGCGGTTGTTTGGGCGACAGTATCATTATCCTCAACGACGTCAACCTGCCATTGTTTGTGAACAGTTCCGCAACGGCAGGCGCCTCCGACAATACGCCCAATGCGGACTGGCATTTCCAGAACGGTTCTGTATGTGCCAATTCCGGCGACAATTCCGCCGTGCTGGACAGCCTCGACCTTGACGGCACGGCGCGTGTCAAGCGCGACACGGTGGACCTTGGATGCTATGA
>ONQE01000108.1 GCA_900319925.1 uncultured Bacteroidales bacterium | reverse complement strand
CGTCATGGTAGCGCATCCCATCGTAGTCGAGAATGTCAAGGTCGATGGTGCGGGCGTGATAGACGGGGCTGCCGTCCTCCGCCACCGTGCTCTTCTCGGTACGGCCCAGCCGCCGCTCGATGCTTTGCAGCGCATCCAAAAGTGGCAGGGGATCAAGCTCCGTCTCCACCACGATGACCCGATTGAGGAAGGGATCCGACTCAAACCCCCAGGCCGGGGTCTCGATGACAGACGAACGGCGCACAACACACCCGACCTCCCAACCGATAAGAAGATCAGCCAACTCAAGGTAGAAGGCACGGACGCCTATATTGCTGCCTAAGCCGATAACGGCGCGATGCGGCATGACAAACTTCAACAGCGGTTAGTTGTTGATGAAAAGCAACGGTTGCGGCGCAATCCCCACGATGACGCTCAGGGACTTGGAATAGTTCAGGAGGTTCTCGATGATCTTCCTCGAAGGTTTCTCCTTTTTGACCGTTCTTTTGATGACAGGGGTACAATTTTTATCCATCGGCAATTGTTTTAGGAAACTTTGTAATAACATACGGATAACGCCAGCCACCCCGGATTATTGCATCCCCGACGAAATAATTTTCAATAAACGATAAATGATTGATTTTGAGAGGTTAAGATATAAGATGCTAAGCACCCGATCCCAATTCACCAATCACTAATCACCAATCCTACTTCTTGAATATAAAATAGACAGCAAGGATCAACAGGCAGAAACCGATAAGATGGTTGTAGGTGAAAGGCTGGTCCTTGAAGACCACGAGCACGAAGACAGTGAAAACAGAAAGGGAGATGAACTCCTGGATGACCTTGAGCTGCCAGAGGTTGAACGGTCCGCCGTTGCCGATGAAGCCGATGCGGTTGGCGGGCACCATGAAGGAATACTCGACCAACGCGATGCTCCAGCTGAAGAGGATCACCAACGGCAACGACAGCTTGCTAAACCAAGCCGTGCTCTGCAGCTTCAGATGACTGTACCACGCGAACGTCATGAACACGTTCGAACATATTAACAACAATATTGTATATACTCCCTTCATATAAACATTGGTTTTGATTTGAATTCCCAAATAGATTCAATAGGGTGGGGAATAGCCCCTCCTAAAGCGGCGGCAAAAATATAATTTTTTATCGCGTCGAGAATTTAAAATTTAAGGGCGAGTTACATCAGAGACCGGATTTTCGATTTATCCAAAGGTAACCAAAGTAGGAATAACGATTCAACTCGATAGTATCCAAAAACAATAGAGTTACAAAAATACATCAATTCACAAAAGTACTCATTATAAATACAACGATATATAATATATTTACAATTGTATCCACAACGATCCATTTCGCATACATTTGTAAATAACACAGATACGACGGAAATATACAATCGTACCATTGTTCAAACGATGTCCAATGTTGAATAATAAAAAACTACTCTGAACACACATTCTTTCTTGGATATAACCAACCTACACCTTTACTTGATGTATATGATTATACGCACATCTATAACATACTTATTTCCACGTATTTTATATTATTTATTTATACTAAAGATGGAAATAAACAATCGGTTTTATCAACATCGTATGCTTAACGTATTCATATATAGTTATTTTTATGAATATCAGTACTATATACATATTATCTAATGTTTTGAACAAAGTAGTTATCAACAATTCGTAGGATCTTAGAATATGTGGATTTTACGGTTGTTACGGTAATTATTTTTGTAACAAATTGTATTGACAAACGTATTATACCGACGTAACCGTGCGCGAATTGGTTGTATTGTCATTGGTTATATTTGTATGATAGTTACGGGAGCTGGTTGTTGTGTATGTGTTATTGTTGTATAAAATAAATTTATAAACAGAATGATAGATCGAATTAGACAAACTATTGAGTATTCACAATTGTCCGCATCCGCATTTGCGGATACAATCGGAATCAGTCGTTCAGGGCTGACCCATCTGTTGACAGGCCGTAATCAACCGAGTCTGGACGTAGCGCGTAAGATCCTCGCCAAGTATCCAGAGATCTCAACCGAATGGTTGATCATGGGTATGGGCGAAATGCTGCGTCCAGAAGAGGCGAACGGACTACCAGGAAATCCGAGCACGGACGCACTGACGGAGCCCTCTGTCGAACATCCCTCTGAGAATTCAAAATTCGGCGCCCAACACGATCTCTTCGGTGATTTCGACAACACGGACGATTCTGAGCGGGATGTTGAAGCGAATCTTGCCGTTGACGAAACTGAGGATGAATTGGAATTTACTGAAGACGAGAAAGATACAAGTGCTTCTGCAATCGAGACACTCCATCCAGCTCCCGTTGAGGAATCTGTTACGCCTGCAAGCGTTCCCGCGGCACCTTCCCGTCCTCGCAAACCGGCATCCGAAGCTCGCACCGTTCCCGCCCGACGCGAACGGCACGCCAATGCTCCTGCGCCCGCGCAAGGGAAAAAACTGCAGAAGATCGTCTTCTTCTATGACGATCACAGTTTTGAGGTGTATAACGGTTAAGGGGTAGAAAAAGGGTAGGGGCTCTCCTATTCTGTTTTACCGCAGCTCCCAATCGGCCAGTTTCATATCATCGGCCTCGAGGATGGCAAGGTAGTTGAGATACCGCGACAGGGCGATTTCACCGTTTTCCACGGCCTCCTGAACCAGGCAGCCGGGCTCGTGGGTGTGGCTGCAGTCATCGAATTTGCAACGGTTGTTGAAAGCCCGCAGCTCGGGGAAGTAGTCGCGAACCTCCTCCTTCGTATATTGTATGAGCCCGAACTCTTTGATACCGGGCGTATCGATCATGTAGCCGCCCGCCAACGGGAACATTTCCGCAAAGGTGGTGGTGTGCTTTCCCTTGTTGTGCACTTTCGAGATATCGCCCGTCCGGAGATTCAGATTCGGGTCTATTGCGCTGATTATCGCGGACTTACCCGTACCAGAGTGGCCGCTGAACAGGCAAACTTTCCCGTCAATCATCGATTTCAGGCCTTCAATTCCTTCACCGGAAATCACCGACGTGTGCGTCACGCCGTAGCCGATGTTCCGATAGAGTGCCGTAAGTTCCTCAACGACAGCCATTTCGGAATCGTCATAGAGATCCATCTTGTTGAATACCAGGCATACAGGGATACGGAAACCTTCGGCAGCAACCAGAAACCGGTCGATGAAGCCCAAGGAAGTGCGTGGTTCACGGAGGGTGACCACTAAGAAGGCCAAGTCGATGTTGGCGGCAATCAAGTGGCGTATCTTGGAGAGATTCGTGGATTTGCGTTCGATGTAGTTTGTGCGCGGCGCGATCGCGGTGATGCTGCCCGTGCCATCGTCGCCGGGTTCCCAGGTCACACGGTCGCCAACCACCACGGGATTCGTATCTTTGATGCCGCGAATCCGGAACTGTCCGCGCAACCTGCAATCCGTACGCGCGCCTGACAACTCGTCAAGTACCGTGTACCAGCTTCCGGTCGATTTCATCACAAGTCCGTGCATTTCGATTTTATTTTAACGCTGCAAAAATACAAAAAAATGACAATCGCAGCCCCGGCACCAACATCTCAATTTAACATAATATAAATTATCAGCCAAATCAATATCGCGCCGAGAATTGAAAATCCAAGGCGACACGCGAATCGTAGACAAAAAGCAAATCGTAGAGCAATACATTATATAATATATGACATACGGAATTATGAATGAGAATGACGAAATGAAAGTGCGGATGGGGGGACTCGAACCCCCACGGCTTTCACCACCAGATCCTAAGTCTGGCGCGGCTACCAATTACGCCACACCCGCATTTTTCAGGCCGCAAAAGTACACTTTTTTTCGACATTTAGACGGCCTGTCCGGAACGAATTTTGACGGCGACCGCCAAATAACGAAAACGGCAACTTTTTTCTGCAACATCCTTTCAACTTTTTCGTTATCCGCAAGTCTGTTACCTTATAATATTATATCTACAAACTACTAACCGAGTAACCCTTAACCCTTAACCCTTAAACCTTAACCCTTAACCCTTAACCCGAATAAAACCCATTAACCCAATAAAATGAGAGTACACTTTATCGCCATCGGGGGCAGCGCCATGCATAACCTGGCCATAGCCCTGAAAATCAAAGGGTTCGACGTCACCGGATCGGATGACGAGATTTTCGACCCCGCCCGCAGCCGCCTCGCCAAGTACGGCATCCTGCCTGATGACATCGGCTGGCATCCCGAGAAAATCACCCCAGAGCTCGACGCCGTCATCTTGGGCATGCACGCCCGCGAAGACAACCCCGAACTCCTGAAAGCCAAAGAGTTGGGAATCAGGATATTCTCCTATCCCGAATACCTCTACGAACAGAGCAAGGACAAAGTCCGCGTGGTGGTCGGCGGCAGCCATGGCAAGACCACCATCACCTCCATGATCATCCACGTGCTGCAGCACCACGGCATCGACTGTGACTATATGGTCGGGGCGCAGCTGGAGGGCTTCGAGGTCATGGTGCGCCTCTCCGACACGGCCAAGGTCATGGTCATCGAGGGCGACGAGTACCTAACCTCCCCCATCGACCGGCGACCCAAATTCCACGTCTATCAGCCCACCATCGGCATCATCAGCGGCATCGCGTGGGACCACATCAACGTCTTCCCCACCTTCGAGAACTACGTGGAGCAGTTCGCCATCTTCGCCAAAATGATTCCGCAGGATGGACAACTCATTTATTGTCAAGAAGATGAAGAGCTTCGGAAGCTGGCCTCCACCATTACGAACACGGTCTGCCACCCTTACGGCGTCCATCCGTACATCATCCGCGACGGTGTCACCTATCTGACGCACAACGGCCAGGAGACCCCGCTGCTGATTTTCGGCAAGCACAACCTCATGAACCTCAATGCGGCACGCCTCGCCTGCAACGCGCTCGGTCTCACCGACGGTCAATTCTACGAGGCCATTGCCACCTTCAAGGGCGCATCCAAGCGGCTCGAACTGATCGCGAAAACGACGGATTGTGCGGTCTATAAGGATTTCGCACACTCCCCGTCCAAGCTCAAAGCCACCATCAACGCCGTCCGGGAGCAGTACCCCGACCGCAAGTTGGTTGCCTGTATGGAACTGCACACCTTCAGCAGCCTCACCGAAGAATTCCTGCGCCAGTACGCCCATGCGATGGACGAGGCCGACACGGCTATGGTGTACTACTCCCCTACCGCTGTCGCCCACAAAAAGCTCCCGCCTATCCACCCTGAAGCGATCTATGAGGCTTTCCAGCGTAAAGACCTCCAAGTATTCAACGATTCCGAAAAGATGAAAAACGCCCTGCTGTCGGCCGATTGGCGCAACGCTGTCCTGCTTTTGATGTCCTCCGGCAACTTTGATGGAATTAATTTGAACCAGTTCGGCGAAAAAATTGTATCTTTGCAGGCTCAAAATTAAGGTATTAAAATATTTGTTAAACAAACATCAATAAAATAAACAACAAAAACAATGAAAAAGTTAAGCTTGTTATTGTTAGCGGTTGTGACGGCGTTTTGCTGCGTCGCCCAGCCGGAAATCAAGTTCGAGAACACCACCTACGACTTCGGCAAAATCAAGGAAGAGGGTGGCAAAGTGACCGGCAAATTCATCTTCACGAATGTCGGCAACGAGCCTCTGGAGCTCACCAACGTCCGTCCGGGCTGTGGCTGCACGGCGGCAAACTACACCAAGGGCGCCATCGCCCCCGGCGAGAAGGGCTACATCGAGGCCACCTACAACCCCTACAACCGTCCCGGTGCCTTCAACAAAAACATCCGCGTGACCACCAATGAGCCCAAGTTCATCCAGGACGAGAAAGCCTCCCCGCACATGATCTTCATCAAGGGCGAGGTCATCAAACGCCCCCCGACAGAGTTCGAAATTGCCGGTTACACCAAGACCGCCGGTATGATGCGTATCAAGGAACCCGACGTGGCCCACAATCTGATGAACACCGAGTCGGTCACCGACACCTTCTATGTGCGCAACTTCTGGACCAAGCCCGTCAGCATCACCCTCGACAAAGGCGGTGAGTATGTCAGCGAGGTCACCCGCAACTTCGGCAACGAGCTGAAACCCGGTCAGGAAGGCTTCATCGTACTGAAATACGACGCCTCCAAACGCCACGCCTACGGCATGACGAAAGACCAAGTCACCTTCAAGACCAACGACTCCATCGAGCCGACGAAGCGCGTGCATTACGCCATGAACATCAAGGAGGATTTCTCCAAGATGACCCCGAAGCAGCTGAAGAGCGCCCCCGTGAGCGAGGTTTCCGCCACCACCCTTGACTTCGGCCAAATGCAGAAGAACACCTCCAAGACGCAGACGATCACTGTCCGCAACACCGGCAAGAGCCCGCTGATCATCCGCAACCTGGAGTCCAGCAACTCGGCATTCAAAGTCAGCGCCAACATGACGGAGATTCCTTCCGGCGCCACCGCGGAAATCACGGTCATCTTCAAGGCCCCCAACCGCAACAGCGACCAGAAAGCCTCTTTCGATCTCATCACCAACGATCCCGCAAACGCTGTGCGCACCATCACCATGACCGCCAAGGTTCAGTAAGTGACTGCCCTACCCTATCGAAAATCCCCGCAGCTCAACGGCTACGGGGATTTTTTTTCGACCGAGCTGACCTCCTCCATCGGAAGGAGTGCGAATCAACCACCCCCCTTCGCGGCCGACATCACCTTCCCAAACAATAAAGGGGAGCCCTTTCGAGCTCCCCGTTAACTGCTAACTGCTAACTGTTAGCTATTAGTACATCCCTCCCATTCCGGGGTTCATACCGCCGGCGGGCATGGCGGGCGTTTCTTCCTTGATTTCGGCAAGCACGCACTCAGTCGTGAGCAACATGCCGGCGATGGAAGCGGCGTTCTCCAAAGCCACGCGGGAGACCTTCGTCGGGTCGATGACACCGGCCTCGACCAAGTGCTGGTACTCATCGGTGCGGGCGTTGTAACCATAGTCGCCTTTGCCCTTGGCCACGGCGTTCACGATGACGGAACCTTCCTTACCGGCATTGGCGGCAATCTGACGCAGCGGCTCTTCCAGAGCGCGGCGCACGATGTCGATACCGATCTGCTGGTCCTCGTTCTCGCCCTTCAGGCCCTTCATGCCGGCGATGCTGCGGATGTAAGCGACACCGCCGCCAGGGATGATACCCTCTTCGATGGCGGCACGGGTGGCGTGCAAAGCGTCGTCGAAGCGGTCTTTCTTCTCCTTCATCTCCACTTCGGAAGCTGCACCCACGTAGATGACTGCCACGCCGCCTGCCATTTTGGCAAGACGCTCCTGCAGTTTCTCGCGGTCGTAGTCGGAAGTGGTCTTCTCAATCTGGGACTTGATCATGGCGATACGGGCATCGATGGCCTTCTTGTCGCCCTTGCCGCTGACAATGGTGGTGTTCTCCTTGTCCACGGTGATCTTCTCCGCAGTGCCGAGCATCTCGAGGGTGGCGTCTTCCAGTTTGTAGCCTTTCTCCTCGGAAATCACGGTGCCGCCGGTCAGGATGGCGATGTCTTCCAGCATCTCTTTTCTTCTGTCGCCGAAGCCGGGAGCCTTGACGGCCACGATCTTCAGACCGCCGCGCAGACGGTTGACGACCAACGTGGCGAGAGCCTCGCTGTCAACGTCTTCGGAGATAATCAGCATCGGACGGCCGGTTTGGACGACCTTCTCCAGAATCGGAAGGAACTCCTTCATGTTGCTGATTTTCTTGTCGTAGATGAGGATGTACGGCGTGTCATAGACGGCCTCCATCTTCTCGGTGTCGGTCACGAAGTAAGGAGAAATGTAACCGCGGTCGAACTGCATGCCCTCGACGACCTTCACGTACGTGTCGGTGCCCTTGGCCTCTTCGATGGT
>ONQE01000153.1 GCA_900319925.1 uncultured Bacteroidales bacterium | reverse complement strand
CGGCGCCTACACCTTCGCCCACGAGGATGCCAACGGCTGCACGCAGGTCGACACCCTGCATCTGACCATCCACAACCCGACCAACCTGGCCTTCTCCGAGACCGCCTGCGAAAGCTTCACCTGGAACGGCATGACATACACCGTTTCCGGCGACTACACCTTCGCCCACGAGGATGCCAACGGCTGCACGCAGGTCGACACCCTGCATCTGACCATCCACCAGCCCACCTATATGACCGTCTCCGCAACCGCGTGCGAGAGTTTCATCTGGCACGATGCAACCTACACCGAGAGCGGCACATACACCTACGCCTACACGAACGCCAACGGCTGCACAAGCGTGGATACCCTCAAGCTGACAGTGAACCACCCACAGCATCAAAGCGAAACAGTGACCGCATACGACTCCTACTTCTGGAACGGAACTATGTACACCTCGACGGGTGATTACACCTACACTCACCTCGATGCCAACGGTTGTACGCAAGTTGACACCCTGCATCTGACCGTTTACTATTCTTCCGCCAACGAGTTCTCGGCCACCGCCTGCGAGAATTACGAGTGGGATGGCGAAACTTACACACAGTCCGGCGACTACACGCGCACGTACCAAGACATTCATGGCGCCGACAGCATTGTGACGTTGCACCTGACCATCCACAGCCCGACCAACCTAGCATTCTCCGAGACCGCCTGCGAGAGCTTCACCTGGAACGGCACGACCTACACCGTTTCCGGCGACTACACCTACGCCCACGAGGATGCCAACGGCTGTACGCAGGTCGACACCCTGCACCTGACCGTCAACAACCCGACGAACCTGGCCTTCTCCGAGACCGCCTGCGAGAGCTTCACCTGGAACGGCACGACCTACACCGTCTCCGGCGACTACACCTTCGCCCACGAGGACGCCAACGGCTGCACGCAGGTCGACACCCTGCATCTGACCGTCAACAACCCGACCAACCTGGCCTTCTCCGAGACCGCATGCGAGAGCATCACCTGGAACGGCACGACCTACACCGCTTCCGGCGACTACACCTTCGCCCACGAGGATGCCAACGGCTGCACGCAGGTCGACACCCTGCATCTGACTGTCAACCAACCGGTGACCACTGAAATCACCATTGAGACGGCCGACAGCTGCTACATCTGGAACGGGTTGACCTACTGTGCATCAGGCGATTACGTGCAGACATTCACCGCCGCAAACAACTGCGACAGCGTTGTGACACTCCATTTGACCACCGGCGTCGGGATTCAGAACCACGACCTCAACGTATCTATGATCGTATATCCGAACCCCACCACCAATATCCTCAATGTGCAATGTACCATAAACGACGAACAATGGATTCCTGACGAAATCCATTTGTTCGATGCATACGGTAAGTTAGTGTTCCAACATGCCAACCTATACGAAACACCCCAGCAGACTGTCCAAATCGACATGTCCCAATTTGCTTACGGACTCTACTTCGTGAAGGCAGTCAAGGGAGGAAAAGTGGTGGCCGTGCGGAAAGTGGTAAAGAGCTAAGACATGAATCGTTAGAGCCAGGTTTTTCCTCATTGGCGATAAACCCTGTCCTAAATAGGAACATTTTATATAATTACTACTATATATATAAGTTGACTTCTAATCAAGTTTCGTTGATTAGAAGTCAACTTGCATACAGTGCGCCCCCTTAGCCGAGGGCAAGGGAGGTCAGATACTGCGAGCGGCCATATCGGTAGTTTCCTCCGTCGGAGCGCATCATCATCGTGTAGGAGCCTTGACTACCCCATTGTCAACGCTTACGTTCGCGTGACGAATGATATTGCTGGCGAAGAGCAGGCGGCGGCTCCGGTGATTTGGACTCATACCAACCAATACCTCCTGGGGCACAATCTTGTTGATTTTGCCCGCGAGAGTGTCATTTTGGCTGTTAAAATTTAAACATTCCGTGCAGAACAAGCGTCAACTTATAACAGTCGCAAATGAGTTTAACAAGAGTTGGAGCTTTGAAAGTATTGCGACTTATATGTAGAAAATTGTCTTATTTTTGCAGCGTTGTTTTCCCAACCTGGTGTTTATGGACTTCGCACCATAAACGGAAACAACGTGAAGAAGTGAAAAATCAGAAGTCCTCTTTACATTATGACACAAAAGAGATTTATCGCCATCCTCATCGTGATGATGGCCGCCATTGTCCCGACGTGGGCGCAAAAACAGGTTTCGTCCAAGCTGATGGAAGCCACCGTCTATCTGCGCGGCGCCGCACTCACCCACACCGCCTCCGCCACGCTCAAAAGCGGCAGCCAAGAGGTGATCATCGACGGACTGAGTCCCAACATCGAAATCAACAGCCTGAAAGTCAAGGCCAACGGGGTATTGATTTCCGCCACGGAATTCTCACAAGACTACCTCACACCGCGTGAACAAGCCGCCCAAATCAAGAAACTGCAGGATTCCCTCGACCTCTACCAAGAACAGCTGAAAGAGGTTCAGAACGAGCTGGCCGTCCACAAACAGCTGCTCAAACTTGTCACCGACGGCACCCAGAACAACATGAGCCAGAAAGAAGGTTCGGTCTCCATCGCCGACATCAACGCGAACATGGAACTCTATCGCACAAAAGCAGCAGAACTGCAGAAGAGCATCGACAAGGACAATAAGAAAATCGAAAAGCTGAAAGAGACCGTGAACCGGTTGAACAGCCAAATCAACCAAGACGAGACAGAGCACCTGCAACTCAACGGCATGCTGCGCCTCTCCGTGAGCGTGCCGGAAAACATCACCACCACTTTCACAATCACCTATTTCACCAACCAAGCGCAATGGGTGCCATGCTACGACATCAACATCCCGTCGATGGACAAATCCATCACGCTGCAGTCCAAGGCGAAAGTCAAGCAGCTGACCGGCCTCGACTGGAACAACGTGAAGCTCACGCTCTCCAACGCCACCCCGAACCGCTCCTCCACGGCTCCGGTGTTCTCCACCTGGTTCCTGAGCTTCCAGAGACCGCAAACCGTCATTGATGGCGTGAGATTGCGTAGCAACTCCATCTCATACGCCACAACGTCAGAGGGAGCCCCCGCCAGCAACGCAGTATCCTACAAATGGACGGCACCCGTCACGATGGACGACTATGTGGAGGTGGAGGAGCAGGACATCCACGTAACCTACAACATCGCCGTGCCCTACGACATCCCCGGCAACGGCAAGGAAAAGCTCATCGACCTGAAGAGTTACGATATCAAAGCGGACTTCAAATACTACAGCGTCCCGAAGCTGTCGGACGAGACCTACCTCATCGCCACGCTGTCTGACTACGAGAAGTACAACCTGCTGCCCGGCGAGGCCACGGTGACGTTCAACAACACCTTCGTGGGACGCACTCGTCTGCGCCCGAACGACACGGAGAGCCAGATCACGCTGACCCTCACCACCGACCCGCGCATCTCCGTGAAACGCGAAAAACAGAAGGACTTCTGCAACACCAAGCACGTGGGCAACAGCACCACCGTCACGCAGTCCTACCTCATCACCGTCAAGAACAACCAAACCAAGTCGGTGAAGCTGACCCTCAAGGAGCAATACCCGATTTCCAACAACAAAGACATTGAGGTGAAGGATGTTACGGTGACGCCGAAAGCCACCTACGACAAGACCGACATCGGTGTGGTGACCTGGGACGTCGAGCTGCAGCCCGGCGAAGTCCGCACCTTCACGGTCACGTACAGCGTGAAGCACCCGACCGACCGGGAGATCGCGTGGTAATGTAAATCAGCAGCTTACTCTCGTCAGACCGTTCTCCAAGAACAAAGACGTAAGACACGGGACGCGAGACACGAAGGATACCCCCTTCAAGTCTCGCGTCCCGCGTCTTATCAACAATGGGCTTTTCATTTTGTTGAAAAAAAATTCCGTAAGGTGTTGATTGTATGCAAAAAAAGTCTATTTTTGCCGCCAATTTGATAAGGTACGCGTAAGAGGTACTTTTTCGATGGTTAAGTGTTTGAATATTAGACAAATATAAAGTTAAAAATAGATAGAAAAAACAATGAGTGTAAAACAGAGAAACGCGGCAAACGCGCGTAAAGAAGCAATGAAAACGGTGTACGTGGCCCGATTAGTGGATAATCCGACCTCACCGCGCAAGACCAGAATTATGGCCAACGTGATTCGTGGCAAGAACGTAGATTACGCCATGAACGTGTTGAAGTACTCCCACCGGGAGTCATCCGAGAAACTCCTCAAACTGCTCAAGTCAGCCATCGCCAACTGGCAGGTCAAGAACGAGGGCAAGCGTCTGGAAGACGCCGACCTGTACGTAAAGACCATCATGGTGGACGGCGGCCGTATGCTGAAGCGCATCCGCACGGCTCCGCAAGGACGCGCGGCCCGCATCCGCAAGCGCTCCAACCACGTCACCCTCATCCTGGGCGACCGCAACGAGGAGAACATGCCCGCTGAAAATATTGAAGAATCACAAAAATAATTAAAGTAAAGTATGGGTCAAAAAGTTAATCCTATCGGCTTGCGCCTCGGAATCGTAAGAGGCTGGGACTCTAATTGGTACGGCGGCAAAAATTTCGCCGGTAAAATCGTCGAAGATGACAAAATTAGAAAGTATTTGAATGCTAAGTTCTCAAAAGCCGGCATTTCGAAAATCTACATTGAAAGAACTCTCAAGCTCGTCACGGTGACCATCAACGCTGGACGTCCCGGCGTGATCATCGGCAAAGGCGGTGCTGAAGTTGACAGCGTGAAGGAAGAACTCAAGGTCATCACCGGAAAGGAAATCCAAATCAACATCAACGA
>ONQE01000136.1 GCA_900319925.1 uncultured Bacteroidales bacterium | reverse complement strand
ATGTTGGGGAAGCGGTCCTTGTACTCGCGGATGGCCTGCAACGAGTTCTCGTCGCGAGAACGGTCGTTCACAATCACGATCTCGTAGGAGGAATACTGCTGCTCGAGAAGCAGGGGAAGGTTCTGGACGGCTAAGGCCGCGTCGTCACGAACCACGATGACCACGGAGACCGGGATGTCGCGGAACCCGAGCGCGGACTTCTTCCTGTGGAACGCGAAACGACCGTATATGACGTAGTAATAGACTAATTGTATGAGAGTTATAACGCCAAACAGGATTAAAATAGCCAATGCTACTCTCGTTATCTGCATTTTATGAAACGGTTTAGGTTAATAGTTTGGGCGCAAAAGTACGCATTATTTCGTTAAAAGATGTATTTTTGCCAAAAAAATATAAACATACTTACGAACAGAAAAAATGAAGTTTACACTCCAAAAAGAAGATGGGAAAAGCCGTGCACGCGCCGGCCTGATCGAGACCGCGCACGGTCTGATCGAGACCCCGATATTTATGCCCGTAGGTACACTCGGCGCTGTCAAATCGCTGCATATCAGGGACGTGAGAGAGGATGTGAAAGCACAGATCATCTTGGGCAATACCTATCACCTTTACCTGCGGCCTGGCATCGAGGTGCTGCGCGCGGCCGGCGGATTGCACAAGTTCAACGGCTGGGACCGCCCGATCCTCACCGACAGCGGCGGCTTCCAGGTCTTCTCGCTGAGCCACCGGCGCAAGATCAACCCCGAAGAAGGCGTCTGGTTCCAGTCGCACATCGACGGCTCGCGACACCTCTTCAGCCCGGAGAAGGTGATGGACATCGAGCGCGCCATCGGAGCCGACATCATCATGGCTTTCGACGAGTGCACACCCTATCCCGCCGACTACAAGTACGCCAAAAACTCGATGGAGACCACCTGCAAGTGGCTCGACCGCTGCATCGCCCGTCTCGCTGAAACCGAGCCCTACTACGGCTATGAGCAGACGCTCTTCCCGATTGTGCAGGGCAGCACCTACCGCGACTTGCGCGTGCAGTCTGCCGAGTACGTCGCCTCCAAGAACTGCGACGGCAACGCCATCGGCGGCGTCTCCGTGGGCGAACCCACCGAGCTGATGTACGAGATGACCGACATCTGCTGCCAGATTCTGCCGAAAGACAAACCGCGCTACCTGATGGGCGTCGGCACGCCGGCCAACATATTGGAAGACATTGCGTTGGGCGTTGATATGTTCGACTGCGTGATGCCCACGCGCAACGGTCGCAACGGGATGATTTTCACCTGGGAAGGCATCATGAACATGCGCAACGAGAAATGGAAGACCGACTTCACCCCCCTCGATGCGGACAGCGACCTCTTCGCCGACCGTGAGTACACCCGTGCCTATCTGCGCCATCTCTACGTCGCCGACGAAATCCTCGGCCCGATGATCGGCAGCATCCACAATCTGCACTTTTACCTCGACTTGGTGAAGACGGCCAGACAGAAAATCCTCGACGGCACTTTCGCGACCTGGAAAGCCGAAGTGCTGCCCAAGGTGTCGCGGAGACTGTAGCGGCTTGCCCGTCAAGGCCAATCGTTTCACCGACAAGAATCGATCTTTTCGTCCTGAACACGTATAAGATTACTATGGTAGAACTCACCGTCACGATTCTCGGCTGTGGGAGTGCAAAACCGACGTTGCGGCACCACACCTCCTCGCAGATTCTCAGCCACAGCGGCAAACTCTACATGATTGACTGCGGCGAGGGAACGCAGACGCAGTTCCTGCGCTACGGATTCCACCCCGGACAGCTGGAGCACATCTTCATCAGCCACGCCCACGGAGACCACTGTCTCGGACTGGTCGGGTTGCTATCGTCGCTGTCGCTCGACAAACGCACCACCGACATCAATCTCCACGTGCCGGCCGATTTCGTGGACATCCTCCAGGCGCAGATCGACTTTTTCGTCACCCACGCTGCCTTCGACATCCGTATCCTTCCGATTGATTGTAAGAAACCTACCGTGATACACTCGGACCCGCACTTCGACGTGACGGCCTTCCCGTTAGAGCATCGTGTGCCGTGCTACGGGTTCCTCTTCCGCGAGAAGCAGGGCAGCCGGCACATCATCCCCGAGTGCATCAAGCAATACGCCATCCCGTGCACGGAGATCGAGCGGATCCGGGGTGGGGGAGACTTCACCACCGCCGACGGCCGGGTGGTTCCCAACGAGGTACTGACCACCCCGCCGGATCCGGCACGCAGCTACGCCTACCTCTCCGACACCCGTCCGGTGATGCAGTACGCGGACCTGCTGCAAGGCGTGGACCTGCTCTACCACGACGCCACCTACTGCGAAGGGGATGAGGAACTTGCCCGCAAGTACGGCCATTCCACGGCTGCCCAAGCGGCCGAGTTCGCCAAGGCGTGCAGTGCGGGAAAGTTGCTGTTAGGACATTTCTCGTCGCGGTACAAAACAGAGGACTGCTTCCGGGAGTGCGCCACCCGCTATTTTCCTGACGTTATTTTGGCCGATGAGGGGGTGACGGTGAAAATCACTACCACTCTCTCCAGTCCTCCCGAGGGTGCGTGAGATAGCGCAGACACTTCAGCAGCACATCTACTTCGGAGAAATTGCGGCGGAGCAGCATTCCCGGCGGCATTGCCTCGCCGAGGAACCTCATGAAGGGAATATTCGTACACGGCAGGATGAATTCGCCGATCCGAAGCTCCAACGGCAGCATATAGGGATGTTCGCCCCCGATGCTGCACGAGCCGTCCTGCCCCTGAACATACAGCTTGTCGCCGTTGCTGTTGACCAACTTGGCCACGAAATAGTCTGTCGTGGTGCAGCCGTCATGGAAACCGGAGGTCAGGATATAGTGGAGTAACGAATCGCTGAGGGTGGCAACGGAATCCTTCAGATGCAGAATGTCTTCCGTAGAGGCATAGTCGAACAGTCTTGTCCGGTATCTTTCGTAATAGCTTTTGACAGTGTCGTAATCCGCCTGCGGGAACGCGAACATTCCTTGCGTGATGGCCGAGTCGTAATGCAGGTTAAGGTCGCGGAGCAAGGAGTCCAACGTCTCCGCACGGAAAGCGAGATTAACGGCCACGATGGAGTCGTGCAACCGGGCGTTTTGCGCCACAAAGAGATGGTCCTTGCGGTTATAGTTGATATTGTCTCCCCAACCATGAAAACAGCCTTGGGTGTAAGGGGAAATGACGACTTGGACAATAGGAAACCGGAGGAATTGATCCAATGGCCGCTCGATGTGAACCGGCCTTAACTGCGGCTCGTCTTCGTTTACAACGTACAGTTTTTTGCCGTCGCTGACGACAACCTGCTGCCGACCAGTATGCTGCTGGTCACGATACGGATACATGAACTTTATGCTGAACGGTGTGGTCGCCACCCGGTACCATTGTTGCCTGTCAAAATCGAGATGTAGAATATCATTCTGTTTCCAGCCCCAAGGATAAGGTTCTTCGTCTTCGATTTCAAGCTCATCTTCATTTTCGAAACTCAAATGCCAGTCATCCTTCGTTGTAGCACGATTCCACGGGGCCTTGATCGGGTGGTCGTCGCTGAAAAAGCCCATACGGATGCAGCTGTCGCCGGAAAAGAGACAGAAGTAGTTGTTTGCGTCGGTGGTAACATAGCCATAGAGTTTCCCGTTACAGACACGCAGTGCCCTCGGAACTACACCCATGGTATGGAAGACGGTGTCAAAGTGTTGCAAATCAGCGGTCTGTAAGATGTCTCCGGCTTCCGTTGTGACCAGCAGAAGGTCGTTTTCCATATCTTTTGTCTGCGGAGTGAGACCTGAGGGGAAACGTTCCCATTTGATTTTCTGGTTAGTCGTGTAGAACCATTCGTCACCTTGGTGGACCATCAGCCATTGCTTGTTTCTTAGAGAAGAATGTTTTTTAGGAAAGTGATTAATTTTCACAAAGTTAACTCCTTTGTCGGCGGAGTAGTAGAGCGTATCGCCTGCCACCCAAACCTCGCCCGACGGAGCGCAAAATGCGCTATAGACGATTTGTTTGTTAGTGGCAAAAACTCTCGATTCCCATGTTCGGCCTTTGTCACTGGAATACCAATAGCATTTGTCTATCTTTTTGTGCAGAAAAGGGTTATGGAGTGTACCGAATACTAAAACGGTGTTGCTGTCGGGGCAGACGATACGGGACATCTCGCCGCCGCCGTCGTAGTTTTCGCTGTCCGGATCTCCTTTGCCGATGGTTTTCACTTGGTGCCAAAGGGAATGGATGTCTTCGGCGTGATACAATTGCCCTTGATGCTCAAGTGCGCACCATAGTCCGCCGTCGGGCGACACCGTCACGCCCCAAAACCAAGGAGAGACACGCTCGCTGAAGTCCTTTACCGTTTGTGCATGAGTTGTCAAACTACTGAAAATCAGCAATAAGGCGATGAGATGTTTTTTTGTCATTGTCATTGGATGGTGATATTTCAGAGCGCGAAAATACGAAAAACACGGACAAGGACGTCGATAATACGACAGGATAAATACTAATTCGTTCGCGGTTGCTCCTTCAGGGCTGAAAGGGTGGTAGGAGACGACGCTTCTAACGTTACAAATCGCGCACCGACATGCGTGCAGGTAAAGGTTACCTCATGGCTCGTATCTGACTAGGCCGAACTGGGTGGCGATCCAGAGGATTTTGCCTTCGAGTGCGATGTCGCTGATGACATTTGCGAACATCCCTTCCCTGAAGAAAACCGCAGAGATGGAGGCCCCGTCCTTTTTCACCAATCCGTTGTTCGAGGCCATCCAGTAGTTTTTGCCGTCGTATTCAATGTCTCGGATCATGTGGTCGGGGATCTGTGAATTGGACTTGTTGTAGTGGGTCCACACTTTGAAGTTGCTGCTCAGCACGGAGAGTCCGCCGCCGCCGAAACCGCCACCATAACCGATCATCAAGGCTCCGTCGGGACGGAACTTCAGTCCGCGGATGGTTGCTAATTGCAGCTCGGAATTTTTTTCTGTATATTTTTTCCATTTTCCGTTCGAATAGATGAGTAACTGTGTACTGCAACCCACTGCGATGCTGCCGTCTTCCCGAACATCCATGCAAAGAATGTTGTCGGCGGGGATTTTCATTGTGGACCAAGCCCCATCGTTGTAAATCATTGCTTTGTTTGGGAAAGCAAACCATATCGTCCCGTCGGGGGTCTCGCGAATGTCTCGCACATCAATGCTTTCAACCCCCATGCTGGCGGCTGTGAATGTCGTCCACACTTTACCATCGTACATGACGATGCCCTCCTCCGGACGTGAATATTCGGCCCAAAGGTTCCCTTTGGAATCCACGAACAGCGTCGTCACGCAATCGCCTTTGATAGCGGAGTTCTCCTTGTTGAAAACGGTGAACGTGTCGCCGTCGAATTTGACCAACCCGTATTTGATGGTACCCAACCATTTGTTGCCGCCGTGGTCCACTACCACGGCCCAAAGGTCATTGTCAATCAGTCCGGAATTGGAGGTGTCGTAAATTTTCACGTTTTGTCCCATGCACAATGCACTTGACATCACGCACAAACATATCGCCATCAGAGTCCTTACGTATCTTGTCATATTTTTCAGGTTTTGAATTCGGGGCAAAAATACGTTTTTTTAACAACAAAAATATTTTTTGCATGAAAAATTGTATTTTCGCGGATTAAATCTATCGTACTATGGCAAAATCAGGTAAATCATCCAAATACAGCGTCCTATGTGTTGCTGTGGCGCTGGGTTGCTCGTTGTTCGGTATCCTGCTGGGGGTGTCGCTGAACCTCAATTCGCACGACGTGCTGGCATCTTACCGCTCGTCCATGACAACCCTTGAGCAGAACAACGAGATGTTGTCGGATATGGAGGACGCCGAGTGGACTCGTTTATGCAACATTGCGCTTGAGAAAAAAGATTCGTTGTTGTTTTGTGAAGTGTCAGATCTGTCTGATGCAAGTGTCATTTACCACTATTTGGATTCCCTTCGGGCTGCCTTCATCCTTTATGTGGACGGTGAGCCTAACGAGCATCTGCATAGATTAGACGCCGTGGCGGAATCCAGCTATTTCATGTTGGATCAGGGAAATGCACGTGAGTTACGGGCGCGGTTGCAACAGTATCAAGACCAACTGAACAGTTACGTCGGTGAAGATACCGCTTATGTGGTGGATTTTCGACTCCAGGATCAAAATCTATATGGAGACAAAACAAGCTGGGAAGACTACCATTTCGCGAATGCTATGTCGGTGGAGGTGGTCAACCAGCTGGATTTGATCGAACAGCAACTGAGAATGGCGGATATAAGCGTTTTCAAATATGTTGCTGGAGAAAGATGGAAAAAGAAAATTGTTAACGATTAAGATTTTACGATATGAAAAAGAGTATTTTCAAGTTGGGCGCACTCTCCATCAGTCTGTTGAGTTTGGCCTTGTTGTTCAAGATGATGCATTGGCCGGGCGGCAACATCATGTTGATTCTGACCCTCGGCGGTCTCGTGCCGCTCACGTCATTCCTGACGGCGCAGTATCTCGGCAAAGAGGAGGACGAAAACGAGGAGGTATAGCACTCGCTTTCTGCCCGCAGGCCTAACAGCCTGCGAAACCACCCGCAATCGCTTATTGCTACCAAGCCCGGCAGACCAAACGGCCTGCCCTTGTTTTCGCAACGGAAAAGGGA
Source organism: uncultured Bacteroidales bacterium (assembly GCA_900319925.1). Lineage (GTDB taxonomy): Bacteria > Bacteroidota > Bacteroidia > Bacteroidales > WCHB1-69 > F23-D06. Next base: position 3,041 of record ONQE01000136.1, on the reverse strand, counting down.
AATCATTTCTTCTGGGAATCAGCCTGTAATAGGGCTGAAAGGCTTGGTAGGAATGCTGGCATCCGGTGCGTCTTTTTCGCGGGCCGTCAGGCCTGCGGGCAAAACGAAACAAATAGCGCCCCATGAACGACCAGAAAGATGTAGGAGGCCAAAACGAACCATAAGCCGTTTTCACGTAGATTAGTTGCCAGAAAGTAGCGCAACACGGCGGCAATAACCCAACAAGACACGGATTCGACAATCGACCAATTATTTTCTTCCAGAAACTCTTTTTTTGCCATTCAATAGCCGAATAGTATCGGCATACGTGCAGAATCTGCCTCTCATTCTCTTTGATTAGTTACAAAAAAGCTGTTTCTTCCATTACCATCGCTTTGTATCAAATATATCGCAAAGATACTCCGAAAAATCACAGGCGTTGATTTTTTTTCGTTCGGGGTGTAACATTTCTCAGAAAAGCATACTATGTAATTAAAACAGAATACGATTGTTCATAATTCTGTTAATAAAAATATTCGTTTATATATTGAATATAATTAACATTTGTGTATTTTTGCGTTGAGAAAAACAACTATGAAAATATCAGAACTCAAAAAGAAGCTAAAAGCGAATGGATGCTATTTTGTGTGCGATGGTAAAAACCATGAATGGTGGTGGAGCCCCGTCTCTGAACAAAGATTTCAACTTCCAAGACACTCAACAGCTGATGTAGGCAAGGAATTGATGAAATATGTCAGAGAACAATCGGGGATAAATGTGAAATAATCAAAATTGCAAGATAATGGAAAACATCACAGTGATCATAGAGCGGAACAATGACGGCAGCTATACGGCAGTGCCGCAGCATAAACATAAAATAGGTTTTATCGGAATGGGGAAGACCGTAGGAGAGGCAATGGATGACTTGAAGAATTCGTATGCGGAGGCGAAAGAGATGCTTCCGTCATTGCCCGATATGGAGTTTGTGTACAAATTCGACACGGCCAGTTTCCTTCAATATATCAACGGAAGACTGAATCTCGCTGATTTGCAGACCATAACGGGCATTAACCGGCATCAACTCAGTCATTATGCCACTGGTAAAAGTCGTCCGTCGTCCAAAACTGTACAGCGCATCCAAGAGGGTATCGCACGCTTCTCAGAGGAGTTGCGTATGGTTTGTCTGGTATAACGCGCGCGCACTGTTCGCACGCCGTCAGGTGTACGGGCAAATTCAATTCATAATCATTTTCGCCTCAAAATCCCCCGCACTATCTCCTTGTTCATCCATCCTAACACGCCCAAATAACCGACCAGAATCACCGTGTTGACCGCCAAACGGACACCCATGCTTTCGATGCCAAAAAGTTTGTTGACACCGACGCTCAAGCCATACACCGCCACAGCGAAGAAGAGGTAGAAGAGGATGCGCTTGAGGTCGTAATCCACGTGGTAGTACTTCTGACCGAGGAGGTAGGAGACCACCATCATGGAGAGGTAGCAGGCGAAGGTGGTCCAGGCCGCGCCCATGTAGTCGAAGCGCGGGATCAGCAGCCAGTTGAGCACTAGCGTGATAGCTGCGCCGAAGAGGGCGATGTAGGCCCCGAACTTGGTCTGGCCGGTGAGCTTGTACCAGATTGAGAGGTTGTAGAAGATGCCGAGGAAGAGGTTGGCCATCAGCAGGATGGGCACGATGGGCAGGCCCACACGGTAGGTCGCGCCCACGAAATACTGCACGAGATCCATATAGAGCATGATGCCGACGAAGATGACGGAGCAGACCAGCACGAAGGCGGTCATCACCTCGGCGTAGGTCTCCTTCGCGTCCTTGTCTTTCGCCTTGCGGAAGAAGAAGGGCTCGGCGGCGTATTTGAAGGCCTGGATGAAGATGGTCATCAGGATGGAAATCTTGTAGCAGGCGCTGTAGATGCCCACGGAGGCCTGCGGCTCGGCGGCGAGCGACAGACGCTTGATGAGCACGCGGTCCATGGTCTCGTTGACGATGCCCGCGAGACCGAAGATCAGCAGCGGGAAGGCGTAGCGGAACATCTTCTTCCAAAGCTGCCAGTCGAAGACGAACTTTTGCTTGAGGATGCCCGGGAAGAGCATCAGCAGGGTGACCACGCTGGCCACGAGGTTGGCGATGAAGATGTATCCGACCCCGATCTCCGGGTTGTAGATGGCGTTGACGAAAGCCGAGTCGGGGTTCTTGGTGAGCAGCCACGGACAGAGCAACAGGAAAAAGAGGTTGAGCAGTACGTTGACGAGGATGTTGGTGATCTTGACGGCCGCGAACCGTATGGGACGGTTCAGGAACCGCAGGTGCGCGAAGAAGATGGAGGTGAGCGCATCCACGCCGATGATGACGGCGAACCAGCGCACGTACTCGGGGTGGGTGGGGTAGCGGAGCCAGTCGGCGATGGGCTGCGCGAAGACCGAGCAGAGCACGATGAAGAGGGTGGAGGTGACCAGCAGCGACCCCACCACGGTGCTATAGACGCGGTCCTTGATGCCGTCGTCCTGCGAGAACTTGAAGAAGGCGGTCTCCATGCCGTAGGTGAGGATCACGATGAAGAGGCTCGTCCAGGCGTAGAGCTCGCCCACCACGCCGTAGTCGGCGGCGTTGCTGAAAAGATAGGTGTGGAGCGGCACGAGCAGGTAGTTGAGCAGCCTGCTGAGCACGGTGGTGCCGCCGTATATGGCCGTCTGCCCGGCCAGTTTCTTGACTTCGTTGTTCGCCATATAGGTTTGTAGTTTTGTTGTTTTTTGCTTGGCCCCACACTGCGCTTCGCTTGTATGGGGTTACTTGCGCTTCGCGCGTTTTGCCTCTCCGAGGCAGTGCGTCATCGCATCATCCGCACGAAAAACGGGCAAAAATATAAAAATTCAGAATGCCGCAATGGCGTTCGGAAATCCGTAATCATCATAAGATTGTTCATTATTTATAGCAGCTACAAACCGAGCATCACAATATGAACCTGTAAAGGGGAATCCTTCCGAATTCCCCTAAAAGTCTTAAGTCTCAGTTTCTCTTCAGCAAATCGAAAACGGTCTTCACGGGG
>ONQE01000098.1 GCA_900319925.1 uncultured Bacteroidales bacterium | reverse complement strand
GTACAACAACCAGCCGCACCATCCCGGCAACAATCGCCTGTGAGCCGTGAACCGCTCCGAGGTGGACATCTATTCCGGCGCGTGGTCGGTCGTGGAATCAATGAAATTTGTATTTTTGCCGTCAGAAACCAGCGGGCAAAAGTCCACATATAGAGGCGGTTTTGTCACTATTTTGTCACTTGTTACCAATTGTCCGCTGGTTTTATTTTGATTATTAGATATTTACAAAACTAAACAAACTATCCGTATAACAATTTCCTCTATTAGTTCCTGGCATTGTCGGGTCAATTGACAATCGCGACTTCGCTCGTGCCGTGGCTCACGGGACGCACCTCGATTTTGGTCGGGATTTTGTCGGCGAGGACATCCAAATGGCTGATAATGCCGATGTTGCAGTGCACGATGTGGTGTAACTGCTGGAGGGTGCTCGTCACGGTGTCGCACAAGCCGCTGTCCAACTGACTGATTCCCTCGTCGATGAAGAGGAAGTCGGAGCTGAATCCCTGCATGGCGAGGTTGGAGAGACCGAGCGCGAGGGCGATGGAGATGATGAAGCTTTCGCCGCCGGAGACCATCTCCACGGGGCGCGGCGCATCTCCCAAGTACTTGTCTTTCACCAAGATCATGAGCTCGCGACCTGCCCCGGTGAGCTCGTAGCGGTCGGAGAGCATCGACAGGAAGTAGTTGGTCTGGTCGAGAAGGCGCTGCAGGATGAAGCTCTGCGCGATGCGGCGGAAGACCTTGCCGTTGCTGTCGCCGAAGACGTTGTTGAGCCGCTCCCACTGCCGTACCTGCCGCTGCAACTCGTCGAGTTTCTTCAACGTGTCGGCGTACCTCTGTTTGTTGTCGGCATCCTGCTGCAAAATCTGCTGGATTTGCCCGATTAGCTGCTGCTTTCCCGTTTTGTCGTGCTCGTTCTATAGTGGCCAGCACTTCCCCTTCGGCCATTTCGGGCTTCGCGAGTTGGTGCTGCTCCAGTTTCTCGATGGCTTGCTGCAGCCTCCCTTCCGTGTTCTGAACTTTCTGCCGTAGGGTTGCCAGCGCCTCGCGTTCCTTCGCGATGGCGTCTGCGGGGGTGTCCGCCAACTGCGCCAACACCTCCGGCGCGATGTCGGGATGTTGCGCGTGGAACGCCTGCAACTGGCCGTCTCGCTGAGCGATTCCCTCGGCCGTATCCCGTTGCTTTTGCGACAGCACAGCACACTTGTCCGTCAGCGTCATCCACTTGTCGATGAGTCTCTCGCACGCTTTCCCCTTCGTCGCCGCTGGCCAAGCGTACAGCGCCGACGCCGTCCGCTCATACTCCCGTACCTGCTCAAGCTCCCGATTCTGCTGTGCACACAGCTCCTTTTTCTGCCGTGAGCGCTCCTGTGTGTTGGCGTAATTGTTCCCCTCGTTCGTCAGGTCGTTCGCCGTCTGCAGGGGATTCTTTTCCCAAGCAGGGTAGGGGATGGCCAGAAATCCCGAAAGCTCCGCAACCAACCCTTCGACTTTTGCCTTCGCCTCCGATAGCTGAATCAGCAGCGATTCGTTCTCCGTTTTGATGGAATTGAGCTTGAGGTCGGTCTTATGCTGCAGATTGGAGAGCTGGGTGGCGGTCTCTTTCAACTGGTCGAGCTCGTTGTTGGCTTTGGTCAGCGCTTTGTTTAGCGCAGTGGCCTCCTTGATGGCCTTTTCGGTCTCGGATAATGCCGTGACGGTCTCAGTACGCTGCTTCTCGATTTGGTCGAGGATGGTCTCATTCACGGTGATGCCCAACGTCCCGCAGGTGGCGGTCAGCTCGGCGAGTTTCTGCCGCTTCCCGTCGGATTTGCGCTGAAGGTCGGTCTGCCGGGCGTTAAGATTTCCGTCGGCTTGGGCGCGTGCCGATGCGGTTGCATTCATCGTTTTTTGGGCGCTCTCGGTCGCCTTTTTAGCTTCTTCGAGCTGCTTTTTCAGCACGGCGACACTCTGTTCCACGGCCTCGTTGGTGAGCAGCTTTTCGACAATCTGCCCGCAGATGGGACACGGCTCGCCGACGTGCAGATCCGCGCGAATCTGCTTGGCGAAGTCACGCACGCTCTTGGCCGAGGCGTCGTAACACTGTTGTGCCACCGTCTGCGCCGCCTCCGCCTTTGCGAGCTGCTCCTGCTCCTGCGTCAGCTTTGCCGTCAGCTCCTCCAAGTCCCGCTTGCCGGCTTCGACCTCCTCTTTCAACTTCCTGAGCTCCTCCTGTCGGGTTTTTATATCCAATACAGAGGATTTCACGTTGTTGAGAGCGGTTATGCGGTCGTTCTGTTGCACCCGGAGCGTGGTGAGCTTTTCGAGGTCGTATTGCTCCGACTGTTTTTTGAGCTCTTCCACCTGTGCCTTTTTCCCTTCGATGGAAGCCGTGCTCTGGGTGAGATCTTGCTCGTTCTTAGCTGCTTTCTGCTGGATTTCAGCCGACAGCTTCTCGTTCTCCCCCGTTTTCCGCTGGTTTTTGGTTATCTCTTCGTTCAGCCGGTGCAGCTGCTTCAGTTTCTCGGCGAGGGTCTGGGCTTGGGCGAAGGTGGCCTCCTTGTGGGCCTGCGCGATCAACTGAGCATCCAATGACTCCAGCTCTTTTACAGTGTTGGCAGACTGTTCTTCGAGATACCGGTTGCCCGCGGTAACTTCTTGAAACAAAGTTTGGTACTGCTGCTCTTCCCGTTTCATTGCAGTAACATTCTGTTGCAACTGACGTCGTTCGAGGAAGGTTCGGCGTTCGCTCTCGGTCTGCTCCCATTGTTGGATGAACTGCTCGCGTTGGGTGTTCTTCTCGGAAACACTCTCTTCCCGCGCCTTCTGCAACTCGGTCTCTGTCGTGGTTTTGTCCTTCTGCAATTCCGTCAATCGCTTGAACCATTGGGATTTTTCCTGCAACGCTTGGTTGACATTGTTCAGATTGTCCACTTCGGCTTCCACCTGCGCGATCTGCTGTTGATGTGCTGCGATCTGATCATCGGTGAGCCTTGATACCTTTTCGTTGTCGCGCATCATTTGCTCATACTCCTTGCTGATGCTGCTGTATTTCTGATAGATGCGTTGTCCGATGGCGGAATAGACGCTCGTGTCGGTCAGCTTCTCCAAGATCTCGGCTTTGGCATCCTGGCTGCTCTTCATGAACTTGGTGAACTCGCCCTGCGCGAGAAGCGTGGTGCGGCAGAACTGGTCATAGTTCAGCCCGGTCACCGTCTCGATGTGAAGGCGGATGTCGTCTTTCCTTTCCCAACGACCGTTCTCGGAGCTCAACAACCACTCGATCTCCTTGAGGTTTCCGTTCTTGTTGATGGCGAACGAGGTTCGTGCGTTGTAGGTAACGCTGTCGTTGCCAACGAATTGCAGCTCGCACCAGCCTTCTCTCGTGCCGCGTCTCAGATACTGCCGCAGGTCGTTGATGGCGATTCCCTTCGTCTTGTCGCTGAACTGGAACTCGGGGTCGATGTACTGGTTCTCCCTTTTCTCGGCAATGCTTTGCAGTCGCGGCGTCTTGCAGAACAGGGCCATGCAGATGGCGTCGAGGAGGGTACTCTTGCCCGACCCCGACGGTCCCCATATCATGAAGATGTGCTGGCTTTCGGGCATCAAGTGCTCGAAGTCAACAACCGCCTCCGCAATGGAGTTGATGTTTCGTATCTCTAAGCGTTTGAATTTCATTGTTTGGGTTGGTTGATCTGAGATTAGTGAATAGTGAATAGTGATTAGTGAATGGTGAATGGTGATTAGTTGTCTCTCTTGTAGCAATGTGATTTCTGGCTACAGTACAATAAAAACGTCGCGAGGAAATTCCCTTTCTATTTTAGAAGGGGTGCCCGAAGGGTGGGGTAGTAATATGAGCGACATAATTCCTTGTAAAAAATCAAAGCGTCTCTTCCTCCCTGACTTCCTGTATCACAGCATGTAACATCTCCTTCAAGGTGTCGTCCATCTCCGTTTGGAGGGTGGTGGTGAAGTATTGCTCGGCGATGTCGAAGGGGTCGCGGGCACGGAACTCCGTCAGGTTGAAGTCGGGGCGTTCCAATGGTTCCTTACCGTTGGCGGCCGGGCGAGTGATCTTGTAGTCGCAATACCGCAGACCGTTGCCGCGGTCGAGGAGGGCACGGATCCGGTTCTCGGTGTCGGCGGGCAGCCTTTCCGCAGATAGGATGTTGACCTGCACGTAGCCCGGCGTTTCTGGAAGTTGCGTCTCCAAGCAATCGAGCGCTTCGTCTAACGGCTTCGCGGTAGCGGGAATCTGGTGGAAACGCAGCAGCGGCTCGATCTCGAGTGCCTCAATGACGGGGGCGTCACCATGCCGCTCGAGGGTCACCATCGTGACGGAATGCGGGAACTGCTCCTTGAAGTTGAGCTGCACGGGACTGCCGCAGTAACGGGCCTTGCCGTTGGCGAGCGTCTGCGGCGTGTGGATGTGCCCGAGGGCGAAGTAGTCGTAGTCATCCGCTATGTCGTTGAGGTTCATGCTGTTGATGCCGCCGACAATGTCCCGTCCGTTGAATGTGGTGGCCTCGTGGGCGGTGAAGACGGCGTTCCCGATGGTGGTGTGCCCCATCAAGACGACGGGCAGGTTCTCCGTGTTTCGCCGACGAATCTCTTCCAACACGATGTTGTACAGGTCGTTTTGGTAATCAGGGAGGTAAGGGATAGCGGCAATCCAGCCTTTGCCGGGGATTTCGAGGATGTGCTTGTCGAGAACGTAATGGTCGTCGAGGATTTCGGCAGCCCCCACAAACCAGGTGTTCACGCGCCGCCATACGCCTGCCATGCTCTCGACGCGCGAGCTGCTGTCGTGGTTGCCGGCGGTGAGAATCAACGGCATCTCCGGGGCTAAGTCGCAGATTCGGAGCAGGTTGTCGCCCAGAAACCGCATCGTGTTGTTGCCGGGCGTGTTGCGGTCGTAGAGGTCGCCGCTGACGATGAGCGCGTCAGGCCGCTCCCGTTCGATGATGCGGCACAGTTGGTCGAAGAAGTGCTGGTGCTCTTCATGCCTGTCGTAGTGGAAGTTGAGCGTCTGCCCGATGTGCCAGTCGGAGGTGTGGAGGATTTTCATGACAGTTTGGATTCGTGAATCATAAGGGTACACATTTTTATCGGTATTACAAAACAGGGACGCTGTCTCTGCGTCCCCGTTTTGTATTTGCGGAATAGGGGTCGTTATTTCCGGATCACCGGCATCGTCACCACGCCTTTGTCGGTGAACACCTTGGCGAAGTAGGTGCCTGTGGCCAGCGCGCCGACGGAGATTTCCGCCACAGCGCCGTTCACGTCAACGGCATCCACCATCTGACCGTAGGCATTGTACAGCTCCACTTTCTCGATGTTGAAGCTTTCGCCCTCCACGCCGATGAAGACGCGGTTGGTGGCGGGGTTCGGCCACACGCTGACATTGTCGCGCAGCACGTAATCCTCGATGCCGTCCGGGTCGTAGTCATAGACGGCGATTTCGCTGTTCACCATCCCCTCTTTCATAGCGATGGCTTTCAGGATATACTGGTTGTGGACGGGCAGCGGAACATCGTCGGTGAACTGCAGGGAGGTCTCGTCGGGGGTGCTGCCGTCTTGCGTGTAGTAGATGCTCGCACCTTCCGTGGCGCAGGTCAGCCGCATGAAGTAGAACTCGCCGGCGCGGTAGAGGTAGTACTCGGGGGTGGCCACGGTGTCCATCACCACCACGGAGTGGATGTCGATGTCGTCGTTGCCGCGCGGGAAGATCTGGTAGCCGTGGCTGGTGGAGTAGCTCACGAAACCGGTCACGTCGGCGAGGTCACCGGCGGCGATTTCCGTGGTCAGGGTGTTGAAGCGGTTGTAGATGGCCATCGTGTCGCCGTTCTGCACGAACTCGGTGGCGCTGATGAACTCCACATTGCTGAGGTGTACCAACTTGGCCTCATAGACATCGGTATATTGGGCTTTGATGTTGGTGACGGTGGCGTCGGTGGGGGTCACGGTCACGGGCGTGCCGGTGGCCGCGAGGGCGTTGTGCGTCGGAAGCATCTCCACCATACCTTGGTAAACCGTGTATTTGCCGAAGATGCCGCCTTCAATGACGTCGCCTTCGTTGTATTGGGTGGTGATGACCGGCGTGTTGTAGTCGTAAATGAGCATCGCGCCCGTGTTGTCCTCCACGAACATGAAGCGGCCGCTGCGGAACACGAAGGTCACGTCGCTCATGATCTGGCGCTCTTCGTTAGTGGCGGCCTCCGCCTTGAACGCGGCGATGTTGGCCACTTGCACCGGGAAACTGATGGTGGTGCTCGCGGTCTCGCTCGCTATCCAGCCGGCCTTCCAGGCTTTGGCGGTGATGGTGGTGGTGGCGTTCACGGTGAACGGGGCGCTATAGACGGCGGCGCTTTCGGTCGGCACGGTGCCGTCGGTGGTGTAGCGGATCACCGCACCCTCGGTGGCGCAGGTGATGGTCACCGTCTGCGGCTCGTAGTAGTTAGCGGTGGCGGGGGTGATGACCGGCGCGGCAACGGTGTCGGGGGCCTGCGGCTCGTTGACGGTGTAGGTGCCGGTGGCCACAGCGCTGTTCTCCCAGCCGCTTTTCACGGCGAGGGCTTTCACGGTGTAGGTGCCGGGCGTGTTGAAGGTGACAGGAGCACTGTAAACGGCGGACGCGGCGGTCGGCTCGGTGCCGTCGGTGGTGTAGTGGATGGCGGCGTCGGCGACGGTGCAGCTCATCGTCACGGTGACGAGGCTGTCCTCAACGGCGGTGGCGGGGGTGAGCACCGGCGTGGGCAGCTGCGCGGTGGCGGTCAGGGCGACCGTCGCGCTCAGCGTGTCGGAAACGGCGGTGATGGTGCCCGTGGCGGGCTCGGTGCCGTCGAAGGTGACCGTCACCACGGTGTTGCTGTTCGGGTTGGCGATGGTGGTCGGGCTGACGGTGAAGTGCGTATTGTCAACGGTCAGCGTGATGGGGTCGGTGAGGTGGGCGCCGCCGACGGTGAAGGTCTGCGAGAGCTGCGTGCTGGTGAAGGCCAGCGCATTGCCGGAGACGGTCAGCACGGGGTCATAGACGATGGAATAGACGGCCATGGCAGTCTCGCTGGCCTGCCAGTCGGTCTTGAAAGCTTTGGCCTTGACGGTGGTCGTGGCGGTCAGCGTGATCGGGGTGCTGTAGGCCGTGGAGGTCTCCGTAGGCTCGCTGCCGTCGGTGGTGTAGCGGATGACGGCGTTCTCGGTAGCGCAGCTGAGGCTGAAGGTCACGCTGTCGGCGTAGGTGCCGGCGACGGGGGAGAAGACGGGCGTCTCCACGGTCGGCGCGGTGATGGTGACATCGAGGGTGGCGACGTCGCTCGTCTGCCAGTAGGCCTTCACGGCGATGGCCTTGACGGTAGTCGTGGCCGTCACTTGGAACGGGGCGGTGTAGAGCGTGGAGGCTTCCGTCGGGACGGTGCCGTCGGTGGTGTAGTGGATGGCGGCCTCGTTGCCGGCGGTCATCGTGACGGTGGCGTTGAAGTAGAAGGTATTGTCGCCTTCGGCCTCGCTGCCGGCGGCGGTGATGACGGGCGCGTCAAGCACAGGCATGGTGACCGTGAAGGTGGTCGTCGCGCTCACGGCAGGGGTGAGAGCCGCGTTGTTCAGATCCACCAACGAGCAGGTGATGGTGTGCGTGCCGGCGGGCAGCGGCGACAGGGTGGCGGCGAGCAGCATACCGAGGCCGGCCTGGTCGAGATAGACGGGGTTGGTGAGCCCGATGGCGGTCAGCAGGGGCGTTTCCACCTTGAGGTAGCCGTCGGTGCCGAGGGTGAAGTTCTCGATGTTCACGCCGATGGGCAGCGTGTCAAGACTGCTGAAAGTGCTGCCATTGGCGGGGGCAGTGATGGTGAGCACGGGGGTAAGCATGGGAGCAGTGATGTCCTGATTGTAACGCGGATAGATCTGGATGGTGCCGTTGTGAATCGCGGCGAAACCCGTGATGTTCACCGTGGCGCCGGCCGCCAGCGTGGTGTCAATGCTGAAACGGTTGTATAACGTCAGCTCGTTCGTGCCTTGCGTGAAGGTGGTGCTCGAACCGCTGAAGCCGGTCGGGAAAGTGACGCCCTCGATGGTGACGAGCTGCGCGTCATAGTCGTCATAGTTCGCAATCAGGTCGCTGATGGTGACCACAACGGGTGCCACGCTTCCGGTGTTGGCGGTGGCGGCAGCCGTGTTCTGCGAGGCCGACATCTCAACCTGGTCGGCATAGACCGACCGCGTGCCCGTCAACCCGCTGATCTGATCACCCTCGTTGTAGGGGGTGGTGATGGTGGTGCCGTAGATCAGCAGGCCGGCAGAAGCGTCTTTCACGTAGGTATAGGAACCCTGCCCGAACACGTAAGTCACGTCGTTGCCAATGGTGAAAACCTGGCTGGTGGGGGCAGAGGTCTGCGCCTTGAAGGCCGCGATATTGCTCACCGTGATGGGGAACGTGTAGGTGGCGGTGGCGGCGGGGCTGTTGGTGTAACCTGCGGCTGTGGCGATGGCCTTCACCGTGGTGGTCTGATTCAACGAAATCGGCGTGGTGTAGAGCGTGGAAGACGTCGTCGGAACAGTTCCGTCGGTAGTGTAGTAGATGGAGGCGTTGGCCGTTTCAGAAGAGATGCTCACTGTCACCGGACTGGTATAGAAGCCTGGGGAAGGCGTGAAGGTCGGTGTCGCCGCCGTGTTGCCCGACGGACCGGAAGACTTGTAGAAAATCGTCATCGACACCACGCGAATCTGCTGGTTCCCATCCACATCGAACTTGAAGTAGTTGTAGTTGCTGCTGCCAAATGAGAGACCATAGTCGGCGTATGACGTTGTCGTGACGGGGATGGAGCCCACCAAGGTCCAGGTGTTGCCGTCCACACTTCCGTAGATGTTGACATCATCGACTTTGTAGCCCATGTTAAAGGCCAAGCTGTCGATGTACAGGGGCAGCGCGTTGGTGTAGAAGAAGCCGTCGTGGGCGCTGCTGGAATAGACACGCAACTGTTGGGTGAAATGGCATTCGGTCGTGGTGACCGTGACGTCATTGTCCAGTACGTGGACCTCCTCCTGCGCATATTGTACGCCTGCAGGATAGTTGTTGAACGTGTAGGTGGTCTGGGCGAAGCCCGTCACCGCAAACAGCATCGCGCACAAGGTCACAATGCTGAAAAGAATAGCTTTTTTCTTCATATTTTTGTTGTTTAATTATTTGAAATCCAATCAATTATAGCTATAATCCAAAAGTCGGACTACAAGACGCAAATATACAAAAAATACGATGGAAGCCTGAATGAAGTCTTTTGGCAAGATTCATTTATCCACGTTTTGAATATCCGGTTCCCTGTCCGAATCTGGGTGCAAAGATACAACAAGGATACCTGTGAAAGCAAGAAAGAAAGTTGGTTTAAACTTTCTTTCATCTTTCACCCTTGATAGTCAGTGGTTTACGAGGTGCAAAAAGAAAGAAAAAAGACAGAAATCAGGCAAAATAATATTGTGGTGTGTTTGCATATTAAAAAAAATGTATTTTTGCAGCGCTAGAACCCGCCAAGCCTCTCTACGCGCTAGAACCCGCCAAGCCTCTCTACGATGCTCAAATGTGCGGGTCGTTTTTTTATTTGAAAACAATGTACTGTATTATGGAGGTGTATTTGGGTCGGTCGGCCGATTGTTCCGGTGCGCATATTTTTCAACCTGTGTATCATCAAATATTTTGTCAATATAATATCACCCGAGAATGACATGGGCCAGAAACTCAAAGATCTTTTGTCTGATTATCCCGAAGTAGATACTTCTGCCATGGGGTTTCCACAGGGATGGGAGGAGGAACCGGTATGGAATTCTACAGTGGTTTAGTAAAGGAATATCTTTCCTGTTACTTTAATTCAGTAAATTTCTTTCAATTTTAGCTATTGATAAATCAGCAATTCGTTGTTAATAAATAAATTAGCAATGACTTGCTATTCTCGTATTTTCACCTATTTGGCCGATTATCCCAAAGCGGGCGCGTTGCAGGATTTGCGTCTCGCTGCGCGTGTCAGCATCCTGAATCAGCGCGCGTTGAATGTTCTTGCCTTTCCAATTGAAGCCGACCACATTGCCGAGCTTTCCGATAAATCCTGAGGTTATCCCCCAATTTGTTTTTGCCATAATACTGAAAATTTAAATGTTAAAAACTAAGGTTAATTCATTTTGGAAACCGCGAGCGCTCAAAACGATTTCCGACGGCAAAGATACAACACGGGAGAGCGTGTAAGGAAAGTTGTTAAGTCGTGCAA
>ONQE01000045.1 GCA_900319925.1 uncultured Bacteroidales bacterium | reverse complement strand
AGATCGACCCCGTGGTGGGCCGCCAGAAAGAGTTGGAGCGCATCGCCCAGATTCTCTGCCGCAGAAAGAAGAACAACCCCGTGCTCATTGGCGAGCCCGGCGTTGGCAAATCGGCTTTGGCTGAAGGACTTGCGTTGCAGATTTCGTCCGGACACGTGTCGCGCACGCTGTTGCACAAGCGTATTGTCAGTCTCGACATGGCCGGGCTTGTGGCGGGCACCAAATACCGTGGACAGTTCGAGGAGCGCGTGAAGACCATCTTGGAGGAGTTGGAGAAGAACACCGATGTCATCCTCTTCATCGACGAGCTGCACACGATGGTAGGTGCCGGCAACGCCCCGGGCAGCATGGACGCCTCCAACCTCTTCAAACCCGCCCTTGCCCGCGGCGAGCTGCAGTGCATCGGCGCCACCACCCTTGACGAATACCGCGAGCATATCGAGAAAGACGGCGCCCTCGAACGCCGTTTCCAGAAAATCATCCTCGAGCCCGCCACCCCGGAGGAAACCCTGGACATCCTCAACAACATCAAGGACAAGTACGAAGACCACCACGCCGTCAAGTACAACGACGAGGCCATCAAGGCTTGTGTGGCGATGTCGAACCGTTATATCTCAGACCGCTGTCTGCCCGACAAGGCTATCGATGTGATGGACGAGGCGGGAGCGCGTCTCCACATCCAGAACATCCATGTGCCGGAGGAGTTGCTCGCTGCCGAAGCCGCAATCGAAGAACAGGAGAAGCTCAAGGTGGAGGCCATCCGCAACCAGCAGTACAACGAGGCTGCCAAGTACCGCGACCAGATCAAGGAGCTGGACGAGCAGCGGAAGTTGATCCAGAAGACGTGGGAGAACAGCGTGAACGAGAACCGTCCGTTCGTGACGGAGGACACGGTGGCGGAGGTGATTGCGATGATGACGGGCGTGCCCGTGCAGCGCATCGCCAAGAACGAGGGCGAGCGGCTGATGCGCATGGCCAACGAGCTGCAAGGCGTGGTCATCGGTCAGGACGAGCCTGTCGTGAAGGTCGCGAAGGCCATCCGCCGCAACCGCGCCGGTCTGAAAGACCCCAACAAGCCCATCGGCACCTTCATCTTCCTTGGTCCCACCGGCGTCGGCAAGACCTACTTGGCCAAGGTGCTGGCCGAGTACCTTTTCGACTCGCAGGATGCCATCATCCGCATCGACATGAGTGAGTATATGGAGAAGCACACGGTCTCGCGACTCATCGGCGCGCCTCCGGGCTACGTCGGCTACGAGGAGGGCGGACAGCTCACCGAGAAGGTGCGCCGCAAGCCCTACTCCATCGTGCTGTTGGACGAAATCGAGAAGGCGCACCACGATGTCTATAACGTGCTGTTGCAGGTCTTTGACGAAGGCCAGCTCACCGACGGCATGGGCCGCAAGGTCGATTTCAAGAACACCATCATCATCATGACCTCCAACGTGGGCACCCGCGAGCTCAAGGACTTCGGCACGGGCATGGGCTTCAGCACCGCCGCCACCAAGGCCGGCGAGCGCAAGGCCGCGCAGGGCATCCTCGAAAAGGCGTTGAAGGCCACCTTCGCGCCGGAATTCCTCAACCGCGTCGATGATGTCATCTACTTCAACAGCCTCGACAAAGAGGACATCGGCAAGATCATCGACATCGAGCTCAAGAAGGTGCTGCAGCGCGTGAAGGACCTCAGCGTGGAGATCTCCATCTCCGACAAGGCCAAGGACTTCCTCGTGGAGAACGGCTGGGACGCCAACTACGGCGCACGTCCGCTCAAGCGCACCATCCAGAAGTATGTGGAGGATGTCCTCGCCGAAGAGATTCTCAACATGACGCTCACCTCCGGCGACACCGTCCAACTCGACTACGACGATTTGAAGGAGGAGATGATCGTTGAACACGTTTAGTTAGCAGTGTGGGGCATCAAAAACGAAACAATGAAGAACTATAAAGAGAAACTGAAACATATCCGCGCCTTCGTCCTTGACTTCGACGGGGTGATATCGAACGGCATGGTCTATGTGACGGCCGACGGCGAGCAGGTGCGCGCCACCAACGTCAAGGACGGTTACGCGCTGCACTACGCCCTCAAGAAAGGCTACAAGGTGGCCGTCATCTCCGGCGGTTACGCTGAATCCATGAAACTGCGGTTCAGGGAGTTCCACGGTATGGAATTCTTCCTGCACGTCAGCGACAAGATCAAGGTCTTCAACGAGTATCTGGCGAACAACGACCTCAAGCCCGAGGAGGTGTTGGTGATGGGCGACGACATTCCCGACTACCCGATGATGAAGCTCGCGGGGGTGAAGTGCTGTCCTGCCAACGCCGCGACCGAGATTCAGGAGTTGGCCGACTACATTTCCATCCGCAATGGCGGCGACGGGGCGGTCCGCGACGTCATCGAGCAGACCATGCGGCTCCAGGGCACCTGGTTCGACACCGACGCGCACATCTGGTAGCTTTAGTTTAAGGTTTAGGGTTTAGAGTTTAATGATTTCCCTAAACCTTAAACCTTAAACCTTAAACCCTCAACAATGATATATACCCTCATTTTCAGCGTTATCGGACTTGCCTTGGGCGGGCTCGGCGGGGCTTTCGGCGGCTTCCTCATCGGCAGCATCTTCGACAGCATCCGCAACAGCCGTCGGGCGAGACGGGCGCAGCAGCAGTTCAGCGAGAGCCGCCGTCAGTACTACAACGACCCCGAGCAGTTCGAGGAGCAGATGCTGACCCTCATCGCCTTCGTGGCCAAAGCCGACGACAACCGTCTGCTGCAGTCGGAGTTCGACTACTGCAAGCAGTACTTCCAGCAGACTTTCCCGCACAGCGACATTTCGCAGCTGATGCTCAAGTTCCGCGACATCCTCAACAGCAGCGACACCGATAGCGCGTGTCGGGAGGCGTGCGAGAAAATCCGGCAGTACGCCACGGTGCATGAGAAAATCGCCGTGCTGCAGTGCTTGTTCGGGTTTGCCACCGCCGACGGCAACGCCCACCAAAAGGAGGTGGACGCCATCCGGCAGATCGCCGGCTGGTGCGGCGTTGACTCGCTCACCTTCGAGGCCATCAAGCTGATGTACGTCAGCGCGACCTACGGTGGCGGGTACAGCGGTGGGTACGGCGGAGGATACAGCGGCGGCTATGGTGGCGGCTATTCGGGCAGTTATGGCGGCGGTTATTACGACCAGTCCGGCAGCAGCAACTACACCACCCGTTCCGGTCCGAGCCTTGACGACTGCTACAAGATTCTCGAAGTCTCTTCCGACGCCACCGACGACGAGGTGAAGAAGGCCTACCGCAGGGCGGCCATGAAGTATCACCCCGACAAGGTGAGCCATCTCGGCGAGGACGTGCGCAAGAAGGCCGAGGAGCAGTTCGCCAAGGTGAACCAGGCCTACGACAAGATCAAGGCGGCGCGGGGGATGAAATAATCCGAAGCGATGAAAGGATGCGTCGTGAGGAAAAATTTCCGGCACGGCGTCCCTATTCAAAAAAATAGTACTTTTGCGCTATAAAACTTAACGACTATGGCATCGTGGAACATTTTCAAGCAACAAGAGGAACCCCGGCAGTTCAACTACAAACCCCGCTACTACGACCCCAAGAAGGAGGAGAGCACCGGCGACGCGCGACGCGACTTCGCCCGCAACCTCCACGACGAGTGGCGGAGCAAGCGCAACCACACCGGCGAGAAGAAAAACAACAGTGCCTCCATCACCATCCTCTTCATGATTTTCTTCGTGTTGGTGCTGGCCATCGTGCTCTGGAAATTCTTCTAACCAGGGACCTATAACCTATAACCCATAAACCATAACCCTTAACCAAATGGAAGACATCATCAGACTGCTGCCCGATGCGGTGGCGAACCAGATTGCGGCCGGCGAGGTGGTGCAGCGGCCCGCCTCCGTGGTCAAGGAGCTGTTGGAGAACGCCATCGACGCCAGTGCCACCCAGATCCAGCTCGTGGTCAAGGATGCCGGGCGCACCCTCATCCAGGTCATCGACAACGGCAAGGGCATGTCGTTCAATGACGCGCGTCTCTGCTTCGAGCGGCACGCCACTTCGAAGCTGCGCAACGCCAACGACCTGTTCCGCATCTCCACGAAGGGTTTCCGCGGCGAGGCTCTCGCCTCCATCGCGGCCATCGCGCACGTGGAGCTCAAGACGAAGCCCGCTGCCCAGGAGATGGGCACCATTGTGCTCATCGAAGGCGCCGAAATCAAGGAGCACGCGCCCGTCACCTGCGCCGACGGCACCTCCATCGCCGTCAAGAACCTCTTCTTCAACGTGCCCGCGAGACGCAACTTCCTCAAATCCGACAAGGTGGAGCTCACCCACGTCGAGGAGGAACTCTACCGCGTGGCCCTCATCCACCACGACATCACCTTCCAGTACTACAACAACGGGAGCCTTGTCCTGATGCTGCCCGCCTCCAACATGCGCCAGCGCATTGTCAACATTTTCGGGCAGCATTTCAACGACAAGCTCTTCCCCGTGGAGCTCGACCATGAGCTGATGCGCATCTCCGGCTACATTGCCAAACCCGAGAATGCCAAAAAGCAGAAGAGCGAGCAATATATGTTTGTGAACCACCGGTTTGTGCGCCACAGCCTGCTCAATTACGCGGTCGAAAAGGCCTACGCCGACCTCATCCCGCAGGGTACGCACCCGCCTTACTTCATCGCCATCGAGATAGACCCCGCCGCCATCGACGTCAACGTCAGCCCGACGAAGGTGGAGGTCAAAATCCAAGACGAGCGGCTCGTGTTCGGCTTTCTCAACTCCACCGTGAAGAAGGCCCTCGGCACTATGTCGCTCACCCCGATGATCGACTTCGACGACTCGTTCAACATCCGAATCGCCGACAAGCCCGAGGGGCAGGACATCGTGCCGCCTACGATGAACATCAACCCGAATTACAACCCGTTCGACAAGGTGCCCGAGAAGAAGCACAGCTCCCCGTTCCAGCAGTTCGGGGGCGGCGGATTCCGTCGCGAGACGCCCACCTCCAACGACTGGGAGAATTTCCTGAAAGAGCTGAACGTCGAGAAGGTGGAATATCCGAAAGCGGAGCAGCAGAAGGTCGATTTCCAGCCTGAGGTCGAGGCAAGCGCGCTTGAGCTGCCCGAGAGCATCCCCTTCTTCGTATTCGGAGGCCGCTATCTTTTCTTCGAGCTGAACGGTCAGGTGATGACCGCCGACCTACCCAACGTGCAAGAGCGCATCTTGTACGACACCTACGTCAACGCGTTGAAGAACACCCCGATACGACCGCAGCAGAGCCTGTTCCCGCAGACGGTGACGCTCACCGCCGCGCAGACCGACTTGGCCATCTCGCTGAAGGAGGACTTCCTGCGGTTAGGTTACGACCTTGAGAAGATCGACAACACGCACTTGGCCGTCAACGCCACGCCCAACGACGAAGAGGAGGAGGGCGACGTGCAGGCGCTCATCGAAAGCGTGCTGTCCGCCTACCAGACCAACCAGGTCATCCACAAGGGCGACAAAATCGCCGGCATCGCGCAGAGCATGGCCCGTCAGAAGCGTTCCCGTCAGCGTGTTCCCGCCTCGCAGGAGGAGGTCAAAGCGCTGATACAACGGCTGTTCGAAAGCGACATGCCCACATTGACACCTTCAGGGAAGAGCACGCTGCACATCTTCGGGGCGGAAGAGCTGCGGCATTATTTTGAGTGAGACGTGTGATTTGTGACTTGTGATTTGTGACTTGTGATTTGTGACTTGTGATTTGTGACGTGTGATTTGTGACTTGTGATTTGTGATTTGTGACTTGTGATTGGTGATTTGTGATTGGTGATTTGTGATTGGTGACATTGGCATCAACCGCCCACTGTCCACCATAAACCATAACCCTTAACCCATAACCCATAACCCTTAAACCATAACCCATAACCCTTAAACCATAACCCTTAAACCATAAACCTTAAACCTTAAACCTTAAACCTTAATGGACAGCATCCGCATAGACAATCTGGCATTCGCATACGACAGTCGTGTGATTTTCAACGACTTGTCTGTGAGTTTTCCCCAAGGCGGGTTCTGTTCGGTTTTGGGGCCGAACGGGTCGGGGAAGACCACGTTGTTGAAGTGCATCGTCGGGTTGTTGAAGCCGGACCGGGGCGTGGTAACCCTCCACGGGAAGGCTTTGTCGGAGTACAAGATGATGGATTTGGCGCGGAAGATTGCCTACGTGCCGCAGTATCAGGATATTGTGTTCGACATTTCCGTGTTCGACTACGTGATGTTGGGGCGCAACCCGTATCAGACCCCGTGGGAGATGCAGCGAGTTGGGGACAAGGAGGTCGTGGAGGAGATGTTGGAGCGGTGCAAGGTTTGGAGATACCGAGACAGCTTGATGCAGGCGTTGAGCGGCGGCGAGCGCCAGCGGGTGATGGTGGCCCGCGCGATGGCCCAGCAGACCGGCATCATGCTGTTGGACGAGCCGTTGGCGAACATCGACGTGACCCACAAGTTCGAGATCATGGACATCCTGCGGGAGCTCAACGAGGAGCGGCAGACCAGCATCCTCATCATCCTGCACGACCTGCCCATCGCGAAGGCCTACTCCAAGCAGGTGTTGTTGCTGAAGGAAGGGAAGATGCTGCACTTCGGCGACACCGATGCGGTGTTGACGGAGGAGAACATCCGAAGCTGTTTCGATTTGACGGAGCGGTATGCCGTGTCGGAGGAGGGGTTCATCACGACGGTTGGCAGGTAGTAGTCAGTTAGTAGTTAGTAGTTAGCAGTTAGTAGTTAATGGGGATCGTGAGGGTTTGTGTTTTCGTGTTGGCGGTTAGTTTTGAAAACTGAAGCTTGAAAGCGTTTGTCCATATCCAAAAAAAGTGTATTTTTGCCGCCCGAAAAAGGAGAGATGGCAGAGCGGTCGATTGCGGCGGTCTTGAAAACCGTTGAGGGTAACACCTCCGGGGGTTCGAATCCCTCTCTCTCCGCAGAAGTAGTCTCATAAGTCATTGAAAAACAGATTTATGAGATTTTTTTATGCCAGAAATAATGCACAGAAAATGCACGGGGGTATATTAGCTTCTCTCCCTGAATCTCTTTTCCAACTCCCTTATGCTTTCTATCAGCTCCGAAAAGGTCGGTTTCTCTCCATAGATCATCGAATCGCACATATACTGATAGTCCTTTTTCCAATCGTCAATGTGTTTCTCTGGCGGAACTAAACAGATGCGTTTTCGGATGTCACCGGAATAGTCCACACCAAGCATCGAGGTGAACCGCTCTCTGTGGTGTTGGATTTGTTCCCAAAGGGCATCGTCGCAGACCGCATCAATAGCAAAATTCCTGTCCATCATCCGATTGAGGTCATACAAATGTCTTGAACGACGTTTGGCGGGAAGCGTATCGTGTTCAACAGAGAAGAGTTCGTGAAGCAGAAAAGCCTTTTCCAAGAATGTCTTTTGCGGTGCAGCTGTAATGATATTCACAGGAACCACATCTGTGTTGATTTGCGGCAGTGCTTCCTGAATGATCGTTTTCACTGGAATTTCCACGCGTGGCTCCATAAGCGATCGCGCACCCACTTCTAGTGTTATTGAGGGCTTGATGTAGTCAAGAAACATGGGCAGAACCGATTGGTAATGAATGTAAATATGCCGAGGTTCGGGATAGGTGCTGTCACCTTCGCCATCCGGTTCAACCGTGATGGACAGGTGATCCTTCAACCCATATCGTTCTATTTGGCTTGCAAGAGTATTGACGAGAGCCTCACGAACAAACATCGAAGAGGCCTTGCGCAGCTTTTTCAACTGTTTTTTGGTCGGCTCGTCAGTCAGGCCGAAATATTCGTAGTTCACTGACAAATCAATGTCTTCTGAAAAACGCTCTATCAGATTACCGTTTTTACTTAGCGAAGTACCACCCTTGAAAATGATGTGATCTCTCAATTCGGAATCAAAGATCAGTTGCAGCATAACCGTCACCCAATAGTCCTTTTCAACGGCCTGTTCAGGTAATCCCAATTTGTTTTTGCATTGTGTCAGTACAATTTGTTTCTGTGCGTCAGTGAGTAGTATGTAATTGTTCATAAAGTTCCGTTATTAAGTTCCTAATCCAAAGAGGCATCAGTTTCATATCGTGTGTCGAAAACGGTTCGGGGCGTTGTTCCAGCACCGTTTTCAGTATTTTCTTATGTTCGTCGGTCACATTGTTTGACCCCAAATCTCTCAAGGCTGTGGTGATCAACATAGCCAGCTTGTCGTTGAATGCCAGTTTCTTGGGTGAAACGTGGCGAAACAGGATACCCCGCCCGTTTTTGACATTCACCTTTCGGTTGCTGCCGTCGGTAAGATACACCACGTTCATAGGCACCTGCGTGGATAATCCCAACATATTCTGTGCCAACGCACCTGCAGGGAAAATCCTGACCTTGTCCCGCTTGGCTATCACTTGTGCAATATCTTCGTAGGAGGGGAACAGCTGCCCCAATCCCAGTTCTTTGTCGATTTTGGGATAGCAATAGATACCGTGGCATACACGCAGCAGCACTCCTTTCCGTGCCATTCGGCTCAATGCTTTCTGCACGGTATCTGGATCCCCATAATGGGCGTACTCTTCGGTTGAAAACACGACACCTCTGCCGCGTTTCATCACAGAGTTAAGTATTTTATCATCAATAGATTCCAACATATTTTTTATTATATTTTGTCGGTTTTATCTCAAATAATTCCGACAGCAAAAATACAAAAAATATTTTGATAACACTCCCGTGCAATTCCCACTTCGAAAAATTTCACCGTAACAATAAAATTATCATGCTAACCAATACACTTCGTGTCCATTTAACCGAATGTACATATTTTACTGGTATTCACCCATTTGCAACACATTCCCCAAAAAATCCTATCTTTGCCACCCAAAAAGAACCCCCTATGGTCATCCTCTTCAACAAACCCTACGGCGTGCTGAGCCAGTTCACCCCAGAGGCGGGACATCCTGCCCTCAACGAGTTCGGATTCCCGCCCGGCGTCTATGCCGCGGGACGTCTTGACCACGACAGCGAGGGTGCCCTGCTTCTGACCGACGACGGACGGTTGGTGAAGCGACTGCTGGACCCGAAGAACGCCCACCCGCGCACCTACCTCGCGCAAGTGGATGGCGAAATCACCGACGAAGCGCTGCAAAAGTTGCGGAAAGGGGTCGTCATCAAAGGGTACCGCACCCGCCCCTGCAAAGCCGAAAAGGCGCTGCCGCCGGAGAACCTCTGGGAACGCGTGCCGCCTATCCGCTATCGCGCCAACATCCCCACCAGCTGGGTGCGCCTAACCCTCACCGAGGGCAAGAACCGCCAGGTCCGCCACATGACTGCCGCCGTCGGCTTCCCCACCCTGCGGCTCATCCGCGTCCAAATCGGCGACCTCAGCTTGGGAGACCTCCAACCCGGAGAGTGGAAAGTAATCAAGTAAGACTATGTCCTTGATTAGCAGTTAACTGTTGGCAACCGCCAACTACTAACTACTAACTGCTAACTACTAACTAATTAAGGTTGTCCCTCACCCACACGCTGTCCCGCGTGACCTTCACCTGCGGGACACATGTGCGGCGGTTGATGTCCCGGTCTTGGTCGAAGATGAAGTTGCCGAGACTGTAGTAGATGTACTTGCCGCGATAGGACTCGATGGTCTGCAGGGTGTGGGTGTGGTGGCAGATCAAGGCATCGGCACCGGCATCGATCAGGCGGTGGGCGGCACTTCGCTGCATCGGGGTCGGCTCCAGGGTGTGTTCCTGTCCCCAATGCAACGACACCAGGATGACGGCGGTGCTGTCCTGCGCGCGCAACGCACGGATGCGGACCACCAGGGAGTCGATGGATTCCTGATTGACGGAGGGTGCTTCGGGAAGATAGGGGAAATGCTCCAACGGCATTTGCAGCGAGGCGATCAGCCAGACCCTCCGGGGATGCTCCGCCAACAGGACGGGCTGCGCGGCCTCCGCCATCGTGTTGCCCACCCCGACGGCCGTCATGCCGTATCGCTCCACGTTGTGCCACGTATCGACTAATCCGCGCCGACCTTGGTCCACCGAATGGTTGTTGGCCAGATTGAGATGGGTGAAGCCGTGGGCACGCAAAGCCTCCAACCACTCCGGCTCGGCGCGGAACACGAACTTCTTCATCATCGGCGTTTTAAGCGCAGTGGCCGGGCATTCCAGATTCCCCACCACAAGGTCGGAACTGCGGAACAGGGAATCCGCCCTCGCGTCGAAGATGCTCTCTATGCCGTGGCTTTCTATCTGCCGACGCACACCCCGGTCGAGGAGGATGTCGCCCGTGAAGGCCACCGTCAGCGTGTCCCCGCCCAACGACCGCACCGGCTGTGCCCAACCGCCCTGAAAGGAGATCAGCACCGCAAACGTAAAACGCCAAAAAACCTTATAAACCAGCATTCAATCTCTACCGAGCTCTTGCCCCTGACGGGGCTGTTTAAGGAAATTATTTAACCATCTCTACCGAGCTTTTGCCCCTGACGGGGCCGTTCAAGGAAATTATTTAACCCATAACCAATAACCTTTTAACCCTCTAAACCTTAAAACCTTAAACCTTAAACCCTAAACCAACCTCAGCACCCCGTACTGTAATAAATCAAATCGTCATCCTTCTGCACCTTGACGGGGGCGATGATGCTCTCCATCCATTTGGGGACGCCGAGGCGGGGTTTGGTCTTCAACATCTCTTGCCACTCCTCGTCGGTGTGACGGGGGGCGCTGTAGGCATCGTGGAACTCCCGATAGGAGAAGACCGCGCCGCGTGTGAGGTAGAGGTAACCGCCAATCTCCACAACGACATAGATGACATCTGCGGGGCCCACCGCATTATAAAGCACGGCTTTTTTCTCCATAGGAACATTGTCACCGTTGGCCGTGTAGAGATCGACCACCAGCGCCACTTTGCGGTCGGCACTCTCGATATCTTCCCATTTGAAATATTCGTCCTCGCTGCGCATCATGTTCAGCGTCATGTTTTCGAACATGGCACCCACGATTTCCAACTGACGGTATTCCTGCTCGCTCAGCGTTTTGCCGGCAAGCTCTTTTTTGCTGCAGTTCAAGAAGAATTGCGCCTCTTCGGCCATGTCGTCGGTCAGGGCGAGCATCTCGTCGGTCATGATTCCGAAAGCGCCGAAGGCCTCTTTCGTGGTGCTCAGCAGGTCGATCACCGCCGTCCAGAAGTCGATATTCGGTTCCACGTATGCTCTCACGATGGGGGCATCAGGCCCGCCATCGCCGCATTCAGCCGCGAAGGGCTGCTTGGCATAGAGGATGGCATCGTGTTTCAGCTCGGCGTAGGAGGCCAAAGCTGCGTTCAGGTCCTTCTTTCCCCATGCCGTACCGGTCATGAAATAGGGGGCATTCGACGGATGACGACCTTTGGAAAGTTCGAGGAGCACCCGCTGCCAGCGCACGGCGATGTTCTCCTTCCAGTCGATTTCGCCCATCCGCTTTTGCATACGGCTCATATTCGCATCGAACTCGCTCCAGGTCTCCCCCTCCTTGTCCAACTGGAGGGCGAGCGGACTGCCTCCCGCGGCAAAGAAATCGATGCCTTTCGGACAGAAACGCTGCGACACGTCGCTCTTCCAGTCGTACATCTCCTGCAGCACCTCGGCATCGGGCTGGTAGCGCTGGGGCATCAGGTTGACTTTGTTATGGCCCGAATATTCGAATTTCGGACGGATGCGCGTCTGTTTCTCGGCCAAAACATCCACCTCCGCGACGAATTTCTGCAATGCCTTGTCTTTTCCAATCAGCTTGGCATAGTCGTGCCGTTGCAGAATCTCATACACTTGCATCAGGGTGATATTGTCGGGTTGGCCCATGATGAACGTCATGGGATCGAAAATGGTCTTGAAGGCGGCATTCAGTTCGGCGTTCCCACAGATGGTCTTGGCTAAGAAAGCAGCTCTGCGCATCATATTGGGCTTGTCGGTGTCGAAGGCGGCCGTCTGCACCCACATCATGCCGCGGAAATAGCGTTGCAGCCGCTCCGTGCGGGTGTAATGCCCACGGGGTTGGAACAAGGCGTAAGGGAACATCACCTTCGTATATTCCATGAAAGGCGAGAAAGCGGTGCTCGCGGAAGTGCATTTCGCCACCTCGTCCTCCACCATTTTCTGGTATTGCGGGGCCACGGCGCAATTTTCCTTGGGGTCGAGCAGCCGCAGTGCGATGGCGAAATAGGCCTGGCTGTATTCGGCGAGTTCCTTCTCCTGTGCATTGACAGGTTTGGCGATGGAGTTCGTACATTCGCGATAGCCCTTGCGACAGAAATACTGCAACGCATCGAACAGCTTGCCCTCCTCGGCCCTGCGCAACATGCAGTCGAAATACATGTGGTAGAGCTGCAAATAGAGGTCGGTGGTGACGAAGCTGGGGAAGTCGTGGTAGTCGTTGTTCTCATACACCTGGAACAGCTGGTCGTAGGAGTCGGGCACAATGGCGAAGCCCTGTTTCGCGAGCATGTCCGTGAGCTTCGGGTCGGGATTCTCCAACTGGAAGCGGTTGATGAGATTGTCCATCACCGGCTTGCCGTCGGCGAAGTTGCGCTTCTTAAGTTCCTCTTCCCTGGCCTTGAGCTTGGCCATGAAGGCCTCTTCCTCCTTGGAGAACTGATACTCCGGCACCTTTTTACCCTCGTACTCCGCATCCATTTCAAGTTCCCATCTGCCCATCATGGTGTCCCAATACCACGTGGTCTGATCGAACACCGACCGCAAGTCCGACATCGTGAACGCATATCCCTGTTTGGCGTAGAACGAATTGCGCAGCACCCGCAACTCATTGATGCTGAGGTTAGAGATATCCATATTGAGGTCTATCTTCTTGTTCAGCATCTCCACATCAATCTTTCCGTTGCCGGGAAGGATGTAGTGTTTCTTCTCAGTTTGTTGGCTCCATCCCATGAGGATGAGCATCGACAGCACGGCTGTGACCAGTATTTTTTTCATATTGATTGAATGTTTGATTGACTTCTTCCAATGTTGCGTTAGTCAGGATATATCTCGAGAAACGGGGCCCGAACCTCGACCATTCCCACTCGTCCAGGTTGTATTGTCCGTTCCAGCATCGTTCGATGCTGACTAATTTGCCGTCCGCCACGCGGAAATCCACGATCTCTTCGCCCAATCGCGATCCCATCCACAGCGGGCGGACTCTTCCGTCGCGGTTTTTGAAGACAAACAGCCGGTTTCCTTTTTCGGGATAGAACCGTGTGGATTTCACCACGCCCACCAATGCCTCCTCCACTCCGTCGCCATCCACATCGCCGACACGGAACTGATAAACGGGATGGAGCAGCAGCCACTCGTCGGACATGGAATCCGTGGCCAGCACCAGCACGTTACAGGTGTCATTTATCTGCCGCAGCGAGAAGGTTTGGGCGGACAGGCAGAGGCCGTTCAGGCAGAACAACGACAGCACTATGGCGATGCGGGACAGCATAACAATGACATTGTGGTTTTGAAACGGCAAAAATACATTTTTCGTATAGACAGAAGAGGATTAAAAACATCACTTTTGTAGTCAAAAATTTTGTATCTTTGCCGTTTTAATGTTCAAGTAGAACTTAATTAGTTAATATACAATCAATAAAGTACTTTAGATTATGTCAAAAGCATTGTTTTTAGGCGACGAGGCGGTGGCACAGGCCGCTTTGGATGCCGGATTATCGGGAGTCTATGCCTATCCAGGCACTCCCTCAACGGAAATCACCGAGTTCATCCAGAACTCCAAACAGGGCAAGGCCGGTGAGGTGCACAGCATCTGGGCCGGCAACGAGAAAACCGCTATGGAGTCCGCCATCGGCATGTCCTACGCGGGCAAGCGCGCGATGGTCTGCATGAAGCACGTCGGTCTGAACGTGGCTGCCGACCCGTTCATGAACTCCTCCATCACCGGCGCCAACGGCGGCCTGGTGGTCGTGGTGGCCGACGACCCGTCGATGCACTCCTCCCAGGACGAGCAGGACTCCCGCTACTACGCCAAGTTCGCGCTCATTCCCTGTTTCGAGCCTTCCAACCAGCAGGAAGCCTACGACATCACCTACTACGCTTTCGAGATGTCGGAGAAGTTCCGCACCCCGGTGGTCATCCGTCTCACCACGCGCTTGTCGCACTCCCGTTCCGGTGTGGAGCGCAAGGCCGAGCGTCCGCAGAACCCGCTCAAGCCCGAGACCGACCCCAAGCAGTTCATCCTGCTGCCCGCCAACGCCCGCAAGCATTACCGCAAGCTGTTGGACAAGCAGGCTGACTTCGAGAACGACTCGCTGAACTCCCCGTTCAACCAGTACATTGACGGTGCCGACAAGAGCATGGGTATCATCGCTTCCGGTATCGCCTTCAACTACCTGATGGAGAACTTCGAGGGTGGCAAATGCCCGTACCCCGTGCTGAAGATCTCCCAATACCCGCTGCCCACGAAGCTCATCGCCAAGATGGTTGACGAATGCGGCAAGGTGCTCATCGCCGAAGAGGGTTATCCCTTCATCGAGGAGCAGGTCCGCGGCGTGCTGAACCGCACCGGCAACATCATGGGCCGTTTGAGCGGCGAGCTTCCCCGCGACGGCGAGCTCAACCCGAACTTGGTGGCCAAGGCCCTCGGCATGCCCGACACCTACGGCGCACCCGTCCCGGAACTGGTCGTCCCGCGTCCGCCGGCATTGTGCGTGGGTTGCCCGCACATCGACTCCTACACCGCCCTCAACAAGGCGATGGAGAAATACGGCAAGGGCAAAGTCTTCTCCGACATCGGCTGCTACACCCTCGGTGCCCTTCCGCCCTACAACGCCATCTACACGACCGTCGATATGGGTGCTTCCATCACGATGGCCAAGGGTGCTGCCGACGCCGGCATGAGACCCTGCGTGGCCGTCATCGGTGACTCCACCTTCACGCACAGCGGCATGACCTCCCTGCTCGACTGCATCTACGAGAACACGCCCGTCACGGTGCTGATCCTCGACAACAGCACCACCGGCATGACCGGCGGTCAGGACTCCCACGCTCTCGGCGTGCTCGGCGAGATCTGCAAGGGCCTCGGCGTGAAAGAGGAGCACATCCACCGCATCAACCCGCTCAAGGGCCATCTCGAAGAGAATGTCGCCATCATTGAGAAGGAGATCGAATACGAAGGCGTTTCCGTGATCATCCCGACCCGCGAATGCATCCAGACCCTGAGCCGCAGAATGAAGAAACAACAGGCCGCGAAGAAGTAATGGTTATTGGTTAGTGGTTATGGGTTATTGAAAATATTTTCTTGAGCAGCCCCGACAGGGGCAAGAGCTCGGTAAAGCCCAAAACCCAAAGCCACGTAAATATTAACAACAAAATCAAACAAAGAAAAAATGAAAATCGACATTATATTAGCAGGAGTCGGCGGTCAGGGTATCCTTTCCATCGCCACGATTGTGGGTGCCGCCGCCATCAAAAGAGGAATGTACATGAAGCAGGCCGAAGTGCACGGCATGAGCCAGCGCGGCGGCGATCCGCTGGGCAAGGCCGACATGATCATCTCCGTGGAGCCGATGGAGTCGCTGCGTTATCTGCCGTGGCTGAAGAAGGACGGTTGGTTGATCACCAACGACCAGCCTTTCGTGAACATCCCGAACTATCCCGACTTCGACGCCTTGAAGGCCGAGTTGGCGAAGGTGCAGAACTGCGTGGCCATCAACGCCGACCAGATTGCCAAGGACCTGGGTTCCGCCCGCTCCTCCAACATGGTGATCCTCGGCGCCGCCTCCCCGTACCTGCAGCTGCCGTTCGAGGAGATCGAGAACGCCGTGCGCGAGAACTTCGCCCGCAAGGGTGAGGAGGTCGTGAACGTGAACCTCGCCTGCCTCAAGGCCGGCCGCGAACTCGCCGAAAAGAAATAGTCACTTCCGCGCCCGATGAACAATCTCATCGAATTTTTCAAGAGGGCGTTTCACATCATCGTACTCGCCGTCCTTCTGATTCTGAGCCTTGTGATGCTCGGCAAGTCGTTGTCATTCAACGAATACCGCATCTCGCGTGCGGTGCAGGGTGTCGTAGGGCCGATTCAGAAGGGCGCCGCGGGGATGGTGCACAAGCTGCGTCTCGGCCCCGAGAACGAGGCGCTCGTGCAGCAGAACATCGAGCTGATGCGCGAGCACGAGAACATGTTCATCGAGAAGGAGGACACCGTCATGACGGCGATGAGCACCCCCGACTCTACCAACCGCAGCCAGGTGCGCCTTTACGATTACACCTACGCGCACGTCATCTTCCGGACCGTGGACCGCGCCTTCAACTACATGATCGTGGACAAGGGCGCGCGTGACGGCATCAGCCGCGACATGGCGGTACTGTCGCCGAGCGGTGTCGCCGGAGTGGTCACCGACGTGTCGCAGAACTTCGCCACCGTGCGGCCCATCCTCCACCCGGAGAGCCGCATCAGCGCCGTGGTGACCCCAGCCAACCAGAACGGCACCGTCATCTGGGAAGGCAACGACCCGGGAGTGGCCTATCTGGAAGCCATCCCACAGCACTCCGAAATCAACATCGGAGACTCCGTGTTCACCAACGGATACTCCAACATCTTCCCCAAGGGGCTCCTCATCGGCACCGTCAAGGAGGTGCAGGTCGGCAACAACGCCAGCTTCCTCACCATCAAAATCAAGCTGGCCACCCGCTACACCGACATCTACACGGTCTATCTCGTCGAGAACCTCTTCAAATCCGAATTAGACACCCTGAAAGCAAACTTCAAAGATGAATAACGTCATAGCCAACATATTGCGCTTTTTTGTGCTCCTGCTCGTCCAGGTGGCCATCTGCCAGCATATCAGCTTGTTCGGCTATATGACACCGGCGTTGTTCCTGCTCGCGCTCTATCTGCTGCCCTTGGAGATGCCGCTGTCGCTGCAGTACGTCATCGGCTTCGCCACGGGTTTCGTGACAGACGCCTTCGCGCACACCCTTGGCGTCTCCTCCTTCGCCTGCACGCTCCTGATGTTCCTCCGCCCCTACATCGTGCGGATGCTCAACGGCGCCAACAACGTCAAGTTCGAAAACATCGACCGCCCCGTGCCCGGCGTCAAGGACTTCCGCTGGGTATTCCTCTACACGCTGACCCTGACCTCCATCTATGAGGTCGTCGCCGTGCTTCTCGAAACCATGACCTTCAAAAACTTCGGGCACACGCTGCTCGTCATCGTCGGCAACACCCTATTCTCCGTGTTCGTCATTCTCTGCATCGAATACATCTTCCATTCCCGCGTGAAAAATGAACCGTAACGTCAGGACTGTCCTCTTTGTGATACTCGGCAGTATATGCCTGTATTCCTGCAGCTCCGTGCGTCATTTGAGGTGGTGGATGCCAAAAGCCCCGACTTCGACAACCTGAGAACCTACGTGCGCCCCGTCACGAACAAGAAATTCATGGACCTGTTCCGCATCAAGACGGTGTTCTACGATTGGGGACAACCGACCTACGACAAAAACGGGAACACCAAAGACGGCAAGTTCAAGAAATTCCTGCGCGAAAAGGTCGGCGAGCCCCCCGTACTTCTCGACAGCATGGAAATCAAGAACTCCGTCGATCAGCTCAAAATCGTGATGAAGCAGATCGGCTACTTCGACGCTGATGTCGATTACAAGGTAACTTACAGACGCAAAGACCACAAAAAGTCGAAGGTGGATTATTTCATCACCGCACACGACCCATACACCATCAGCAAGATAAATTACGACATCTCCATACCGGAATACAAGCGCATCGTGGTGCTCAACATGCGCAAGAGCGTGCTATACGACGGGATGCAATACAACGAGAGCCGCATCAACGACGAGTTGACGCGCATCATCAACCTCATCCGCAACGAAGGATACTACTATGTGGAGAAATCCATCATGCGCTGCAATGTAGAATATGACCCACCGGACAGCAGCGGCGTGAACCCGCGGTCGGTGAACATCACCATCCTGCTCAACATCCCGCAAGGGGACAACGCCTCCCGCTATCTCTACAAATATCACATCAACGACATCTATGTGAACCCCGACATGCCTTCCCTCTCCGCGTCGGATGCGGTGTATGACACGACCTTTTACCCGTATCATACCCGACGGGACAGCTCTCGGTTGTACTTCATCGAGGAACGATTGATTGGAGAAGTACGAAAGCCCTATTTCTCCTACAAGAAACTGTCGGACGCCATTTTCACGCGCACGGGGCAGAACTACTCGCAGATGTACCGCGACCTCAGCAGCCGTGCCCTCAACAGCTTGGATAACTTCGACTACATCAACATCCTGTTCAAGGAGAACGAAGCCCTGCTGGACACGGTCAACAAGACCGGCGCGTTGGATGTCTATTATCGGATGATTCGCAAAAAGCGACACACTTTCGGCGGGCAGGTAGAGCTGCGCAACGACAAGTCCGCCATCTCCTTGCAATACACCAACCGCAACATCTTCCGGGGAGCGGAACACTTGACACTCAACTTGTCAGGAGGTTATTTCTACTATTCGTTGAGTAACCTTTTCAAGAACAACACAACCTACTCGTATCCGGAATTCGGGGTGTCGGCATCGTTGGATTTCCCGAACCGCTTGTTCCTGTTCAACAACCTCATCAGCGAGAACACCGTTTCGCGCAGCACCTCACTGAAACTGGGTGTCAACTATTCGGGACTATACCACAAGCTGATGTACAATGCAGCCCTCATCTACCGTTGGAGTCCGTCGGCTTATATGTCGCACAGTGTCAGTCCGATAGACATCAGCACCATCAACAACACCGACAAGCGGCTCTCTTTCCTGATGAACTATGATTCCTATCCAGAGTCCTACCAGAAGCGGTTCGGCAAGTTCATGCTATTCTCGGCCAAGTATTCGTTCAACTATCTGATTCCGAAATTCTTGGAGTCGAGACGCCACAATATGCACTTAAGTATAAGCGCTGAATCGTGCGGCACGCTGGTCTTTGGATTGAACAAACTGTTTTCCCCGAACGATCGATGGGAACTCGGCCAGAACAGCTTGGACAGTGTGGGCTACAGCTACTCCTCATTCGAGAAAATCGATTTGCTTTGGAACTACACGTTCACCATCAACAAGGAGAATTCCATCGCGATGCGGTCGGATATCGGCTTCATCATCCCGCTGGACAAAGAGTCGTATATTCCATACGAAAAGGGGTTCTATATGGGTACGAGCAACAGCATGCGCGGCTGGAGTTATCGCGGACTCGGTCCCGGCAGCTACCAGCGCGGCGCCGACTCGCTCTACACTGGCGATATTAAATTAGAGTTCAATTTCGAGTACCGCGGCACGATTTACCGCTCGCTCAAGTACGGCATTTTCACGGATGTGGGCAACATCTGGTTGGCACGCAAAAACAAAGACATGCCCGGCGCGGAATTCGCCTTCAACCGGTTCTACAAAGAGTTGGCTGTGGATGTGGGCGCCGGCTTGCGGCTCGACTTCAACTTCTTCGTCATCCGGGTGGACTACGCAGTACCCGTCTATGACCCGACCCGCAGCGACGAAGAGGGCAAGGTTATCAACTGGAACTGGGTATCGATTTCCGAACACCCGTTCCATGTCCTACAAGGACTGAAAATCGCCATCGGCTATGCATTCTAATCGGCAAACAAAAATCACAACAATATGGTACTTAGCGTAATAACTCCCTGCTACAATGAAGAGTTGGTGGTGGAAGAGACCTACCGGCGGCTCAAGGAAGTGATGGCCAAAACCGGGATGAACTATGAGTTGGTGTTTATCAACGACGGAAGCCGCGACAACACCTATCCGCTGCTGTTACAGCTTTCGGAGTCGGACAAGACGGTCAAAATCCTCAACTTCTCCCGTAATTTCGGTCACCAGTGTGCGGTGACGGCCGGCATCAACCACTGCACCGGCGACTTGGCGGTCATCATCGACGCAGACCTGCAGGATCCCCCTGAGGTGATTCTCGACATGCTGGAAATCTACCGGCGGGAGCAGGCCAACGTCGTGTACGGAGTCCGGAAATCGCGCGAGGGGGAGAGCTGGTTCAAGTTGACGACAGCCAAATGGTTCTACCGCATCCTGAACAAGCTTTCCGACGTGCAGTTCCCCGTAGACACCGGCGACTTCCGCCTCATTGACCGTAAAATCATCGATGAGTTCAACCGTCTGCACGAGAAGAACAAGTACATCCGCGGCCTCATCAGCTGGATGGGCTACAAGCAGGTACCATGTTATTACGAGCGCAAGGAACGGTTCGCAGGCGAGACCAAATACCCGCTCCGGAAAATGCTCAAATTCGCCTCCACGGGGTTACTCTCCTTCTCCAAAAAGCCGCTGAAGTTAGCGATTTGGTTAGGCGTGCTCTCCGTTTTGGTAGGACTAATCTATGCGCTTGTCATCCTGATACTCAAAATCATACATCCCGAATCGTTTGTGTTGGGTTGGACTTCGACGATATTCATGATTATCTTCTTCGGCGGCATCCAACTGCTCACCATCGGGGTCTTGGGCGAATACATCGGCAACCTGTTCGACGAGGCGAAGGACAGGCCCGAGTACATTATCAGCGAGAAAGTGAACTTTTAACGAAAAACGGCTGGAAAATCCAGCCGTTTTTGTTATTTTCGGTAGATGACGCTGCCGCTACCTTGATGCGTTGCGAGGATAAGCACCTCGGCAATCTGCACGTGGGCGGGGGCGTTGGCGGCATAGACGGCCACCTCGGCAATGTCGTCGCCGGTCAGCGGGGTGATGCCCTTATAGACGTTGGCGGCCCGCTCGGTATCGCCGTGGAAACGCACGTTGCTGAAGTTGGTCTCCACAAGGCCGGGTTTGAGATTGGTGACGCGGACGGCCGTGTTGGCCACATCGAGGCGCAGGCCGTCGGAGAGAGCCTTCACCGCCGACTTGGTGGCGCAATAGACGTTCCCGTTGGGGTAAGCGGCATCGCCGGCCACCGACCCGATGTTGATGACATGGCCGCGGTCGCGCTGCACCATGCCGGGCACGATGAGCCGCGTCATAGTGAGCAACCCCTTGATGTTGGTGTCGATCATCGTTTCCCAGTCTTCCCAGCTGCCCTCGTATTCGGGCTCCAGACCGAGCGCCAGTCCCGCGTTGTTGACCAGCACGTCGATGTCGCGCCACTCCTCAGGCAGGCTGTTGACGCTGCGGGCGGCGGCTTCGCGGTCGCGCACGTCGAAAGCGAGGGTCAGCACCTGCGTTCCCTTGCCAACCAGTTCGTTACGGATTTCCTCGAGACGCTGCTCGTTGCGCCCCGTCAATATCAGTCTGTCGCCGTTCGCGGCGAACTTCCTTGCGCATCCGAGCCCGATACCGCTCGTCGCGCCTGTAATCATTACGATTTTGTTCATTGTATGTTCGTTTTAATTTGTCTGTACTTTGCGTCTGTTGCCACGCTTATGCTTTGGGGTTCAAACGGTCCTGCAAATCCCGCTTGTTTTTCCCAATATAGAGGCAATAAAGGGTCAGATCGGTAGCCACCAACAAGGCGTTGAACACATAGAGAAAAACCACTATATCCCTGCTATACAGCAGTTTGTGGACAATTCCGAAAATGTATCCTAAGATGAAAAAAAAAAAAAAAAACGGGCT
>ONQE01000152.1 GCA_900319925.1 uncultured Bacteroidales bacterium | reverse complement strand
AAAGAGAACCGCCCGCGCTGGAAACGCGTCATCGACAACATCGACGATTGTCTCGGCGAGGCTGTCGGCCAGATGTACGTCAAGAACTACTTCCCCGCCGAAGCGAAGGAGCGTATGACCCAGTTGGTCCGCAATCTACAGTGGGCTTTGGGCGAGCGAATTAAGAACTCCACCTGGATGACCGACCAGACCAAGAAGAACGCCCTCGAGAAGCTGGCGGCCTTCACGGTGAAAATCGGCTACCCCGACAAATGGCGCGACTACAGCGGCCTGACCATCGGCACCGAAAGCTACTACGCCAACGTGATGAACTCCCGCCGTTTCGACATGGCCTACAACCTCTCCAAAATTGGCAAACCCGTCGATCCGACCGAGTGGCAGATGACCCCGCAGACGGTGAACGCCTACTATGATCCCACCACCAACGAGATCTGCTTCCCCGCCGGCATCCTGCAACCCCCGTTCTTCGACATGAACGCGGATGATGCCGCCAACTACGGTGCCATCGGCGTGGTGATCGGCCACGAGATGACCCACGGCTTCGACGACCAGGGCCGCAACTACGACAAAGACGGCAACCTCGCCGACTGGTGGACCGAAAAGGACGCCGAGACTTTCAAAGAAAAAGCGCAACTCATCGTCGATCATTTCAACAGCATTGAGGTGGCTCCCGGCGTTTACGCCAACGGTGAATTCACCCTCGGCGAGAACATTGCCGACAACGGTGGTCTGAACGTCTCCTACACCGCCTTCCAGAAGGCCAAGAAAGAGGGTCAGATCAAGGGCGACATGGACGGTTTCACCCCCGAGCAGCGTTTCTTCTTAGCGTATGCCGCCGTCTGGGCCGCCAACATCCGCGAGGCTGAGATTCTGCGCCGCACCAAGAGCGGCCCGCACGCCCTCGGCCGTTGGCGCGTCAATGCCACCCTGCGTCACATCGACCCCTTCTATGAAGCTTTCAACATCCAACCCTCCGACCCCATGTATATGGCTCCGGAAAAACGTTCCCACATCTGGTAGTATTAGTTAGTAGTTAGTAGTTAGCATTCCATAAGGGCTGTAAGCCCGACCTATGTCAACCCAGGTTGAACGAAGTGAGCCCTGGGATCACAAAAAGAAAGAAATATGTCAGAAAAGAAAAAACTCGCCGTCATCGCATTCGGCGGCAACGCATTACTGAAAAGCAAACAGAGAGGCACCTATCAGGAGCAGATCGAAAACGTGACAGAGACCTGCCGTAACCTGATTCCGCTGATCGAGAACGGCTACAACATCGTCATCGGCCATGGCAACGGCCCGCAAGTGGGCAACGTCATGCTGCAGCACAAAGCCGGCAAGGAAACCTTCCAGGTGGAGGACATGCCGCTGAACTTCTGCGTTGCCGAGACCCAAGGGTCCATCGGAGCCCTCATTGAGGAGGGTTTGCGCCGCATCTTCGCCGAGAAGGGCTGGGAGAAGGACACCGTCACGCTGCTCACGCATGTGGAGGTTGACGCCAACGACCCGCTTTTCCAGAACCCCACCAAACCTGTAGGACCGTATGTCTCCCGCGAGGAAGCCGAGCAGTACCATGAGGAGACCGGCGACATCTACCGCGAGGATCCCAAGGGCAACGGCTGGCGCAAGGTGGTGGCCTCCCCGAAACCGCTGCGTATCCAGAATGTCAAGTTGGTGAAACAGCTGGCCGAGCAAGGCATCATTGTGGTGACCGTCGGAGGCGGCGGCATCCCCGTGGCCATGCAGGACGGCTACCTCAAGGGCGTGCAGGCTGTCATCGACAAGGATCTGGCCTCCGCCATCACCGCTATCGAAATCGGCGCCGACGAGTTCTATATCCTTACCGATGTGCCGAAAGTCTATATCAACTTCCGCAAGCCCGATGAAAAAGCATTGGACACCATCACGGTGAGCGAAGCCAAGAAGTATCTGGAAGAGAAGCACTTCACCGAAGGTTCCATGGCTCCGAAGGTACGCGCCGCCATCCAATATGTGGAGAAGAGCGGCAAGACCTGCATCATTACCGAGGCAGGCAGGCTGCAGGATCCGAACTGCGGCACCAGAATCATCGCCGGATAGCATTTCCACCTGACAATCTACGAAATGACCAAACATCTTTTCGCGCACTATAACGAGATTTTCCCAAAATACTGGAACGAGCCCGCGCTGACGGACTACAACGGCGACGTGGATTACACGTTTGCACAGGTTGCCGAACAGGTTGCTCGTCTTCGGGAGTATTTCCAAGCCATGGGCATCCGGCAGGGCGACAAAATCGCGCTCTGCGGCCGCAACTGCGCCAACTGGGCCGTCTCCTATCTTGCCATCGCCTCCTACGGCGCCGTCATCGTGTCGGTGCTGCACGAGTTCTCCGGCGAAGACATCGAGACCCTCATCAACCACTCCGAGGCGCGGATGCTTTTCGTGGGACCCTACCTTTGGAAGAACATGCAGGCTGATCACATGCCCGGCCTCGATGCCATTGTCTCGCTCACCGACTTCTCCATCATCGCCACCAAGCGTGCGGAAGTTGTCGTCTCCGAGGCGCCCGTTACCGTCCCGCAGAACAACCACATCTTCACCGTCCGCGATCTCGACGACCTGCTGCTCATCAACTACACCTCGGGTTCCACAGGTTCTCCGAAAGGTGTGATGCTGACCTACCGCAACGTCTCAGCGAATGTCGATACAGGATTGGAGTTCCTGCCCCCCGGCGGCCGCCAGAACGTGGTCTCCATGCTGCCGCTGGCGCACATGTACGGCCAGCTCGCCGAGTTTCTCTATCCGCTGGCTTCCGGCTGCCACATCCACTTCCTCACCAAGTCGCCGACCCCCACCCTGCTCATGAAGGCCTTCGCTGACGTGAAGCCCTACATCATCGTCACCGTCCCCTTGGTCATCGAGAAGATCTGCAAGCGCGCCGTGATGCCCGTTCTGGAGAAGCCCTCGGTGAAAAAGGTGCTCAAAATCCCCGTCATCCGGGACATGGCGGTCAATACCATCCGGAAAAAACTGATGAATGCGTTTGGCGGACAGCTCAAGTACTTCATCGTCGGAGGTGCGGCCATCAACCCAGAAGTCGAGGATTTGCTGCTGAAGGTCAAGTTCCCGCTCGTGGTGGGTTACGGCATGACCGAGTGCGGTCCGCTCATCGGCGGCTGTTACGTCCATGAGTTTGTGCCCCGCAGCGGCGGCCACATCCTGCCCGGCAACGAGATCCGCATCGACTCGAAAGACCCTTACAACGAGGTCGGCGAAATCCTCGTGCGCGGCGAACACGTCATGCGCGGCTACTACAAGAACGAAGAGGCCACCCGTGCGACCTTCACCGACGACGGTTGGATGCGCACCGGCGACCTCGGCCTCATCGACAGCAAGCAAAACATCTTCATCAAGGGACGGAACAAGACCATGATCCTCGGCGCCTCCGGACAGAACATCTACCCCGAGGAAATCGAAGGCAAGCTCAACGATATGGAAGGTGTGGTCGAGTCCGTCGTGGTGGAGCGCGAAGGCAAGCTCATCGCCCTCGTCTTCCCCGATTACGAAGGCGAGCTCCGTTTCCGGCAGACCATCCCCGAACTGATGAAAGAGAATCTCCGCAAGCTCAACGAGAAACTACCCAAATACGCCCAAATCTCCAAGGTCGAACTCAAGGACGACGAATTCGAGAAGACCCCGAAACGCTCCATCAAACGTTTCTTGTACAAATAGTTTTACAAGTTCACACACCATATTTCCCCTTGGATTTACCCCCGCACAAGGCGACAGAGCCGTGTGGAGCAAATAGAAACGATTATGGAACAGTTATCGATCTCCGGAAACAGCAAACAAGAGAAATACGAAACCCTTCTCCCGCAAGTGCAAGCGGTGATGGACCACAACGTGGACGGCATCGCGAACATGGCCAACATGGCGGCTATGCTGCATGAAACCTTCGGGTTCTGGTGGACGGGCTTCTACCGCGTCATCAACGGCGAACTGGTACTCGGACCGTTCCAAGGGCCGCTCGCCTGTACCCGCATAGCCTTCGGACGCGGCGTGTGCGGCACCGCATGGAAAGAACAGAAAACTATGGTCGTACCCGACGTGGAGTTGTTCCCAGGCCACATCGCCTGCTCCTCAGCCTCTCGCAGCGAAATCGTGGTGCCCGTTTTCAAAGACGGGGAAATCACCGCCGTCCTCGACATCGACAGCGCCGAACTGAACACCTTCAACGAAACAGATAAAGAATACTTGGAACAGCTACTCCACCAAACCGCCCCCTACCTCTAACCCTTAACCCATAACCCTTAAACCTTAAACCATAAACCATAAACCATAAACCTTAAACCATCAGCCAAAAGTCCATCGCCACCATCGCGGCCATGGCTTCCACCACGGGCAACACCCGCGGGGCCACACAGAGGTCGTTACGGTCGGAGCCTTTCATCACCACCGGGTTTCCCTCAAAATCAATCGTTTCGCGGTCGTATCGCACCGACGGTATCGGTTTGAACGCCACACGGAAATAGATTTCCTCTCCGTTGGTGATTCCACCCTGGATGCCGCCATCATGGTTTGTGCGGAACGTGAAATCTGGATTCTGCAAATCATGGTACTCACTGCCGGACATCGCCGCGGCTTTGAATCCCAAGCCGTAATCAAACCCTTTCGCTGCGTTGATACTGAGCATCGCGTAGGCTAACCGCGCCGAGAACTTGTCATAGACCGGCTCGCCTAATCCCGCCGGCAGTCCGTTGATTCGTCCTTCCACGAGTGCCCCCACGGAGTCACCCTCGCGAACAGGTGTCGCAATGCTTAGCAGTGTTCTATATTGCATATTTGTTTTAGTTATTGGTTATTTGGTTTTGTTTGTAATGAATTAGCATACGGGGTTCGCTGAGA
>ONQE01000020.1 GCA_900319925.1 uncultured Bacteroidales bacterium | reverse complement strand
ACGACCGCTGCAAGCAACAGCAGGTCAAAAATCAGATGCGGCCAATGGCACTTACGCTTCTCTTCGCAAGAGTTCGGTGTATCTTCTTGAGCGAAATCGGTATTCGGTTCCGTATTTATCGCTTGTTCAGCAACCGTTTCGGCTTGTTCCTCTGAATTGTACACGTTTTCAGTTTCGTTTTCCAATTTTTCTGATGCGTTCTTTAAAATGTCTTCGATATTATTCATAATTCTTAATAATGCATTCGTAATTCTTAATTTCCCACGTCGGAAAGGTACTTGATGCGCATAATGCGGATCTCCTCCATGGTGTACTCGTCTTCGCCGAGCTCGCGCAGCGCGTCTTCAGCGGAATCAGTGTCGGCATTGGCGAAATAGTCGATGATTTCTTCCTGATGGTAGGGCTCGATTTCCTCATCGATGTAGTAGGAAATGTCGATTTTGGCTCCGGAGGCCACGATGTGTTCGATTTCGGTCAGCAGTTCGTCCATGTCAAGCCCCTTGGCGATGGCGATGTCCTCGAAGCTGATTTTGTGGTCAATACCTTGGATGATAAAGAGTTTGTTGGCCGATTTCTTGGCGACAGTCTTCAGTACGAAATCCTGAGGACGGTCGATTTCATTCTCTTCAACGTATTGTTTGATGAGCTCGATGAAACGGCGCCCGTACTTCTGTGCTTTGCCGGGCCCGACGCCCACGACGCGGGTCATCTCCTCCATGGTGATCGGGTATTGGATGCACATGTCTTCCAGAGAGGGGTCTTGGAAGATGATGAACGGCGGGAGGTTCTCCTCCTTGGAGATGGTCTTGCGCAGGTCCTTGAGCAGGCTGAAAAGTACTGTGTCAAAGGCGTCCTCCACATTTCCGGCGACAGCATCCACTGCATCGTCGTCATCCTCGTCCTCCTCCGTGATGGGTTTGATGGCCATGATGGGGTACGAGTTCGTCATGTATTTCTTGCCCTTGTCGGTTATCTTCAGAAGACCGTAATTCTCTATGTCTTTGGTGATTAGGTTGTCGAAGATGGCAACGCGGATGATGTTCGACCAGAACTTCTCGTCGTAGTCCATGCCTTCGCCGAACTGTTTGAGCTTCTCGTGGTGGAATTTGAGGATAGAGGTCGTCTTGTTGCCGTGGATGATATCGACGATCTGGTCTTCCTTGAACTGCTGTTTCACAGCCTGCACGACTTCCAGCATAAGTTGGATTTGCTCGGACGCATCCATTTTGGGTTTCGGATGGTTGCAATTGTCGCAGTTGTGGCAATTCTCCTCCTCGTAGTTCTCACCGAAGTAATGGAGCAGGTGTTTGCGGCGGCAGTTGGTGGATTCGGCGTATGCCGCGGTTTCCGCGAGCAGTTGTTTGACGATCTCCTGTTCGGAGACAGACTTCTTGGCGGAGAACTTTTCGAGTTTGTTCAGATCCTTGGGGTCGTAGAAGGCGATGCAAAGTCCTTCGCCATCGTCACGGCCAGCGCGTCCGGTCTCTTGGTAGTAGCCTTCGAGACTCTTGG
The DNA here is from genome assembly GCA_900319925.1 of uncultured Bacteroidales bacterium. Lineage (GTDB taxonomy): Bacteria > Bacteroidota > Bacteroidia > Bacteroidales > WCHB1-69 > F23-D06. Next base: position 23,118 of record ONQE01000020.1, on the reverse strand, counting down.
GCATGTCGTAGTGGATCACGAAGCGCACGTCCGGTTTGTCGATGCCCATGCCGAAGGCAATGGTGGCCACGATGATCTCGGCTTTCTCCATCAGGAAGTCATCCTGGTTTTGGACGCGTGTTTTGGAGTCGAGGCCGGCGTGGTAGGGTAGGGCGCGGATGCCATTCTCCTGCAGGAGGATGGCGAGCTCTTCCACTTTCTTACGGCTCAGGCAGTAGATGATGCCAGACTTGCCGGGGTGGTTCTTGATGAACTTAACAACCTCTTTGTCAACGTCTTTGTTCTTCTCGCGGATTTCGTAGTAGAGGTTCGGACGGTTGAACGAGGAGATGAACACTTCGGCCTTGTCCATGCCGAGGTTTTTCTGGATGTCGCTCTGCACCTTGGGCGTGGCGGTGGCCGTCAACGCAATCACGGGCACATCCTTGCCGATTTGTTGGATGATTTTTCGGATGTTGCGGTATTCGGGACGGAAGTCGTGGCCCCATTCGGAGATGCAGTGCGCCTCGTCGATGGCGTAGAACGAAATGTTGATATCTTGGAAAAAGTTCACATTCTCCTCTTTGGTCAGGGATTCCGGTGCGACATACAGCAGTTTGGTCTTGCCGGAGACGATGTCATTGCGGACTTCGGTGATCTCGGCCTTGTTGAGCGAGGAGTTCAGGAAGTGCGCAATGCCTCGGTCGGTGCCGAACGTGCGGATGGCGTCAACTTGGTTCTTCATCAGTGCAATCAGCGGGGAGATGACGATGGCTGTGCCCTCGCTCATCAATGCCGGAAGCTGATAGCACATGGACTTGCCGCCGCCGGTGGGCATAATCACGAAACAATCCTTTCCCTTCAACAGCGTCTTGATGATTTTCAGCTGGTCGCCCTTGAACGTTTCAAAGCCGAAGACCGATTTCAACGTCTGATAAATAGCTTTATCCGTAATTCTCTTCATGCAGGAACAATCTAAAATTCGACAAAATATCAGTGGTTTTAATCAACTCTAAATTTAAGTACAAAGATATAAAATATTTGATATGGTACGGCTCAAAAAATAATTCTCTAATTATTTTTATCAACAATCGGTTAGTAAACGTCTATTCCTTCAAAATAACACGGTGAATGTAGGATTTTACCCCTGTTTCGATGGTTTGGAAGGGCTTTTTGTATCCGATATGCCTCAAATTATGCAGTTTTGTCACCTGTGCCGGTGGAGCGCTGGAAGCCTTTTCAGAAGGGAAAAGGTGGTATGAAATCCGCGAAGGGCGCTTTATTGTTCGGAAAATGGCCTCTGCCAACGCCGTATCTGTGCGAGGAAAGCCAGTGCCGATTTCATACACTCCGCTTGCGGGACGGTGTACCGCGAACCAGTAAATCACACGTGTCACATCCAAGACGTGGAGGTAGTCGAGTTGCCGTTCCGAGAACTCGCCATTATCGTCTTCCCATCGCGAGATGCACAGACTCCCTCTCGTGGTTATCTCTCTGTAAAATTCATCCACGACGGACATCCTGTCCCCGAGGCCATACAGTTCGCTCATCTTGAAGAGATAGTGGTAGGGTGGCTTCTGAAACTGTTTCCCAATCCAAGTGGAATATTTTTCCAACTGAGAGTCTATGTTTTGGTCGATGTTGTATTTGAAGAAGAGCAGCATGAGCGGGATACCGTGTTTCGCGGCAGCGGTCCATAACGACTGTAGGTGCTCCATTCTGGAAGGGGCAGCAGCGGTCTCGCTTTGCCGTTTATCCACATATAGGAGCATTTCAATCTCTTTGTCGTGCGCGTACAGGTACTCGATCAGGCGGATGCTGTTTCGCACCTGCACTTCAACGCCGTTCTGCATCGTACGGAATTTCTCGGCGATGCAGTCGGCCAATGGCTCGTATTTCCCGGTGATGAGTATCATCCGCTTTTTTTTGCAAAGATAAAAAAAACGGACATCTCTCGACGTCCGTTTTTGCGAAATTATGAAAAAGTCTTTTTTGAATTAGAATTCCCAGAGGTCGTGTTCGAAAGTACGCATCTTGTCAGTAATGCGCTCCGATTCGATACGCTGGTCACGCGAATTGGCGATATAGTCCTCAATGTCGCGGTCGTAAACATTCGACTCCTTGTAAATCAGACTGGAGAAGTCGCGTTTCCAGGTGATAAGGTCGTCGAAGGAGAGGCGTGCGGCCTGGTTCTTCAAATTGAACACCTCTTGGCGGGCCAGATAGGGACGAAGTTCGTTGTAATAGATGTGTCCCAGACTCTTCAACACCAACTCGCCCTTCACATTCTCGTTGTCTTCCTCTTGTTCATCATCATAGTTGGACGACTTTCCTTCCGAACGGTCGTATTGGATCATCGGCTCAATTTGGAGAATCTGAACGCGGAATGTGGAATACTGTTTGTCGAAATACCAGACTTCTTTCAAACGGTATTGCGTGATTTGTTTGGGTTCGAATTGGATGATGAGCTCTTTCGTACCGATTTCCTCGCCCGTTTCGATATCGTAGTCCGATATGGTTTGGGTTTGGGAGATCAAGCCTTGAAGCTCGTCACGGGAATACGGCATCGTGCACATCTCATCTTGATAGACCGGCAGGACATCCTCGGTTTTCTCGGGGTTGAACATGTCGATGGCGTCGAAAATCGTCTGCCCGAGGCTTCTCCACGTGCCTTTTTGGTCAGCGGGGAAGTAGAGCGGGTGGTTGACTTTCTCGCGCAGGTCGACGATGCGCCAGATGGTCCAATAGTACATCACGTCAGCCTGGCGGACAGGCGTGTAGGCGATGGGTTCGGTGAAATCACCGGTGTTGACCTGTTCCCACGGTGTTTCCACCGGTTTGCGGACAGGTTGCTCCAGCGTGCTGCCGTCAAGTTCGTCATCCTGTGCGAATGCGAAGCAGGCGGCTAACAGCATCATGGCGAATAATGTGAACTTTTTCATAATTCTATTTTTTTTTGCAGTGATTATCTGATACGGACAGAGAACTCATCCAGTGTACGCGAGCCAGCCTCGGAAGAGACCTTGATGTCGCTGAAATAGATGGAGGCATTGGATGAAGCCTTCTGGATGGCGGACTTTGCTTTTTCACTTAACGCGGCACCCTGACAAACGATAGCCGGTTCCTCAATACCCTTATTGATAATAATCACACGGTAAGAGTTGACAGACCATTTGAGGTCATAGACGAAGTCGTCGCCCATAGTGGCACGGAGCATCGGGTTGGCGAGCAGTTCCGCTTTGGAACGCTTACCACCGCGGATACCAGCGCCGAGTACGCCGCGCGGATCCGGAACTTTCTTCACACGGAAGGTGGTGCTGCCCATCGTCTTGGTTGATTCACCGACTTTCGCGGCCACGGTGGCGGTCACGGTCTTGCCGATCATGGAAGCCGGAACGGTGACGTTGAATTTACCGCCGCCAGTGGAGGAAGCGTTACAGCCGGGGAAGGAGACGCTCAACTTGTCGGGGGCTACAGGACCGGACACGGACACGGGGTTGGCGATGCCGGCGTAGAGCACGTTCATCTTGTCGGCCGCGATGGTGGCGGACGGCGTCAGCACCGTGTATTTATCCTTGAAGCCGTAGTATTTCGGTTGACCGCTCGGATCCAGAATTTTGATCACACCGGCAAATTTCTGCTCGCCCGTGCCGCTGGTACCGATTTTCAACTTCACAAGACCGTTTTCGCCTTCCAGTTTCGTGGCACCGCCGAGGCCCTCTTCGGTGAGGGTGTCAGCTCCCATTTTGTACCATACCTCGGGCGTGGATTTGCTGTCGTAAGCAGCCACGATGATGTCGGCTTCGTAGGAGTCACCCGAGAACACCATCTGGGATTTCGGGATGGAACGACCCGTCACATTGTCGAACTTGAAGTCGTCGGCGCTGATGGAGGCCTTCAGGTAGGTGAGCATGTTGGACTCGGCATTCTTGACCTCGCCGATCATCTTGTTGAGCAAGGTGACACTTGCGGCGGCGATGATGTGGTCGAAGTTGTGAGTTTCCCAATCCTGCTCCTTCTTGTCGTTGCTCAGGTATTTTGCATCGACATTCAGACCCATAGCCTCTTCAAGGTGTTTCTGATCCTCTTTTTTGGCGAGTTTCAAGATGTTGGCTTTGTACTTCTTGATTTCCGCTTTCAACTTCTTGGCGTTGCCTTTGTTGATCATGTAATCCGTGGGGATGTCGAAGTTGTCCTTCTTCTTGATGTCCGCAACGGCTTTAGAAACCTTAACCTTTTTGCCATCCACAGTTTTCTCGACCAGGGAGTCGCCGTCAACGGCAAAGATGAGGTCATTACGCATTTTCTCAATGTATTTCACCATTGCATCAGTCTCTTTGCGGAGTTGTTGAGCCTTTTTGTCAGCTTCTTCAACCTTCGCACCCAGAAGCGTCTTCTGCTGGGTGAACCAAGCATAATCCTTATTGTTCTGGCTGGCGGAGATGTTGGTGGAGGTTACCAAGGTGTCATCGACGACCACGAAGGCGTCCAGAATGTTTGCGGAAACATTCAACGCCAGCATGGCGGTGTACACCAGGTACATCATCTGAATCATTTTTTGTCTCGGGGTTTCCGGACAATTTGTTGCACCCATATCTCAATGAAATTTAGTTAGTGATTTTGGTTAATGGAACTAGAAAAATTACTTCATAGCGGCAAGCATGTTGCCATACACGTTGCTCAGCTTGGAGATATTGGCGGTGAGTTTGTCCATCTCAGCCTTGAAGTTACTGGTCTGAGCCATGGACTTGGCGGTTTGATCGTAAGCGGTGGCCAGTTGGCTGACGGCCGTGGTGGCTCTCTTCACGCTCTCGATATAAGCGGCGGTGGCGCCACCGTCGGTTTCGAGGTTGGCCGCGACCTTGTCATATTTCAGGGTCAGGTTACGCACAGACTCGGAAGCTTTCTGGAGGCTGGCAGTATAGTTGTCGGTGGAGACCACAGCGTCGGAAACGCCGGCCAGTTTGTGGGCGTTGTCGCTCAGGTTGCGCATACCGGATGCAAGGCTTTCCATCAGCTCGGGTCCGATTTTGGCTTCCTCGAGCATTTTGTCGAGAGCCTGTGTCGGGGTCAGTGAATCACTCTTGACTTGCTGTTTTTTCTCGCGGCGGGACTTCTTGTCGCTCTCTTCCAGCTCGATGTCAGTACCGGTAGCCAACTCGGGATAAACCAGAGCCCAGTTGTACTCCACATGCAGAGGCTCGAAGGCGGAGAAGAAGAAGATGATGGCCTCGATACCCATACCTAAGATAAGCATGATGTTAGCACCGGGCAAGTGCAAAATTTTGAACAAGGCACCGATGATGACGACGGATGCGCCCCAACCATACAGCTTTGCCATAAAGTTCTTGTAACCTTTCGATCTGACAATTTGATCAATTTTACCCATTTGTTTGATTTTTTAAAGTTAATGATTTTATGAATATTGAATTTAATTATCGATTTTAGTAGACGTGCGAAGCACTCTTGCTGTTGTTGTCACCGCGCTGACGGCCCATGAACGATTGCACGTTGCGGAAGCCCACATAGGACTTGCAGGTGTCTTGGTACTCGAACGTTCTGGCGTAGACTGTGGTGTAGTAGCTGACGTCCTTCCAGGAACCGCCGCGGATGACTTTGCGCTTTTTGACGGGGGAATCGTCCTTGGTAGCGTAGTAAACATACACCGGGTTCATGTCGTGGGTGAAGTTGGTGGCGGATTCGTCGTAGGCGTCCTCGCACCATTCGGCCACGTTGCCGCTCATGTCGAACAGACCCCAGTCGTTGGGATGGTAGTGGGCCACAATGCCGGGATAGAAGTTGTCGTCGGCGATATAGTTGCCGCGTTGCGGTTTGAAGTTGCTCAGGAAGCAACCATTGCGGTTGGTGGTGTAGGGCCCGCCCCACGGGTAGGAGGTGAGTGAGTTGCCACCGCGTGCCGCCCATTCCCACTCGGCTTCGGTGGGCAGACGGAATTCCTGCTCAAAAGCGTATTCCTTGCCGGATAACCAAGACTCGCGGAGAGCGGTTCTCCAGCTGGAGAATGCCTTGGCCTGACGCCAACTCACACCGACAACCGGGTAATTGTCGAACTGCGGGTTGTTGAAGTAGTTCATGATCATCGGCTCGTTATAGGAATAGACGAAGTCGTGGGCCCAGCACAATGTGTCGGGGTAGATGTTGACCACCTCGTGCTTGATGAAACGCTGCCAGCCGTTGCCCATACTGCTGGGACGGTTGGCGTAGATGCCGCCCAGGTCGTTGCCCTCCTTGTCAAACTCCTTGTGTGAGGCACCGAACTCATCAGGATTCTTAGGATCCTGATAGTTGCGGTAATCGATCCACCAATACTCGTAGTTGAGCATGGAGACGTTCAATCTCTTCTGGCTGTAGTGGTAGAAGCGGGTGTTAAGCTTGCTGAACAGCGGGGAAAGGGCGGATTGGACCTCCTCGTTGTCGGAGTCCCACGGAATCTTCTCCTTCCAGTTGATCAATTTGGGCTCAATGATTTCGCCCTCGTTCTCGCCTTTCTCGTACTTCTTGTAATGACCGTACTTCTCCTCCTCCGTGATTTCGGCGTCACCAAGCAAGGTGTGGGCGATGGAGTCTCGCACCCAATAGACGAACTGGCGATACTCGTTGTTGGTGATTTCGGTCTCGTCCATCCAAATGGCCGCGACGGTCACGTTGCGTGACTGCTGGGTCAGCGCAAAGGGGACATCCTGGTCGCCACCTCCCATGACATAGTGGCCAGTGGGAACATAGACCATACCATAAGGCTCAAGATCGGCGAATTCCGGACGATCCTGAACGCCGACGAGCTGGCCGTCACCACCGTTTTTACACGACACCATCAACAAGAATGCCGCTGACAGAAAAATGATTACCCGTTTCATATTTTTCGATTTTTAATTTCAATAACTGGTTTATTAACGCAGGATTGTTAATTTTAGTATCTGTTCTTATAAATATATCTTGAATTGCCGTAGCCGGAGAATACCTCAGGTTTGTAAATGTCAAAGCAGTAGCGCACTACGACCTCGACATCGCCGAAGCTGCGGTTCTTTCTGTATCCCAATGAATTGGCCGTGATGCCATAGGAAATGCCCAAATCCAACCCCTTCAGGTACATGTTGGAGGAGTTGTAGAACGGGCGTGCACCGAAGGCCAACGACACGGCATCTTGGAACCGGTAGCCAATACCGCCCCAATAGACACCGTTGTAGCGCGCCAGGGCGAGAACCTCCCACTGGAAGGTCTTGAAATCGGTCTTCACGAGAGCCTGCGGAATCAACTCCCAATTCGGGTTGAAGGGCATCACCCACGTATAGCCACCGTGCAAGTAGAGTTGGGAGGATCGACGCGACCCGTATTCGCCGGAAACGCGCAGAGCCTGTTGCTTGTCGAACATTGCAGCAATCTGCGTCCAACCCAAGCCCAAATACCATTGGTCGGCCTTATACATGACACCGAAGCTGAAGTCCAAATCCAATGTGGACTCCGAGAGGTTCTGCAGGGTGGGATCTCCTTCCTGTGTGGTACGCCACTTGCCGTCAATAGACTGGTTGTAGAGGGAAACTTGAGCACCGATGCCGAGGTGGCCGCCCCCAACGCGGAGCTTGTATGCGTAACCGAGCTTTACGCCGGTATTGCTGTAGTAACCAAGACGGTCATGTACCAACGTCACACCAATTGATCCGTGTAACTTTTTGAGGTACGATTCGATACTGAAAAGAAAGTCTTGAGGACCGGTCCTGTCTACACTGTCGTTGTTGATGGCGGTCGAGGGAAGATCACCCCATCCGAGGTATTTGTTGTTGTAATCGGCGGTGAAGCACAATGTATTATGCTGCTCACCTATTCCGCCGGCGTTGTAATAGGACGTCACCCACGGGAAAAAGGTGAATTGTGCGTCATCTTGTGCAAAAACCGATAACGTCACGGACATTGCCAGCAGCAACAACAGACCAACTTTTTGTATCACTTTCCTCATATTCTTTTACGAATTGTTTATACACTAACATATTGGCTATTAGTGCATTGTACAACCCTTGACTTCTTCCATATCATACATTTCCCTACATATACGTCCCTTCGAACCAAAAAGTTACACCTTACACTTTTAGCCTAATTTTTTGAAGTGCCAAAAATAGCATATTTTTTGAAATCTTTTCCATCTGATAGGGTCTTTTTGAAAAAAATGTTACAAACATACGAACAAATGACAGTAAATCAAATGATTACAATGTAAATATTGTGTAATGTGTTGAATGGTAGTTGTTTATGTGTTTTGTTTGGAACAATAGGCCGTGTTGGCACCCTATGTCAGAATACGGCGTTGAGGGTGACGGTACCGGTGTGGATGACGGCGTGGCCTTGCATTGCGCGACCGTGGTACTGTACGGCAACCTGCAGGAACTGGGTGATGGAAATCTGTCCGGACAGTGTCCAAAGCAGGTTCTGCCCTAAGTTCAGGCCTTCCAGCATATAGTAGGATACGGTGGAGTTCTGACCGATATCCCCCTTCATATATACATATTCCGTAGTCAAGGAAACCGTTCCGCGAGTCGGCATCCGATATTCAAAAGAAAGTTCCGCGTTGAGATGTTGGACCCGTTCGCTCCCTTGATGGTTGACCTTGTGAGCATAGAGCCCTTTGACTGCCGCAGTATAACGATTCTGAAATTGCAGTCGGATTTCCTCCTCGGCCGACCAAGTTTCTACAAGATACTGCCTGGAGGTGAAACAGTTGGAGCTGTTGCGCGTGTTCGAGTGCTCAAGGGTGGTCTGCAGGTAAAGCGGTTCCACGGGTGTACTTTTCAATGCCAGTTTCTGCAAATCGACGGTGTTGGTCTCAAGTCCGTAATACAGACATTGGGTGTTGCTGTTCTTTTGCACGATGAAGTCGAATGCAAACGGGGAACTGCTGTTGTTGAAAGAGAACGTGTTGGTAAGGTTCAGCCGTTTGGCCACGAGGTTGGTATCGTTGTCGTCTCTCGAGAATGGAGTGAACATTTTGGTCTTGTGCTTCAGGGCGCTGTTGAGGGTCAATACATCGGAGAAACGTGAGAGGAACTTCCGGAAACCCTGTTTGCTGCTCCACACCGCCGCCGGCCTCAGTTGTAGGCTCTGCGTCCACTGGCTCTGCCATACGTTGACGTAGTCCGTGCCGGCAATCCATACTTTGACGTATTCGGCTTCGTCGGGGAAAGCCGCCACCTCGAACTCGTCCAGCTCTTCGATGCCGTTTCCGTTGTAGTCGTTCCATACGTGCGTGCCTTGCCCTTTCGCCACTTTGATGAAGGTAAACGTCTTCTTGAGCTCCATGCCGCTACCTGTTTCATAATATGTATTGATTATCAATGCATTGCGAAGGAAACGCCCTGTGTATTGCACATTCCCGACGAAATAGTGTTCGCCCACCGTTTTCCCGACGGAATCTTTCAGCGATTGATGTCGGTAGGTGGCGTTCAGCGAAAAACTCTGATTCTTGATCTGTGCGAATCGGTACTGCGCACGCACCTCGTGAATCGTCAGATGGTGACGCAACCGTATGGAGTCGGGTGCCATCTCTATTCGATTCTTATACCCCAAAAGGAATTGGTGCTTGGCCTTGTCGGCACTTTGCACGGCCGCATTCAGTTCGTTGAAAGCGAAGCTGTTCAATCGCAATGAATCGTTCGAGCTGTTTCTCAGCAAGTTGTATTCCAACAGATTGTTGATGTTCAAGGTCAAGGGCTTCCAGATTTTGGAGAGCTGGATGCGCGATACGGTGTAACGGCTTTTCTGCACCGTGTCGCGGGAAGCTAAGAAGCTTGTGCCGGATAGTAGCTGCCAATCGCTCCAGCGGTCATCGGTTTTGAGCTCGTTGCGCAGCGCGTGGGTCTCGTTGCCGCGGTTGAAGTAATTCAGGTCATATTGGAGTAGATGTCTTCCCGGTTTGGACAGCGCGATACCTGCCTGTGCCATCCATTCCGACCGGTTCGTGGCATAATCTTCGGTAAGATTGTACTGCCGGGCGAATTCAACTTCGCGGAACGATTCGAACGGGGTGAAGTTTTTATGCAGAAACTGCAGTTGTGCGTGGCTCTCCATCTTCCATGGCAGCGAGTCTCGCCTGGAAGCGAATGATTCTATATCGCGGACATCAAGGAAATAGGCAAAACCAATGTCATCGTTCCGGTCTTTTTTGGAGAATGTGTTCTTATCGTAGTGCGACAAAGCGACTTCCGTCTGGATGCGGGTGCTTTCTCTTGCGGCGAAGTCCAGTCCGACAGTAGCCATGGATTGGGAAATCGGGGAGGTGAGTGTTAACACAGGCTCATAGTCGCCTTGGGCAACATCGTCCACGGGCGCCACCCATGCGAACACGCGCCCGTTAGCGGTGCTGCTCACGAGTTTGTAATTCCCTTTCCCGCTCCCCATATATGTGAAATCGGGATTGTAAAGTGTAGCTTGACTGTTGGTCGAGTATTTATATATTGTATATATTTTATTATTATATAAAGTATCCATTTTTTCGTATTGAATACGCTCGGGTGAATAGGCGGCGGTGTCGAAGTAAGGAAAGAAGGCAGTTCCTCCAGCATCGCCAAGGCCTGCCAAAAAACGCATGTTCTCTACGGTCAGCTCCGGTTGAATGGAATGGTTCTTCAGATCCTGTTCGTGGAAAAGATTGACATAAAGCTTTAACGGAAGTTTTTTTGAGAGCTCTAATTCGTTATGAGTAAACAGATTGTATCTTGAATAGTGGCGGTTGCTGTATTCGAATTCCACGATGACCCGCTTTTCTGCGGTGACGAGCATCTTGGGCGTGAAGGTTAACTCCGCCGTGTTGTAATCAATCGTGTAGTCGTTTTCCGCGCCGCGGATCATCAGTTGGCCGTCGATGTAAACGCGTTCGGAGCCTGCGATCATCATGATGGAGACTTCGCCGTCGGCACCGTAGAGTTTGTAAGGCCCTTGCACACCGTTCTGCACTACGAGGGTTTGTCTTGCGAATCTGCCTTTGGCCATGCCGCCGCCCACCTCGTTCAGCACGCGCATCTTCTCGGAGGGCTGGTATTTCACCTTTGCGTCCAATCCAAGCATGTTCCGCGAGACACGCAGGAAGTTGTCATCCGCCATCGTCCAAACGACATCACCTGCATCGAGCTTTGTCATTTCTTTGATTTTCAATGAGATGAAGATACTGCTGATGTCTTGCAGTGTCTGCGTGTTTCCTTCCGGCTGTACGGGGATGTTCTTGTCGGAAACGGAGGCCAAAATTTCCACATCTTCCGATAATTTGCCGGAAATCTGCAAGTTGAGTGCGGAGTTGAGGACAAGGTCTTGGCTGTTGCCCACCGATACACCGCGTGAGATTGCCCCATTTGTGTATAACAAGTTGTCATTCAATACGTCACGTATAGAAGGAGAGGGTGGGACGATGGTCTGGTGCGTGTTTCTGTGTGGTTCGATGAATGCTGTGCTCCGATGGGCGACGGGTCTTGAGAAGTCGTTTGGGAACACCTTGTATTGCAGGAAAAGACGCCTACCCAACAAGTTCGAGTCGAGTATGGTGATGGTGGAGGTCAGCGGGTCAAGACGGTATTGATAGGGACTAACGTCTTGTATCTGAAAGGATTCCGGGAATATGGAGAGCGTGTCGATTTTGAAGAAAATGGAGTCGGCCATAAGGTGTCGCACACGCCATGCGCCCTCTGTCTGCGCCAACAGTGCAGGGGGTGCCAGCAGGGCGATGAACAACGATATGGCAACCAGCTTTTTCCTCATCAAAAATAATCGAAATAATTTGGGGGCAAAGATAACTCTCTTTTGGCAAATTTCGTATTTTTGCCGCAAATTTTTTGGCATGGAAAATTTGGAGAATTACACGATGAAAGATACCCGTTCGGGTTTTGGCGCCGGTCTGATGGAAGCGGCGCAACGCAATGATAATGTTTTCGCCCTGACTGCGGACGTTACGGGCAGTGTGAAGATGGGCGATTTCAAAGCCGCCTATCCGGAACGTTTCGTCCAGTGTGGCATCGCGGAGGCCAATATGATCGGCATCTCGGCCGGCTTGGCTTTGAGTGGAAAGATTCCGTTCGCCGCTGGTTTCGCAGGTTTTGTCTCGGGACGTGTCTATGACCAGATCCGTATGACGGTAGCCTATTCGAACCTGAATGTCAAGATCGGTGCATCGCACTCGGGCATCACGGTGGGCGAAGACGGCGCCACCCACCAGATGATGGAGGATCTTGGGTTGATGCGAATGCTGCCTAACATGGTGGTTATCAACCCTTGTGACTATAACCAGACGAAGATGGCAACCATCGCGGCGGCAGAGTACAATGGTCCCGTCTATCTGCGCTTCGGACGCCCCGCAGTGCCGAACTTCACCGAAGAGAACAAACCGTTTGTCATCGGGAAGGCGGAAGTGATGCGGGAAGGTGCCGACGTGACCCTGTTCGCCACCGGCCATCTGGTGTTTCCCGCTTTGCAAGCTGCCGACATCCTTCGCGAGCAAGGCGTATCCGTGGAGGTTGTCAATATCGCGACAATCAAACCGTTGGATGTGGAAACCATCTTGAACAGCGTACGCAAGACTGGCTGTGCCGTCACCGCCGAGGAGCATTTCCTCAACGGTGGTATGGGTGACGCCGTGTGCCAGTGCCTCTGTCGCAATTTGCCCATCCCCGTGGAGATGGTTGGCGTGGACGATGTGTTCGGCCAAAGCGGCACTCCCGACGAGTTGATGGCCCACTTCGGACTCGACAGGGATCACATCGTGGACGCCTGCCGCAAGGCAATCAGCCGTAAATAACGAATAATCAATAGAATGCCTGAAATCACCGACGAATTCATCCTGTCGCTATTCAACAATGACAAGACCAAAGAAAAGGCCTTCGAGTTGTTGTTGAAGAAGTACCAGAAGCACATTTACTACAGTGCGCGCCGCATCGTGACCATTCATGAGGATGCTGACGATGTGACGCAGAACGTGTGCATCAAAATTTGGCGCAATCTGGAAAAGTTTAGAAGCGAATCCAGCTTAAAGACGTGGATAACACGGATTTGTGTCAACGAAGCGCTGACCTATATCGAGAAAAAGAAGCGGTTGCTGAATCTCACAGACGACACCTATACGGATTTTCTGCTGGTGAGCCAGGCCGACAACAGCACGTTCACGCCGAGTCAAATCGAGCAGGTGCTGCAGGAGGAAATCACGAAACTGCCGCCGAAGCAGCGCGCTGTCTTCACCATGCGCTACTACGACGAGACTCCCTACGCCGAGATGTCGAAAATCTTCGACACCTCCGAAAGCGCCCTCAAGGCATCGTACCATTTCGCCGCTGAAAAAATCAAGAAAAATATTTCCGATCGTTTAACCTTTTAAGTTTTCCGCAGTCATCTTATTGTAATTTTTGATTCGTTATGTTTGATTTAGAAAATTTAGAAAAGACTGAGCATTATCAGGTTCCGGAAAATTATTTTGATGAATTGCCGGGTAGAGTCATGCAAAACATTAAGCATGAGCAACATAAAAGACGGACTATAATCTCTTCCGCCATCGCCGCCGTTGCGGTGATAGCCATTGCCGCCGGTGTGTTCTTCACATACAACACCCCGACGCAGAATGCGGATATCACGCAAACGCAGCAGCTCGCTGCGAATATCGAAGAAGAGGAGGTCTTGGAATCTGTGGCGACCGATTATTATAGCGAAGAACTTGCTATGATGGATTATTACCACTATATGTATTAACCTATAAATGATTAGCGAAATGAAAAAGATTTGGATTATCATAGCCGTAGTGGCAATGTGCGCGACAACCGCACTTTACGCCCAGGAAAACAACCCCAAAGCGATGATACAGAAACGCATCGCGTATATGAAGGAGCATGTGGAACTGAGCGGCAAGGAGTCGCAGAACTTCTGGAAAGTGTATGAAGAGTACCTTAACGCGGAAATGAGGGCGATGGATGCCTATCGCAAGAACTTGGAGAAGCAGGGAATTAAGTTGGGAGCGCCTGGCACCAACAAAGAGGCTATCGAAAAACTCAACGACAAACAACTCTCCTACCTCCAGGATCAGAAGTTTGAACTGCGCAAGACCCTGCTGAATTTGGAGACCACCTACTACAAAAAGTACAAAGCTATTCTGACACCTCGTCATTTGCAGAATCTCTATAATACAGAGTATCAGTACAAAAAGCATCTGACTGCCAAGAAGAAGGAGGGGAAAAAGGAGGAGGAATCTGGTCCCGTGAACATGGGTAAGAAGAAACGTTAAAAAAGAGTGCCGAAAGGCACTTTTTTTGTATCTTTGCCACTCGTAAAAATAACCCTTATGAAAGAATACGAATTTCTGAAAATAGATGTGGCGGATCAGGTGTGCACCCTGACCATTTCCGCCCCGAAATCGCTCAACGCCTTAAATTCCAATCTCTTGAAAGAGATGGATGACTTCTTGTCGAACCTTGACCCGGACGTTCGCGTTTTGATTGTCACGGGCGACGGGGATCGTTCGTTTGTGGCGGGTGCTGACATCTCGGAGATGCAGCCTCTCAATGCAGAGGAAGGCGAACGCTTCGGCGCTATCGGTGCTCGGGTGTTCCGCAAAATCGAAACGCTCCCGATACCGGTCATTGCCGCGGTGAACGGCTTTGCACTCGGTGGCGGTTGCGAGCTGGCTTTGGCCTGCGACATCCGCATTGCCTCCGCCAATGCCAAATTCGGTCAGCCTGAGGTTGGCCTCGGCATCATCCCCGGTTTCTCGGGTACTTACCGCCTTACCAAGATTGTGGGTATGGGACACGCCAAAGAGCTGATTTTCACCGCCCATGCTATCAAGGCCGATGAGGCGCTTCGTATCGGACTGGTGAATGCCGTTTATGCGCAGGAAGATCTTATGAAAGAGGCTCTTAAGCTCGCCCATCGCATTGTCAAAAACGCCCCCATCGCGGTGCGTTATGCCAAGGAGTGCATTAACGAGGAGTACGACCTTCCCGCTGAGGAAGCCATCGCATACGAGAGCCGAATGTTCGGCAGATGCTTCGACACCAAGGATCAGAAAGCCGGCATGTATGCTTTCCTCAATAAGCAAGATGTTCAGTTTAAGAACGAATAAATATCTATCATTTAATAACTTAAAATCATTATTATGAAAATTTGTGTTATTGGTACAGGTACTATGGCCAAGGGTATTGTGAAGGCGTTTGCCGCCAAGATGCCGGTGGTCATGAAGAGCCGCACCCAGGCCAGCCTCGACAAGGCCATGGGTTCCATTTCCAAAGGTTATGGTAAACTGGTGGAAAAAGGCAAGATGACCCAAGAGGCTGTCGACGCATTGTTGAAGAACATCACCACCACGACCGACTACGCCACATTCGCTGACGCTGACCTCGTGATTGAAGCTGCTGTGGAAGACATGCAGCTCAAGAAGGAAGTTTTTGCCGAACTCGACAAAATCTGCAAGCCGGAGACGATTTTCGCCACCAACTCTTCATCGCTCTCTATCACGGAGATTGCAGCTTGCACGAGCCGTCCTACACAGTTCATCGGCTGCCACTTCTTCAATCCCGCCGACCGTATGGCGTTGGTGGAGGTCATCAAAGGCCAGCTTACCTCGGATGAGACCGCCAAGTGCATTGTCGATTTGACCACTGAAATCGGCAAGACCCCGGTGCCCGTGAACGAAGCTCCTGGTTTTGTCGTCAACAGAATCCTCATCCCGATGATTAACGAGGCTGTGGGTATCTTGGCCGACGGCATCGCCAGCGCAGAGGACATTGACAAGTGCATGATGCTCGGCGCCAATCATCCGATGGGACCGCTTGCGTTGGCCGACCTTATCGGCAACGACGTGAACCTGGCCATTATGGAGGTGCTCTACAAAGAGTTCGGTGATCCGAAGTATCGTCCTCACCCGCTGTTGCGTAAAATGGTGCGTGCTGGTCTGCTTGGTCGCAAGACAGGTGAAGGCTTCTACAAGTACTAATCGTGATAAGGCGTCGGCAACGGCGCCTTTTTTATGATCTTTTCCCCGATACTGCAACGCAAACATAGCTTACGGGCACAATATTGCCCGAAAAGTTCCAGCTGGGCTTGGGAGTCGTATGCACTTCGACACGGAAATCGAGTTTCAGCGAAAATTCTCGTCGTTTTGTTGTCCTCATACCCGATCTGCTCCAATAGGGCGAGGGAGTCTTCCTGTGCTTGCTCGTCTCCGTTGAATCGGGCGTAGAAGAAACGTATTGGTATCACTGTGTTGATTATAAGTGAATTGACAATGGATGCCCCCATTCCTGAAGGATGTTGCGCAGTGGGTTTCCCGAACAAGTAGTGGGTCTGCCAATAGTCGTCGGGAGCCAAGGTCAGCCACGAGCGCAAGCCTTGCATGTTGGCTTTGAGCACTTTGTCGGCGAGACAGTTGCCTGTTTCGTACAGCATTTGGGCAAATTGCGCGAGCCGTAGGGTGGGGAAGTTTTGCGGGCGGAGGCGCAGCCAGTTCCATTGGTGCAACCCGAGAGGGATGAGCCTGTACTTGTAGCGCAGATAGTCGTACTCGTAGCGCAGCCTGTCGGTATATTCCTCGCAGTCTGCATTTTCCAATAGTCCGGATTGGCCAAAAACGAGCGCATAGATCTGTAATCGCGAGTTGAGATGAGCCTTCAAGATCTTGTACGGTAGGCTTTGTGCCAACAATTCGAAAGCCGTCCCGTTCTTTTTACATCCGAATCCAATTGCCACAATCCTGTATATTAGCTCGTTCCAATCCTTTTGACAGCTGTCGAGCGTCTGTTGGAATCCATTTTGTCGTCGCAGCATCCGTTCTATCAGTGATTCGGAAAGCTTGTTTTGGATGATGATGGATTCCACGTTTTGAAGATGGTTGCGACAGAGCAGCATGTCCGGCTCGTTTATCAGCGTTTCATAGCGCTCGAAGATTTCCGGAGGAATAAGCCCTTTGAGTTCTAACGTGGGAATGCGCTCTTCGTCCGAGAGTTCAATGTCCCGGTCATGCTCATAAACAACGTGCAACACCACGGATCGGTATTTGTCGTCATACTGGTGTTGATGGCGAAACCAGTCCGAGCTCCGGCAATGGATTTCGACGCTGCCGACCCAACGCATATCACCGATAGTGACTACCGCTTGTAGGAAATCCGGACCGGCGTCATGATTGTGATAGCCAGGGAAGACCACGCTCAGCGCCAATCCTTCCGTCGTTTTCGCATTCAGAAAGTCGAAGTGGCGATGCTGCCAAACATAATGCAAGAATTCCTCTCTCATAGTTTAGATGGTTTAAGTTTTGTTTATGGTGGCAAATATACAACAAGAAAAGCCTTTTGTCAAGACTTTTCGAATATTTTTTTGTGTCTGAGTATCAATTATATGACGGGAGGTCGTTAACTATTCGACCTTGAATAGTTAATTTTCGGGAGAGGTTTTCGGAGGAAAAGTTTGTTTTTGGTCATGAATCGGTCGATCTCGCCGATATGGAAGTGGTTTAAAAGAAAAAAGGCGGGCAGGCGCCCACCTTTCTTCAACCATGAAAACAAAATATTACTTTTTAGCCAAAAAGTCTTTTACGGCGGAGGACTCTACAACAGCTTCCTTGAAGGTGTAGGCTCCGGTTTTCGGTGAACGTTCCATTCTCACGACACGCGTGTAGGTGACGCCACCCTCTTTCTTCAATGATGCAACAACTTTCTTTGCCATCTCTTCTTATTTTTAGTTGTTATTTAACTTCTTTGTGAATTGTCATTTTCTTCAAGTACGGATTGTACTTTTTCAATTCCAGTCTGTCGGGAGTGTTCTTTCTGTTCTTTGTCGTAATATATCTAGACATCCCTGGCACTCCGCTTGCCTTTTGCTCTGTGCACTCCAGTATCACTTGCTGACGTGCTTCCTTCGTTTTCTTTGCCATTTCTTTCGTTCAATTTTTTACGCCGCAAAAATACACTTTTTTTGGATATACAAACGCCATGAGCGTTTTTTGCGATATTTTTTTATTAACAGCTGTTAATTTGTTGATATATAGTTTTTTATATTGACTCTTCGGGCTGTAAAAGCTCCCATAATTGGTCTTTGAGCTCAGTCATTCTCCAATTCGTGACGGCGGAAATGCATAAAACCGGCGCACTTTTCGCTAATTTCGCCTCCAATTGCATCGCTTCTTTCTCGCTGATAAGATCGCATTTCGTGATTGCCAGCATCCAGCTCTTATCCAACAATTCCGGATTGAACTGCTTCAGCTCGTTTTGGAGAATCTTGAGCTCTTTCTTGATTTGTGTGACGGTTTTCACCTTTCCGTCTTCATCAGCCGCTGGAATCATGAAAAGTAAGGCGGCATTTCGTTCGATGTGGCGAAGAAATCGCAATCCCAGTCCGCGGCCTTCTGATGCCCCTTCGATTATACCGGGGATGTCAGCGATGACGAACGATTGGAATTCGCGGTAGGCCACCATTCCGAGGTTGGGCTTCAGGGTGGTGAAGGGGTAATCTGCGATTTTGGGTCGCGCATTAGACAGCTGTGTGATGAGCGTTGATTTGCCAGCGTTGGGGAAACCTACTAATCCGATATCGGCTAACACTTTGAGTTCTAGTGTAATCCATCCTTCTATGCCCTCCTCGCCCGGTTGTGCAAACCGTGGGGTCTGGTGTGTGGCATTCTTGAAATGCACATTGCCCAGCCCGCCGCGACCGCCTTTCATCACAATCAATTCCTGTCCGTCTTCCAAGATTTCGCCCACATATTCGCCAGTGTCGGCCATACGGATGATCGTACCGAGCGGCACTTCAATGTAGGCGTTTTCGCCATCCTTTCCGAAACATTGGTTCTTTTGTCCATTGCCGCCGTGCTCAGCGAACACGTGTTTTGTGTAACGGAGATGCAACAGCGTCCAAAGGTTGCGATTACCTCGTGCAATGATGCTACCGCCTTTCCCGCCGTCACCGCCGTCTGGACCGGCTTTCGGGTTGTGCGCGGTCCGTGCCAAATGCGCTGATCCCGCTCCGCCGTTGCCGGAACGACCGAATATCTTTACATAGTCTATGAATTGTTCTTCTGCCATTGTTAGGTTCAAGTTTAGGTTTCAAGTTAAAGACAGTCCTCGTCAGGACTCGACACGGAATCCCCAAAGATGCCGCATCAACTGCGGAGTGAGGGGTTTACGTCTCATTAACGCGGCAAAAGTACGATTTTTTTCACTATTATCGTATCAGCGTGACGCTTCCTTTCATTTCAGCCTCGTCTCCGTCCATGCAGGTGCCCTTGAAGTACCAGTCGTACGTGGCGCGCGGGCACTCTTTGCTGCGGAATGTGCCATCCCAGCCAGTCGTCGGCTCGCGAGTCTCAAACACTTTTTCGCCCCAGCGGTTATACACTGCGAAATAACATTCCACGAGGATGTCGCTGCGCACGAACAACACATCGTTGATACCGTCGCCATTGGGGGTGAAACTGTTCGGAATGAAGATGAAGGGCTCGCCGCATGTGACGGGTTGTACCGTGATGGTCACGGTGTCGGTTTTCACACAGCCGAACGTGTCGGTCACGGTGACAGTGTATGTCATCGTAGTGTCTGGAGTTACAGTTGTGCTGGGCAGATTCGGGGTCTCTATATGCTGTGAAGGTGACCAATGGTAGCTGTAATCGCTGCCGTAATCGGTTGAGCTTAACGTGGCGTCGTGGTAGGCGATGACCTCACACGGATGGCACCAAGCCTCCAATCCTTCTGGGAATGTGCCTTCCCGTACAGTGATGAAACCTCCTGCGGTGGCGGTGCATCCGATCGCGTCAGTCACGGTAATGTTGTATGTGGTGGAATGCTGCGGGGAGACATGCGGGTTTGCACCGCCGAATGTGGAACCGTCGCCGAGCTGCCAGTCGTATTGGTAGGGCGGGATGCCCCCGCTGCACATAATCCCTAATGCGAGATAGTCTTCGAAGCAGCGCAAGTAATCCTGATTGCCGAAAACGATCAGCTGATCAATGGAAACGGTGAAGGTGTAGATGCGCGTGCATTGGTCGGTGGTGACCCGTGCATAATAGGTGCTTGTGGCCGAGGGCATTACGCGCAAAGTGGCGACATCTTCTGCTATGATTTGTTGGAAATCAGCTTGTTCGGACCATTCGATGTGATAGATGTCGGCGCTTTGGGCGGTGATGGTCAGCGTGGCTGTGTCGCCAGGACAGATGACGGAGTCGCCAGTGAGCGTGGCCTCTAATGTGTGGACGTCCACGAATTGTGTCAGCGTGTCCACACAGGCGGACGTGGAAGCAATCAGGGTGTAGGTGGTGGATTGTTCGGGAGTCGCAATCGGGCTGGAAATGGTGGGGTTGGTCAGCGTTTCTGTCGGTGACCATTGGTAGCTGACTCCTACGGATGGTGGAATGCCCAGTTCCGCGAAGTCGCCCTCACACATCGCGACCGCAGGCAGCGAGGAGGTAGTGTTCCCGAGTACGAGAATCCGTTTCCGCAGCGTGTCGGTCACGTTGCAGCTGCCTAAATCCCGTACAATCAGCGTCACCTCGTAGTATCCTGTGTTGCCATAGACGTGGTAGGGCTCCCACTGCGACGAAGAGGTCCCATCACCGAAGTCCCATATGGTAACCGTTTGGTTGCTAACCGATTGAGAATAATTCTGGAAAAAGACGGTGTCGGGAAGGCAGATGACGTTGGGCATGAGGAAATCGGCGACAACCACGGGCATGTTGAAGTCAATCTTGATGGCACCGAGGTTGCAGTTGGAACTGCCGTTGGTGGTGGCGTATGCACCGGGCGTGACAGGGAAGGTGCTCTGTCCGCCGCAGCCTGCGCAGACGGCCTGATAGATTCGCCCATGCTTGTCGAATCGGCTTGTACCACCGTCCACGTGCTCGCGTGCGCTGCTCGCCGCGCCTCCAAAGTAGGTGGCATAAACGATGTTGGAGGCGTTGTCGCTGATCGCCATGAAGTAGAAGTCGCTGCCGTCGGTGGTGGTTTGGAAGGCGTCGCTGGTGACGGGCAGACCGTTGGTGCCGCCAAAACCGTTGAGCTGTTGCGACCCCCAACCAGAGAGATAGATGTTGTCGCAGTAATCGACCAACAACGCGGTGGGCGAGAGGTCGGGTCCCCCGTTCCCGCTGCCGAAGGCTGTGGACCATATTACGTTCGAGAGGTTTTTCGACAGTTTCGTCAGAAATTGTCCGCCGCCGGGCACAAAGTAGGTGGCATTCTGCACCCACTGCATCCCATCAGCGTAGGTCTGTCCCAAAACGTGAGGATAATCTTCTTCATCACCCTTGATAAGGTAGGCTTGGTCGTAACTGTGCTTGCCTAAGTAGGTGCTGTGCATCAATAAGTTACCGTTCGCTGAAAGATGCGCCACGAAGCCGTCTGCGATGCTGGCGCTGTCGGCAAAGACCGACTGCAGGGCATTGGCGGTTACGGGCAGATCCGGAGAGGTGGTGCCTCCACAGAAATAGACACTCTTGTCGGAGGCGAGGAACATGCTGTAGCCCGCATCGAGGCCAGAACCACCGTACAGCGTGCTCCAAACCAGCGTGGAAAGGTCTTGGCTCATCTTGAAGACGCATGCCTTTTGCTTTCCGGAAGAGTCTGGCACGTAGATGGTTGAAGTGGTCGGGAAGTCGGGAGAATGGGTGGAGGAGACTATATAGACGTTACTATTCCCATCCACGATAATCTCGCCGCGGTTGTCGTCAGCGTAGTTGATGCGCAGACCGTATGCCGTGTTGATTCCGTCGTTTCCGCTTCCGCCGATGTAGGTCGAGGCAGGCAGTTGCGCGCCGTCAGCGCTCAGTTTGGCGACAAAGATGTCGGATCCGTTCAGGAACTTCATAGTGGTTGAAAGCGTTGTGTTGGGACCGCCGTTGAAGGTGGTGTCGTAGGCGTCTGCCGTGACAGGGAAGTTGTCAGAACCGGTAGTGCCGAAAATGTAGAGCTCGTCGTTGTCGTTGACGTGGAGACTGTGCGGTATGTCGGCCACGCTCCCTCCGATGTAGGTGGCGTAGTGCAAGAAACTCCCAGAGGCGTCGAACTTGGATATGGCCACATCCACTTGTCCGGCAAAGTCGATTTGGTAAGCGCCGAGCGTGGCAGGGTAGCCTCCTCCGAACACGATGCCTCCGCCGTAGAGGTTGCCGTGTGAATCGTAGGTTGCCGTGTAGCCCCAGTTGTCGGATGTGGACCCCGAGTAGGTGGAGAACACAACTGTCGGGTCAATGACTAACGGTAGGGTGGGGGAGTAGCTGCCTAACTCGAAGCTGACAATATTGCCGCGAAGCCAGTATGAACATGGGATATTGATGGTATCTCCATGATTGTTGATCTGGTAAGCGAAAGGTCGAAGCTCTACTACACGGTCCACGGCGGTTTGCAGAAGCAACTCTTCCCCAACCTTTTCGATGTGCTTCAAACCGTCATAACGTAGCTGGATTAGTCCGGGGTCGCCGTCTGGAGCCACATGGAATTCGTATTTGAAGTGGT
This sequence comes from uncultured Bacteroidales bacterium, assembly GCA_900319925.1. Classification (GTDB taxonomy): domain Bacteria; phylum Bacteroidota; class Bacteroidia; order Bacteroidales; family WCHB1-69; genus F23-D06. The sequence continues at coordinate 676 of ONQE01000020.1, read as the reverse complement.
CGTTTTCCTCTAAAAAGTAAAGATCGATTTTGTTATACAATTGATTGTATTGCAGAGTGTTGTATGCGAGGACATGGGATGCCCAGCGTTTTGGGTCGCGTCCGAGGAAATAGTTGTAGTAATGGTTGTAAGGGTCGGCGCCGTTGATTTCCGGAACCGAATTGGCGTTGACGAAAGTGACTCGATAGGCGGCCGCATCGATGAGGGTGTTGTCGATGGGCTTCCCGGAGTGTTTGGCTTCGTGGAAATCGTGTAGTTGTTGAGGATGTAGTTGCGTGACGGTGAGCGTGTTGTTTCCAAAATAGAGGTTGCCGCTATTCGTGCGGGCGGCGTATAGGATGTCTTTGTCCCATTGCCCGAGGTTCTGTACGAACTCCCAGCGCCGGGCCGACAGGGTGTCGGCGGGCTTGCGTGCGCTCAGCATAGTGAACGGCAGCAATAACAGCAAGAGGATGCACAACTTCTTCATATCGGGAAAGTCAGGCCGCAAAGATAGACAATTTCTTTTATACGCAAACCTCCTCTAACATCTTCCACAGCAGCCTTGTAGGTAATCCCATCACATTGTAGTACGAACCGCGAACTTCTCGGATGCCCACAATGCCGATCCACTCCTGCACACCGTAGGAACCGGCCTTGTCGAACGGTTGGTATGTCTCGATGTAGTACCGTATCA
>ONQE01000046.1 GCA_900319925.1 uncultured Bacteroidales bacterium | reverse complement strand
ACAGGAAGGCTTGTATATCAACGATTTTCACCGGCGGAACAGCATGGCTGCGCAGCGGGAGGTCCTGCGCATGTTGTTGCATCCCTGCTCGCGGGAGCAGAAACTCATGCAAATAGAATTGCTGCACAAGATGTCAGCGGATTCCAAGGGAAACCCGCTCGTTCGCGAAACAGCCCCCCAGGCCTGCGGGCAAAAAAAATCCAATACCATTATTCCTCTCACGATTCACCGCGAAAGGGATAGAAGGGAAATCTGTAAACCAACAGACTGAAACCCAGACCCTTCTGAACCCAAAAGGGTATGCATGGGCTTCTCCTTGCCTTGACAGGAAACAGGCCGCAGACGTACGCAAAACACTCAAACAAAGAAGCCGGGCGAGTTAGCGGTGAATAGTCGGTTTGGAGTCGCCTGTATCCTATCGTCACAATTTGATTAGCGTATTAGTGTACTAATACACTGCAAAGATAATACACTTTGAGGCGAATTGTTCACCTGTTGATAACTTTTTTTCTCGCTGGAATACAGACAATTAGAGACAGACCGGAAAACTCCTGTCAAAAAAACGGGTGAAATTTTCGCAGGAAATCGTGAGATTTGTGCAAAAACTGCTCAACGGTAATGCTTCCTCTTTACCCTGCATTTTGACTTGTGACCTGAGACTGTCCACTAATCACTAATCACTGCTCACTAATCACTGTTCACAATTACCTTTTTTATCCAACGAGCTTGTTACCAGTCCAATTGTGGGTAGTATGAGTAACCATGTCATTCCGAATTTCTGAGCCATAGACTCCCTATTTCTCTCTCAATGCCTCATCCCACTCTTCCGCCGCCTCTTGACAACTTATAACATCAGGATCGTTCGGGTCATAGTGCTTGTCGATGTCGTACCATTCGAGCTCCTCTTTCTCTTCGGCGCTCTTTCTCTTCTTCTTCGCCATAGAATTGTTTGTTTAGTTGTCTGTTTAATGAAAGAAAGCGCAAAAATACAGAAAATTCAAAGGGGATGCAGAATATTTTTGTATCTTCGCCGCTTGAATTTGAATATAGTTCGACTGATATGGAGAAACGGAAGAAAATCCTGACAGACATTCTCAAGACCATCCTGTTTGTAGGCGTGGGTGTATTCTTTATCTGGTTGTCTGTTAGAAATTTAAGCAAGGATGATGTTCAGATGATCTTCTCTTCGATGTCGTTGGTGAACACTCCGAGGGGATGGCTGTTCATCTCCTTGTCGGTGGTAGCGATTGTGTCGGCTGACCTCATCCGTGCGGCAAGAGCAAGGCTTCTGCTTGAGTCTATCCACTACCGTCCCCGCTTCTCCATGATGTTTTATTCCGTCATGGTTTGCTATCTCGCCAACCTCGCCTTGCCCCGCCTTGGCGAAATCCTCCGCTGCACGTTCCTGCAACGTTACGAGAAAGTCCCCTTCGACAAGTCGCTCGGCACGGTCATCCTCGAGCGCGCCGTCGATGTGGTTTGCTGGCTGGTGCTGCTCATCGTCGCGTTGCTGCTCAACAACGGTCTTATCTCGCAACTCGTGGTGGACCAGAACACCGGCGTGACGCTCCAAGAATGGTTCGCGCAGAAAGGACTCAGCTACATCGGCAACTACCTGCTCTACATCATCCTCTTTGTCATCGTCCTGCTGATTGTGCTCGTACGCGTCACCCGCAATTGGTGGCACAAACGGCCTGCATTGGTCAAAGTGGCCGATTTCTTCAAGGGCATCTGGCGCGGCTTTGTCTCCATCAAAGATATCCCCAACCCGTGGCATTTCGTCTTTTGGACCGTCGCGATGTGGATCTGCTACTTCCTTGGTGTTTGGTTCTTCTTCCACGCCTTGCCTTATCTGCAACACATCGGCGCGGGCGCGGCCTTCTCCGTACTGGTGTTCGGTACCATCGCATTCATGATCTCGCAGGGCGGCCTCGGCTCCTATCCGCTCATCACCGCTGGCATCGTGATGCTCTACGGCATCTCCTATACGCAGGGACTCGCCGCCGGATGGATCGGTTGGATCCTCCAAACCGCCATCTCTTTGGTGCTGGGTCTTGTCTCGCTGGCTGTCACCCCGCTGCACGAACGTCGCGACTCCGCCATAAAACAGGAAAAGAATGACTAAGGAAACGCTGAACATAGAGGAAAAGGTGGTGTCGCGCGATTTTTTCAGTCGCAACGCCCTTAAACTGCATGATCGGAAGATTGTCTTTACAAACGGATGTTTCGATGTCTTGCACTACGGACACGTTCGCTATCTGTTGGAAGCCAGAAAGTTGGGAGACCTTTTGGTGGTGGGGCTGAATAACGACGACTCTGTCAGACGGCTGAAGGGAAGCACTCGGCCCGTCAACGGGGAGAACGAACGCGCTTTTGTGTTGGCGGCATTGTCCTGCGTCGATTATGTCTCACTCTTTGAGGAAGATACGCCGGAAGAACTGATTAAAATCGTGCGCCCTGACGTGCTGGTGAAAGGCGGCGATTACACCATAGACAATATTGTGGGGGCGGACTTCGTACAACGGAACGGCGGCGTGGTGACCACCATCCCTTTCGTGGAAGGATTCTCCTCTACCCGGATTATAGAACAACTAAAATCGTAATAATGAAAAAGTTATCCGTATTGATTCTGATGTTCTTTGCCTGCTCTTTGGCAGCGCAGAATCTCGATGTGACCGCTTATTCCCAGAATGTCGCCTTGGCCGATTCACAGCGCGTGGCGAGAGAGGTTCAACGTCAGATAGCCGCATATCCTTCCATATCAGAGTCTTACGAGATACCGGCGTACGGTCTCTACCAACGCTATTGGGACACACTGCATCTTCGCAGCCGGCTGTTGGAGATCCCCTTCTCCAACGACCGGCTGATGCTGATGCTCGTGCAGGATGCCAACAACCCGTTCGTCATGCCGTGCCAGTTCGATAAGGTCAAGACGACATACGGCGAACAGAAGGCTGGCGGTTTCCATCCGGGTATTGACCTCAAGACAGAGCCGCAGACGCTGGTGAAGAGCTGTTTCGACGGCGTGGTGCGCATGGCCTGCGACTATGGCGATTACGGAACGGTGGTGGTGGTGCGCCACTACAACGGTCTCGAAACCGTCTATGCACATCTCGACAAGCTGTGTGTGCGGCCTAACCAGATCGTCAAGGCCGGACAGGTGATCGGACAGACGGGTACCACCGGAAACACCAAAGAGTGCGTGCTCCACTTCGAGACCCGCTTCATGAACGAGTATTTCGACCCCGAGACGGTTATCGACTTCGACGAAGAGGATGTCCTGCAGAATAATATGGCGCTGATGTCGCGTGATTTCAACATTCTGCCTCTTACCGAGGTGGGCAGCTGGAAGCCTGCAACTCCAAAGCCGAAAGCCACAGCCCCTGCCGTCAAACCCGCAGAACCTCAGCAGCCTAAACAGGAGGCAAAACAGGTAGTTGAACAAGAGGCAAAGCAAGAAGTAAAGCAGGAAGTAAAACAAGAAGTAAAACAGGAGGTGAAGACTCCCGACCAGAATGGAGCGATGGATTTGGATGCCATGTCGCCGGAAAATTCAGGCATGCCAGTACAACTGTCCAATCCTAAAGAACAGCCTCAAACCGATGCCACCGAAGCCGTTTACCATACCGTCGCGGCTGGCGAGAACCTTTACCGTATCTCCTTAAAATACAACACTACCGTTGACAAAATCCTCAAGCTCAACAATTTGAAGAATGCCGACCGGATTGTGGAAGGGCAGAAGTTGAGAGTGAAATAGACATCATCAAATTATGATTCTGCAGGCGTTGTCCCCTTCTCTTCTTTGAATGCGAAGAAGAACGCCACGGCGATGACGAGTGCGTAGGCGGCAAACACGAACCAAGCACTTGACCAGCCTTGCATGACCACTGCCGGTTCAGCCCCTTGTCTTGCCGGGTTGAACACGAAATGGTTGAGTATCACCTGTGCCCCGAACGTTCCGAGGGTGGCACCGATGCCGTTGGTCATCAGCATAAAGAGTCCTTGCGCGGATGAGCGGATGGACGCATCCGTCTGCTGATCGACAAACAGGGAACCGCTGATGTTGAAGAAGTCGAAGGCGACGCCATAGACGATGCAGGAGAGGATGAACAACCAGACTCCGGGGCCGGGGTTGCCCAGACCGAAGAATCCGAAGCGCAGTACCCATGCGAACATGGCAATCAGCATCACTTTTTTAATGCCGAACCGTTTCAAACAGAAGGGAATCAGCAAGATGCATAACGTCTCTGAAATCTGGGAGAGGGAAATCAGCATGTTGGCGTGCTTCACCCCGAAGGTGTCCGCGTATTCGGGAAGATGACCGAAGCCGTGCAGGAATGGGTTGGCAAAGCCGTTCGTAATCTGCAATGAAACACCCAAAAACATGGAGAAGAAGAAGAATACGGCCATCTTCCTTTCCTTGAAGAGCGTGAACGCCCGCAAACCGAACATATCGACCACGGAGGTGATTTTGCCGTCGTTGTTGCTGTTGCACGCTGGCAGCGTGAAGGCGTAGAGACCCAAGGCGATGCCGATGCCGCCGCTCATCACGAACTGGGCGGCCGTCGGTTGGAATCCCAACAGATCGACGCACCACATGGAAACGATGAAGCCGATGGTGCCGAACACACGAATCGGGGGGAAATGCTTCACGCGGTCGAGACCGGCCGTCTCCAAAGCGTAGTAGGCCACGGAGTTGGACAGCGCGATGGTGGGCATGTAGAATGCCACCCCGACGGTGTACAAGGTGAACAGCGGTCCGAATTGCACCGCGTCACCCGCACCTAAACCGTACAAACCAGCGCAAATCATCGCTGCGCCGGAAATCAGATGGCACAATCCCAGCATTTTCTGAGCCTGTATCCAACGGTCCGCGATGATGCCGACGATGGCGGGCATGAAGATGGAGACGATGCCTTGTATCGAATAGAAAATGCCGATCTGACGGCCCAATCCGTGCGTGTGCAGGTAGGTGCCCATACACGTGAGATATGCTCCCCAGACAGCGAACTGGAGGAAGTTCATGAGGATGAGCCGGAATTTCACGTTTTTCATATCGTCAATGCTTACAGTGACTTGCGGTTAGAAGAAGTTGATGTTCAAGGCGATTTCAACGTAGCCGAGGTTCGCACGCTGGTCGAGCTTGCTGAGGCTGTTCTGGGCTTTGCCTTTCCCCTTGAAGTAGTTGGAGAAGGTCTGTGCGTAGTTGAGCATCACGCCGGCGCGCATGGTTGGGGTCACGGAATATTCGAAACCGACACCGACGATGAATGCCTCCTTGAACAGGGCGGCCTCTTCGGAGGTCTGCTTCTCACGTGACCATATATCCTCGTCAAATTGGTAGCTGTCGGTGTGCGTTGAATACAGGTTGAAACTGTGCATCAGGCCCGCATTACCGCAGATGAAGAAATTGTTGATGGAGTTCGTCTTCATTGTAATCATCGTCGGTATGGTGAGATAGATCGAACGGTAGGTCCTTTGGGTAAGGGTGCTGTCCGCTATGCCGAGCGAACCCACCGGGACATTGTCCAAGAACTTCATCTTGCCACCGCAGTGTTCAGCGAAAACGCCGGTGGAGAAATAAAAGTTTTTCCGCTCTGTGAGGTTGACGTTGAGGTTGATGCCGTAGCGCATGCCCATGATGACACCGTTCTTCTCGTAACCCTCTGTGTGCGGGTACATCCACTCGATGGTTGGCGCGAACGTGACACCGAAGTTGACACGGCTCCCGAAACCGGGGTCTTTGACGAATGTGGACGACATCTGTGACTTCGGAATCGTGGTGCCGGGTTGGTCTTGAGCAACGGCAGAAACCGTGAAAACCAATGCAATTAGCAATAATACAGTGATTTGTCTTTTCATAACCGAAAGTTTTTATTAAACCGCAAAAGTACAATTTTTATGTAAAGTGCAATCCGTGATTTGACGGAAACCATCTCATCCACGAACCGCGAGATCCTCTAACCCTATAGACGTCAACTGATCACGCTCCAGTTGGTGTCGCGCTGCATGAGCTTCTGCAGCGTCTCGGCGAGGCGTGCGTGCTCGGGGAGCGACAAATCCGGATCCTTCTCGAGAATCTGCTGGGCGTAGCTGCGGGTGTAGGCCACCAGCTTCTCGTCCTTGGTGAGGTCGGCGATCTTGAAGTCGAGCATGCCGCTTTGTCGCGTGCCCTGGATGTCGCCGGGACCGCGCAGCTGCAGGTCGAAGTTGGCAATCTCGAACCCGTCGTTGGTCTCCACCATGGCGTCCAAGCGCTTCCGCCCCTCGTTGGAGAGCTCATACTTGGACATAAGGATGCAGTACGACTGGTTGCCGCCACGTCCCACTCGCCCGCGCAGTTGGTGCAGCTGCGACAGGCCGAAGCGCTCGGCGTTCTCGATGACCATCACCGTGGCGTTCGGCACGTCGATGCCCACCTCGATCACCGTGGTGGAGAGCAGAATCTGGATCTCGTTCTTCTTGAAGTGGTCCATGATGAAGTCCTTCTCTTCGGCCTTCATCCGGCCGTGCACCACACCGATGCTGTAGGTCGGCGGCGGGAAGCTGCGCTCGATAGCTTCGTAACCGGCCTGCAGATCCAGCAAATCCATCGTTTCCGACTCCTGGATCAGGGGATAGACGACGTACACCTGACGGCCTTCGGCAATCTGTTTCTGCATGAAACCGAACACTTTGAGCCGATCTTTCTCGTAGAAGTGCGTGGTGACGATGGGTTTACGGCCCGACGGCAGCTCGTCGATGACGGAGACGTCGAGGTCGCCGTAGAGCGTCATGGCGAGGGTGCGCGGGATCGGAGTGGCCGTCATCACGAGGATGTGCGGGGGAACGGTCCCGCTCTTGCGCCACAGCCTCGCCCGCTGCTCCACTCCGAAACGGTGCTGCTCATCGATGACCACGAGTCCCAACTTGTTGAAAACCACGTTGTCCTCGATCAGCGCGTGCGTGCCGATGAGGATGTCGACTTGCCCGTTCTGCAAGTCGTTGAGGATTCGCTTGCGTTGGGCCGACTTGGTGGAGCCGGACAGGAACTCGACCTGCAACCCCAAAGGTTCCAGCTGTTTGCTGATCTTCTCGTAGTGTTGGGTGGCCAGGATTTCGGTCGGGGCCATCATGCAGGCTTGGAATCCGTTGTCCTTGGCCAACAGCATGCTGAACACCGCGATGATGGTCTTGCCGCTTCCCACGTCGCCCTGCAGCAGCCGGTTCATCTGGTGGCCGCTGCCCACGTCGCCCCGGATCTCCCGCAGCACGCGTTTCTGCGCGTTGGTGAGGTCGAACGTCAGACATTCCTTGTAGAAGGTGTTGAAGTAGTGTCCCACCTGCTTGAAGACGAACCCCTCGAAACGGTTGGTGTTGATCAGCTTGAGCTTCAGCATCTTGAGTTGCGTGAAGAATAGTTCGTCGAACTTCAGGCGGAGGGTGGCCTGCGACAGCTTCTGGTTGTCTTCGGGGTAGTGGATGTTGACCAGCGCGTCGCGGAGCGGCAGCAGGTGCAGCTCCTCCACCATCTCCCGGGGCATGGTCTCGGGGATGACATCCTTGACCTGCGTCAGGAGGTTGGCGGTGAGTTTGGCGATGGCTTTCGAATCCAAGGACTTCCGTTTCGAGACATCGGACGTGTTGTACATCGGCTGAAACCGCAGCGAGATCGGGGAACTCTCCTGCTGGTTGGGGTCGATGAGCTCCGGATGGGTGATGTTCCACCTTCCGTTGAAGAGCGTGGGCTTGCCGAAGATGACGAACTCCTTGCGCGACCGCAGCACGTCGCTCACCCAGCGGATGCCGTTGAACCACACCAACTCGATGGAGCCTGTCTCGTCGGAGAACGTCGCGGTGAGCCGTTGCGAGCGGTTCTGCCCGACGAGCCGCACGTCCCGTATCGTGCCGCGCAAGAGGATGAAGCCGCCGTCGTTCACGATGTCGCTCACGTGGTACACGTGCGACTTGTCGATGTGCCGGTACGGGAAGTAGTACAGCAAGTCGTTGAACGTCTGGATGTTGAATTCCTTACGGAGCACCGCTCCGCGCTTTTCACCCACCCCTTTCAGGAACTCGATGGGGGTCTGGAGTATGTCGGTCTGTTGAGCGGTCATTGTCTTGGGGGTTAATGGGTTACGCGGTTATGGGGTTACTCGGATAAGAGGTTACTCGGTTGGATGGTTACTCGGTTAGGAGGTTCAGGCAGTTCAGGATGATCTGGCAGGAGTCGTCGATCTCCTCGTCTGAGATGGTCAGGGGCGGGGAGATGCGGAAGGCGGTGTCGCAGAAGAGGAACCAGTCGCTCATGATGCCGTGTTCCTTGAACAGGGCCATGATTTGGAAGAGTTTGTCGGAGGTGCCGAGTTCGACGGCCATCAGGAGTCCGCTGCGGCGGATCTCCAGCACGTTGGGGGCGTCTTTCAGGGCATTCTCATAGTGAAGGCCTTTCCTCTCGACCTGGTCCACAAGCCGGTTGTCCAGGATGTAGTCCAGGGCGGCGAGGCCGGCGGCGCAGCAGACGGGGTGCCCGCCGAAGGTGGTGATGTGTCCCAAAACGGGGTTGCGCTGCAGCGAGTCCATGACCTGCTTGGCGGCCACGAACGCGCCCAGGGGCATGCCGCCGCCGAAGGCCTTGGCGAGGCAGACGATGTCGGGGGTGACTCCGTACTTCTGCATCGCGAAGAGGCTGCCGGTGCGGCCCATGCCGGTCTGTATCTCATCGAATATCAGCATCGTGCCGGTCTCGTCGCAACGCTGGCGCAAGGCCTGCAGGTAGCCCTCCTCGGGCAGTCGCACGCCGGCCTCGCCCTGCACGGGCTCCACCAGCACGCAGGCGGTCTGCCCGTCGATGCGGCTGAGGTCGTCGATGCTGTTGAACCACAGGTACTCCACGTCGGGGAGCAGCGGCTGGAACGGGGCCTTCCAGGTGTCGCCCTCGGGGGAGGCCATCATGCTCAGGGAGCCGTGGTTGGAGCCGTGGTAGGCGCAGTGCATCGACATCATCTTGTGGCGGCCGGTGTGTCGTTTGGCCAGTTTCAGGGCGCCTTCCACCGCCTCGCTGCCCGAGTTGACGAAATAGACGCTGTCCAGCGGTTCCGGCAGCAGCCCGGCGATCTTGGTGGCGTACTGCACCTGCGGGCGCTCGACCATCTCGCCATAGACCATGATGTGCATGTAGTCGGCGGTCTGTCTCTGCACCGCGGCGGTGACCTGCGGGTTCGCGTGCCCCACGTTGTTCACGGACACGCCCGACACGAGGTCGTAGTAGCGCTTGCCCTCGGGGGTGTAGTAATAGACCCCTTCGGCGCGTTGCACCTCGATGAGCAGGGGCTCCGGGGAGGTCTGTCCCACGTGAGCCAGGAATTCCTGTCGTAAAGTCTTCATACTTTGTCTCTCTCTTCTTGAAAATGCTCAATGAATTTCGAGCCACAAAAGTACAAATTTTTCGGCATCGTTCCGCGAGGGCGGAATCGCCCTGTCTATGATGCCGGTACGGCGTAGGTTAAAGAAAGGGGAAGGTGGTCAAGTCCTTCCCCTTCTTGATTCTCTCAGAACGGCAGGTCGTCCGCGAAGTTCTCTTCGGGCACCTTGGGTTCCGGCGGGGCGGGTTGCGGCGGCGGGGGCGTCGGCATCACCGTGGCCGTCTGGTTCGGGACCTGCGTCACGGTCGGACCGTAGCTCTCCCGCGGCGACAGGAACAGGAATGTGTTGGCATCCACCTCCGTGAAGTAGTGCCTCACGCCGTTTGCGTCGTCCCAGGTGCGGGTGCGCAAGCGGCCCTCCACATAGATCTGCCGGCCTTTGCGGAGGTACTTCTCCGCCAGCTCCGCCAAGTTGCGCCACATCACGATGTTGTGCCACTCGGTCATCTCCACACGGTTGCCGTCCTTGTCCTTTCGGTACTCGGTCGTCGCCAACGTGAAGTTCGCCACCTTGCTGCCGTTCTCAAAAGTTCTGATTTCCGGGTCTTTTCCTAAATGACCCACGAGGATTACTTTGTTAATACCTGACATAATATTAAGTTTTAAGTTCACGGCAAAGATACAACCAAAACGACCGTTTTAAACTCCTTTTTTGGGAAAGTTATCAAGTGTTAATTGTTAATAAATCATTACTGTGTTTATTATCAACATATTAAACACAGATAACCGCAAAAAAATACCGGAAATAGAAAGGAGAATCCACTGATTAGTGGTTGATAATCAGTCCTGTATGCGTAAACAACCCCACATCACCTTAACCCTCAACCGGTTACCTTCACTGTCCCCACATCCCTTAAACCTTACCCATTAAACCTTAACCCTTACCCTTAACAATCAACCCTTAACCCTTAACCCTTACCCATTAAACCATAAACCTTAAACCATAACCCTTAACCCTTAACCCTAATTCGGCTTGTACCCCGATTCCTTCAGCAATTTCTGGCTGTCGGTCATCTTCATCAGCTGGTCCAAGGTGGTCTCGGGGTGCGTCTTCATATAGCTCTGCACAATCTGGAAGCCGATGAAAACGCCCAGCCGGCCGGGGGAATCGTTGCCGAAGTCACGCGTGAACGGGGTCTCCTCGATCATCCGGCGCGCCACGTCGTCGCTCTTGTCATAGACCATGTTCTTCTCGACAAGCTTATGCCAGATGGCCGACTCGTGTCCGACGGCCCACTTGTACTGCTCCTTGCTGTAGCCGAGGATGTCCTGCGGGGGCGTGTTCGGGAACATCGTCTGGGTGAACATCATCTTCTTGCCGGCCTCCACCATACAGTCCAGCAGGGTGATGGGCGTTTTCTCGGGCAGATGCTTGTAAACCAGTGCCTTGGAGAAACAGTCGGTGGCCATGTACTTCTTGTCGCAGCGGGCGGCGATGTACTTGGGCATCCCAGCCTGGGCGTACAGCCGGCAGTCCGGGCCGAGGTACATGTCCAGGCAGATGAAGATGGTGTTGGCGTAACCGAACACCTGCGGCATCTGGAAGTCAATGCCGGCCACGAGGGTGCAGAACTCCGGAATCCGCTCGCCGGGAAAATGGGTCAGGTAGAGCGTGAGGGCAGGGGAGATCTCTTTCTCGAAGTCCGACATGTCAGCGTATTGCGTCTCCGTCTCCTTGTAAATGCCTTGGATGACCGGGTCGTTGATAAATTCTCTCATAGCCTGGATCATCTCCTGGTTCTCCCATGCGCCATTGGCGATGATGTTCTCGGGATATTTCCCATACATGGCCGCGAACGCCGCCTTCATGTTCTTCTGGTCGATGTTGAACAGGTCCTGCTCGTAGCGCTTGAGCGTGATGTCAATGCTCTTGGCGGTCGCGGCCTGCTCCTCGGTCAGCTCGGGCTTGGCAACCTCCACGGGTTTGTTCTTCTTTCCACATCCAGTCAGTATTATGCTGGATATCAGTGTTATGGCGATAAATAAAGTCGTTAATCTTTTCATTATACCTCTCTTTTTTTTTTCAGTCGGCAAAAGTACGATTTTTCGGTCATAGAGAACGATATTTTGTGTATGTTTGCCGCGCCGTCTTCCGCGGACAGTGTCCAATGGACTTCGCACCGTTGGCGGAACCGGCCTTTGCGGTTCATTTTGAAGTCCATATATATAAATATGTATCCCAAAATCGGTATCCGCCCCACCATCGACGGTCGTCAGGGCGGTGTTAGAGAAAGTCTTGAAGAGAAGACCATGGCCTTGGCGCACGCCGTGGCCGATTTGATCAGCCATAACTTACGTAACGGAGACGGCACCCCTGTGGAGTGCGTCATCGCCGACAGCACCATCGGGCGCGTGGCCGAAACCGCCGCCTGCCAGGAGAAGTTCGAGCGCGAGGGCGTGGGCGCCACCATCACCGTGACCTCCTGCTGGTGCTACGGCAGCGAGACCATGGACATGCACCCGCACTGGCCTAAGGCGGTATGGGGCTTCAACGGCACCGAGCGTCCCGGCGCGGTCTATCTCGCCGCCGTGCTCGCCGCACACGCCCAGAAGGGACTGCCCGCCTTCGGCATCTACGGCCATGACGTGCAGGACCTCGCCGACAACACTATCCCCGCCGACGTGGCCGAGAAGATCCTCCGCTGGGCACGCGCAGCCATGGCGATGGCCACCATGCGCGGCAAGAGCTACCTCTCCTTCGGCAGCGTTGCCATGGGCATCGCCGGCAGCATCGTCAACCCCGACTTCTACCAGGAATACCTCGGCATGCGCAACGAACAGGTCGATGAAACCGAAATCCTGCGCCGCATGGACGAGGGAATTTACGACAAGGAAGAGTATGCGAAAGCCTTCGAATGGGTGACGAAATACTGCAAAGTGAACGAAGGCTGGGACAAAAACCGTCCCGAGAAACAGAAAACGCGCGAGGAGAAAGACCAAGACTGGGAGTTCGTGACGAAGATGTACCTCATCATGCGCGATCTGATGCACGGCAACCCGAAACTCCGCGAGATGGGGTTCAAGGAGGAGGCGCTCGGGCACAACGCCATCGCGGGCGGCTTCCAAGGACAGCGGCAGTGGACCGACTGGAAGCCCAACGGAGACTTCGTGGAGGCCCTCCTCAACACGCAGTTCGACTGGAACGGCAAGCGCGAGGCCGTGATTCTCGCCACGGAGAACGATGCGCTCAACGGCACGGCCATGCTCTTCGGCCACCTGCTGACCCAGCGCGCCCAGATCTTCAGCGACGTGCGCACCTACTGGAGTCCCGAGGCGGTGAAACGCGTCACCGGCAAGGAGCTCACCGGCAGGGCCGCCAACGGCATCATCCACCTCATCAACTCCGGCGCCACCACCCTCGACGGTAACGGCTACGCCACGGACAGCGAGGGCAACCCGACGATGAAGCAGTGGTGGGATCTGACCGATGAAGACCAGAAGGAGATACTGGCACATACCCATTGGATGCCCGCCGACCGGGACTACTTCCGCGGTGGCGGCTTCTCCAGCAACTTCCTCACCCGCGGCGGTATGCCCGTCACGATGATGCGCCTCAACCTCGTGAAGGGTCTCGGCCCCGTGTTCCAACTCGCCGAAGGCTGGACCGTGGACATCGATCCCGAAATTCACAAGGTGCTCGATATGCGCACCGACCCGACCTGGCCGACCACCTGGTTCGTGCCGCGCCTTGACCCCACAAGAGACTGTTTCAAAGACGTTTACAGCGTGATGAACTGTTGGGGTGCCAACCACGGGGCCATCAGCTACGGCCACATCGGCGCCGACCTCATCACCCTCTGCTCCATGCTGCGCATCCCCGTCTGCATGCACAACGTCCCCGACGACAAGATTTTCCGTCCCGCCGCCTGGAACGCCTTCGGCATGGACAAGGAGGGCGCGGACTTCCGGGCCTGCGCGAACTTCGGACCAACGTACAAATAGTTAGCAGTTAGTAGTTAGTAATTGGTGATTAGTGATTAGTGATTAGTGATTAGTGATTAGTGATTAGTGAAGAGGGGTAATTCCTTGAGCAGTCCCGATAGGGACAAGAGCTTGGTAGGAGTGATATGAATCTAAAGAATCACGATTCATCAATTAATCAAAATCAACGTGATGATTACCGAAAAACATATCGAAACATTCGTGGCCCAGGCGCACCGGGTAGGGGAGCTTGGGCTCACGATTTGCTCCAGCGGGAACCTGAGCTGGAGAATCGGCGACAAAGCCCTCATCAGCGGTACTGGCTCGTGGGTGCCTTCGCTGCGGGAAGACCAGGTGTCCATTTGCAATGTGACCACCGGCGAAGTCCTCAACGGCGTAAAGCCCTCCATGGAGAGCGTTTTCCACCTCGGCGTGATGCGTGAGCGTCCTGACGTGGGCGTGGTGCTCCACTTCCAGTCGCCTTACGCCACGCAGGTGGCCTGTTCGGAGGTGCGCCCGAAGAGCTACAACGTCACGGCGGAGGTCCCGCTGCACGTCGGGCGCGTGATTCCCGAGATCCCCTTCTACCGTCCGGGCAGTCCCGAGTTGGCGGAGGCGGTGGTCAACGCGCTGAGAGACAGGAACTCTGCCCTAATGCTCAAGCACGGGCAGGTAGTCTGCGGCAAGGATTTCGACGACGTGATCCAGCGGGCCATGTTCTTCGAGATGGCCTGCCGTATCTGCGTCCTCGCCGACATGCACCCGGCCGTCCTCACCGAAGAGGAAGTCGATGCATTAGAGATACACTTTCTAGGGATGCTGACGCGATGAGCGAAAAAAATATCAATAAGATTGCCCACAGACCTAACCACCAGTGGCAAAATACTCATTTTATCATCATTTTTGAAGGAATGATACGGTCAACAAAGACATAGTTTCCTGATGTGTGAAAAACCACAGTCCACTTATGATTGATAATGGATAACGTTTTGGCCTCTGGATGTATTTCCCTTGCTTTAGTGTAACGGCTTAATGGGTAAATGTCGGCAGTATAGCTAAGAGAAGCTAATTGTCCAAGGATGCGGCTCACATAGTTGTGTCCGCTTTCTGGTCGATAAAGCCCTGCGATGTATGTTGAAATGCCGTCTAAGTCCGATACTGCTTTGTCATTGACAATTACTTTGTAAGTTTTCATAGTTGGTGTCGAGTTTTTGGTGGAAAATTTCTCCAAATCGCTCAAGTGACAGATACCCGTCAGGTATGACAGAATCGTTTATGACAATCGGATTGTGAGAAGCGCTATAAGTTCCGAGGGGTTCTCGCACCTCGGAACGGTTTTGCTTTTTTGTCTTGTAGGTTCCTTTTTTCATATCATGAGATTTCGAGCGGCAAAGATACAATAATCATTTACACTCGCAACATTATTTTGCTTTAATTCCGTAAATTTCTTTCAAATTTAGCTGTTGATAAATAAGCAAGTCATTGTTAATAAATAAATTAGCAATGACTTGCTATTCTCATATTTTTCACCTACTTTTGCGATTGCAAACCTCAACAAACAATTGGTGAGAAATATGGCAGCAAAAATACATATTAAAAACGACAGAATCAACAGTTTCGGTGGAATTTTTTTTCATCATCGACCAATTTCGTTCATCCGGACTTGCCGCATTGGCTGACAACACACTGGGGGCCAAGGGGATAAACACGAGGTATTCCTATTCCAACGTCATAGAGAATCTCACGTCCGTCTTCGTGAGCGGCGGCGAGG
>ONQE01000014.1 GCA_900319925.1 uncultured Bacteroidales bacterium | reverse complement strand
ACGGGGTTGAAGAACTCGTAATAGACGGTGACCTCCAGATGGTCGCCCACCCGGTTGAGGGTCAGCACCTCCTTCCGCACGCTGATGTCAGTTTCCGTGATGGGGATCAGCTGGTTGCCGGCAGCGTAGAACACACCGTCGTTGGCGGTGGCGAAAAGCACTGACAGACAGCAGAATATGACAATAATAAGTTTTCTCATAACGGATTTGGTTTGCAGGTGCGAAATTACGAAAAATATTTTTTTCTCAACGAATGCAATATATAACTTATTTTTTCGTTGTATGATTAAAAAATAAATTATATCTTTGCCGCGCCGTTCCTTGAGCAGCCTCGAAGAGGCAAAACGCACGAAGTGCAAGTGACCCCTCACAAGGCGATAGCCGCAGTGTGGGGACGGGAAAGGGGCGAAAAGACGATAAGCAATTAGTAACAAACAAAAACAATAAGAACAATGAAAGAATTAACCAAAGCAGAAGAACAGGTGATGCAGGTGCTGTGGCAGATCAAAAAGGGATTCGCCGCCGACATCATCGCCAATTTTCCGGAACCGAAGCCGGCCTACAACACCATGCTGACCGTGGTGCGCATTCTCGAAAAGAAGGGGTTCGTGTCGCACGAGACCTTTGGGAAGTCGAACCGCTACTACCCGTTGGTGAGCAAGGAACAGTACTCGCAGTCGTTCATGCAGCAGTTCGTGCGCAACTATTTCGACAACTCCTTCAAGTCGATGGTCTCCTTTTTCGCTAACAACCAGGATATTACGTTGGAAGAGTTGGACGACATCCGTCGCATGATCGATGCCGTTCCGCAAGATGATGCACCCGCAAAAACCGAATAATCATGAAAACGATTCTCTTTTCCGCCGTCGCCATCGCCCTCTTTTTCGGGCTGTATGCCGCCACCTTGCGCAGGAGCAACCTGTTCCGCTTACGCCGGTTCTACCTCGTGGGCACGTTGACGCTTGCATTGGTGCTGCCGTTTGTCTCCATCGAGATGCCGAGCCGCGTGGCCGCTGTTGTAAAATCAACAACAACTGGGACAACTCTGACAACGGGAGCGGTTGAGTCAATGACAACTGGGACAACTTCGACAACGGGAGCGGTTGAGTCAACGACAACTGGGACAACTTTGACAACGGGGACGGGTCAATCAACGACAACAGGGACAACTTTGACAACAGAGGTAACCCAAAAGTTGTCTTTTAAAGATATGGTATGTTATGGATACGTTCTCGGATGCGGGGTGGCTTTTATTCTGCTGGTTGTCAAGCTTTTTAAGACTTTCAGGTACTATCGGCGCAGTGTGCTGTCGGATGAGCTTTCGACGGGCGACATGTGCGTGCGGGTGTTGGGCGAGCCCGACGGGAATCTTCCGTTCTCGTTCCTGCGCTCGGTCTTCGTGAATCCGGAAGTGTTCACGGAGAGTGAGTTGCAGCAGGTGCTGCGGCATGAGCGGACGCACATCCGCCAGCGTCACACGTGGGATCTGCTCTTCACAGAAGCGGTGCGGGTGCTACAATGGTTCAATCCCTTCATTTACTTGTACACCAGGGAGTTGAGCAGCGTCCACGAGTATTTGGCCGATGAGGCGGTGCTCTCGTGCGGAACCTCACGCCGCGACTACTTAGAACTGCTGTACAAGCAGTTGTGCGTGGGCAAGTTCGTGCCCGTGGGCAACAGCTTCCGCCACCTGCTGACCAAAAAACGTATTCTGATGATGAACCAGCCCGTGAAACGCAGAATGTCGGCGTGGTGGTTACTCGCGCTCGTTCCCATCATTGCCGGACTCTTGTTGGTGAACTGCCATCCGAAAACGGAGACGATTGCTGAGGAAGAGGCGGTTGAGGAAGTTATCGACGAGCCCGTTTGCATGGATCCCGACACGATGCCGCAATTTCCGGGTGGCATCCAGCAGTATGTCAATAACCTCATCGGTAGCATGAAGTACCCTGAATTGGCCAAGAAGTACAAATTGTCAGGAGTTCTTGCGGTATGCTTTATTGTGGAGAAGGATGGACGTGTTCTTTTCACGGAGTTGGATACGGCTCATGTCAAATGGGATGATGTTTGTGGCGAGAAGGGAGAAATGGTGCTTTTGGCGCCTTTCAATGGTCGCAAGGGCAATGACGGTTTGGCTGTTGCGCATCTTGATCTTGGAGAAGATGCCCCCGAAGATAAAGAATCTCGGAAAGAGATCGTGCGGCAGATAATGGATGACAATATGGCGGAAATCAATCGGGCATTTCGAGCTGCACCCGCCTGCAAGCCGGCCATGAAGGATGGGGAACCTGTGCGTTGCAAGTTGCGTCTGCCGGTGGGATTCACCACGGAGGAGCATGCCGTTAACAAACTAGTAATGTTTCAAGATATCGCCGTTTCTCCAACTGCAAAGCCGTCAAAAGATCGTTACGTCACTGGCATAGTCGCACTCGATGAGCAGCTTGGACCTGATTTTATAGACATTCCGTGGGTCGGCCACACCTCCGCAGAATAGTTATCAGTTAGCAGTTATGAAAAAACATGCTTTGTTCATCCTGATTCCAATTGTTATTACAGGTTGCTCATATATGGGAGAAAAAGAAGCCCAAAGTATTCCTCAGAAAGAGGAATGTGCGTTTGATTTCAAATTAGAACAGGGAAGAATCGTCATTTATGCAAAAATCAATGATATGGATTCTCTGCGTTTTATGTTGGATAATGGTGCCTCTACAACTATGTTTGACTCCACTTTTTGGCAGTCATTCAAACAACAAAACACTCCGCATTTTGTCCAAAAAAGTGGAAATTACGACTATTATTATTGCCCTACAACCATATCTTTATCGGATTATTGTTATTCTATTGACACTATCTATGTCGCTTCGGAAAAATATTCACAAAACTATTTTTCTTCATTATCTCTCAAAGGAATGATAGGGGTAGAACTGTTTAATAAAAGCATTGTTGGCATTGATTTCGAAAATCAAAAGATTTTTATATGCGACCATTTGCCCGAAAACATTCAGGATTATCAAAAATATGATATGGTTTCTCTACATAAACAAGGCGACCCTTACTATCATAAATTCAGATTTTTGACCATAGATGGACTATATGACAAAAACGGAGAGCCGGTATCTTCCAATTTCCTCATTGATTTAGGCAGTGTCACAAACAATATTGATTACCCATTCTGCGACAAAATCGACATCGCAAAAAGTAAATCAATGGTAAATGACACTGCTTCAATAATCTATTCGCTGTTAAATCAATGCCCTATGATAGAATCCGTTTACATGGACACTTTTGCGGACACTGTCCATGTGGACAACTTCAAGAACGGCGTAATAGGCATAGATTTCCTAAGAAATTACAATGTCATCTTCGACTATCCTCACAACAAGTTGTACCTAAAACCGAATGGAAAATAAGTGGATGCATTCTTGAACGACAGTCTGCCGGCCACGCCAGTAAAGCCCCATTCAAGGACGTCATCGGCTATTTCGGTTTCGGGCTGCTACAACGTATGGGCGAGGTGGTGATCGATTTCCCGAATCAGGTGGTGTATTTTAAACCTCGGGCATGAAAAAGAAGGATATTACTGCTGTATTAATAACGAAATGATGAAATCACTATTGATTTTATTTTGTCGTTATACTTTCCAACTCTGGAATCTGATCCATTAAATCCTCAACAATAAACTCCCAGTACTTTCCTTTCAGACAATTTATCTCGGTATAATCATCCAGCATTGGCAACCTCTTGAATCCATCAATTATGGCTTCTATCGTCAGTGACCAGGGGTATCTTTTCAGTGCAAAAGAAGCTATTTCATCAATAGAATAAGTTTCGAGCAGGTCGTGGATATCCCAGAAATCCTTTTTCCGCTGTTTATCTTGGGTTATCGCATTGATTTTCATGGCCGCGATGTCTTTTTCTGAAAGCATCCTTACTCCTTCAATGTTAACCATTGGGAAAATAGGAGTTTCATCATAACAGATGTCAAGTTTGACACATTCGCTGCTACTGTTGCCGACAAACAAGGAATAGACCATCATCGTATCGTCAAGCCGTTCGAGATTCTCAGTATATGGAAACATTTCTAAAAGAGACTCTTTGATTTCTTCGGTTTTCATTTCGCCGTAAAGGGTGTTCGTAAACATATCGATGTCTATGGAACTACGATGACCCCTCTGTAAAGCAAGAGCAGTTCCGCCGACAAGGTAAAAATCCTTAAACGCCTTATTAGACATGATTTTTTGCAAACAATCCAACAGCAAAGGCGATGCGATATTAGTTCTCAGTCTTTTCATGCAAATACTTCTTTATGTTATAGTTTCTGTTTCCAGCATTCCACGAATCAGGCAGCGTCGAAAGGATATTTTCTATGGCTTTATTTCCATAAAAATGAATGGTCTCCTTGATTTCGCCTTCATTTCCATATTCAAAGACCCTTTGGATAATCCATGCGGAATTACCTCGCCAGTCAATAGACTCGAAATCGGTATCCCAAAACAATGCCTTTCTGAATTTTGAGAGATCTGGGCTCTGCTGCTCTGTCATGCGTTGGATAGCAAGGAAGATTTCATGATTTGTCTGGATTTGATAGAAAAACCCCTTGCGTTCAATGCCTAACGCATCTTCCAACCTGAACGACTGCTCAGGAGAAATTTTTCTCCTGTCGGCAATGAAATCATTTATTCTTTGAAATAAAATGCCAGAACGTTCAGCTAACTCACGCTGGGTCAGATGCTCTTTTGTCCTAATTCTGTCAATCACGGCCCCACAAGGTATATGATGATAATTCAAATAGTCCTCATACATGATAATAGATTTTAAGGCCGCAAAAATACAAAAAATAACCAATTGCGGTTATTTTTTTTCTCATCTTTTTTATTTAACGAATAAAATAATTATATGTCTAATAAAATAGTTGTATAACTAATAAAATAATTATATCTTTGCCGCGTTGTTTTTCAAGTTAAGAATTAAGAGTTCAAAGTTAATAATGATGGAAAAGATTAATGTTTTAATGGTTATGCTTCTGTTTTGCGCAACGCTTTTCGCGCAGAACACGGACACGACGGCGGTCGCAAAGTCGGACACGATCGCCCCGAAGAAGACAACGGAACTGCCCGAGGTGGGCATCACCGCGAAGAAGCCCGTCTATATGACCGATGGGGAAAAGACGATGTACAATGTCTCGGAAGACCCTGCGGTTCAGTCGGGTACGGCGGCGGATGCGCTGCAGAACGCGCCGGGCGTGGAGGTCGATGTGGAGGGCAATATCACCCTGCGCGGAGTCTCATCGGTACAGATATGGCTTAACAATCGACCTGCCAACATGAACGCCGAAGCCCTCAAAATCCTTCTGCAGCAGATGCCGGCCAGTGACATCGAGAAGATTGAGGTCATCACTAACCCGTCGGCGCGGTACAGTGCGCAGGGTGCGGGCGGCATCATCAACATCGTCACCGTTTCCGACATCAGGAAAAACAGCTTCCTGAGCTTCGGGGCGAAGGGATCCTCCGCGCCCGAGGCCATTCCCTTCCTCTCCTACGTTTATGCCAACAAAAAGTTCACCATCAGCACCTATCTGCAATATTGGTATAGCACTTCCCTGCACGACAGACTTTCAGAATCAGCCATTTACGACGATTCGGGAAGGCTTTCTTCCACAGATTCCTCGCATTCTATAAGACGGTTTCGAGAAGACCAGACCGGGTTGTTCCTCAACGCCTCTTGGACGCCCGACACCGCGAATATGGTCTATTTTTACGGTGGTTTTTATCCGCAACTGACGCATTATAACGCTGTGGACACCACTTCTTGGACGGAGTATCTCTACAATCCCGGGGATTATTCCTATCATAATACGGTGCACAACAGATCCGGGATTTTGTCGGGCTACGTGGGACTTTGGTATGAGCATAAATTCAACAACCAAGGGCATAAGTTGAGTGCTTCAGCCACGTATGCGGGGCAGGGCTACCGTTTGAGCGGTGATCTCCAACGCGACTATCTTTCACCAAGGCTTTCGGACCGTAACTGGTTGCTAACAAATGATTACCAGTATCATAGGGGGAATGTTTCGGTTGATTACACGATCCCCTATCACCAGAACGGCGAGGTGGAGACGGGGGTGTCGGGAAGTTATTCTTACAACAAGCAACTTTTGACTACGGACACGTTGGTGGCAGCCGATTTGGGGCGTTACTATGTGAATGACGCGGTGCGTTCGATGAACTCGCGCAATCAGGACGGGGATTTCGACGCGTATGTCACCCTGCAGCACCGTTTCGGCGGCTTCACGCTGAAGGGCGGACTGCGCTCCGAGCTGCTGTCGCTGAACTTAGACTATCCCGATTCCCCTGCCGATAACGTGCGGAAGCTCTATTGGGGACTTTTCCCGTCGATACACCTGAGCTACCGCACGAAGAACATGCACAATTTCAAGCTGAGTTACACGCGGCGGGTGAGCAATCCGCAGGCCTCCGACCTGACCACCTACCGCAGATACGGGGAGGACAGCTTCAGTACGGGAAACCCTGACTTGCGGCAGGCGTTCACCAACTCCGTGGAGGCGGGCTGGACGAAGTATATCAACAAATTTGGCAATGTGGGCGTCAATGCGTGGTTCAAAAACACGAAAGACGAGTTCTCCAGCCTTGCGGATGTCTGCTACGACCCGTTTTTCGGAAGGATGGTTTATTTTTCGCAGCCCATCAACGCGGGCAGAACCCTGAACACGGGTGCGGAGGTGAATGTTACGTACCAGCTCAAGAGCTTTATGAACATCCGGTTTTACGGCAATGTCTATTACACGAAGTCGGCGTTCCAGTTCCGCGACGAGGAGCAGCCCTACTTGACGGAGAATTTAGGTTATAGTTTCCGGCTGAACTTTTGGGCGAAGTTGTGGAAGGTCTTGGAGGTGAACGCCGCCGCCAACTATCAGTCGCAGAACGTGTTCCTGTTCACCACGGTTCGGCCGAGCTACAGCATCGACCTCGGGTTGCGGGCGGAGTTCTGGAAGCGGCGCATCGCGGTGTGGGTCAATGTGGACGACCTCTTCGACTGGAACCGCAACGCGACCGTAAACGCCAATCCCTATTACAGTTACAGCGACTCCACGCGTGTGAGCTATCGGGCGCGGACGGTGCGGTTCGGGCTGTCGTTCAAGTTCGGGAGAATGGAGTTGGAGGGCTCGCAGGCCGGCCAAGGCCAGGGGGAGCGGAGGTAGTGCTCACCACGGATATGTCTCCACGTATCACGCGGATGCCGCTTGTTAATCATGGAAATTATCGTTCTCGGTGTTCCGGCAAATCTTCATATCCGCAAACGGGACAGATAAATTCCTTCTCGCTCATGATGATGGTTTTTGTTGGTTGGTTTAAACTCTCACTCGTTAAGATGTTGTACCAAAAATTCACGCATTGTCTCCGTAGAGACATCATATATCGGACTCATTTGCGAAAAGCCGTTGTCAAAAGGAATCCGGTTGGTTGAGAGCATTATCATCAAAGACTTGGAAGAGAGTTTATGTCCGGAATATTTCACAGCCGCTTCGATGCCCTCACGTAGGGAGTGCCCGGCTTTCACAATAGAGTAAATATCGTAGTAGTCTCTGTATTTAAGCCTGCGAAGCATCACCTCCATCTTCATGGCAAGTATAGAAGCGATATCGGCTAAATATATATTTCCTTGATATTCAATTCTTTGGTTAACAGGGGAATAGTTGTTGCTCACAAAAAAAGAGAGTTTCACGCCATTAACCACAAAAGCGACTTGGTCAAAACCGAGGATGTCACGATGTTGTATTTCGCCCACCTTTTCTTGGATCTCTTTCTCAATCGTAGGCCAGTCCACCTCGGGCTTCTCTGTTTTGGAGATTCGCCACATCATAAAATCCAAATCCTCACTCATTCGGTGGCCCAGCTGTATGGCTAAAGCCGTACCGCCGCACAAAGTGTAGGGTTTGATGCATTCCAGTTGTGACACGTTGTCGATGATGGCTTCAATGTTCGGGGTTAATCCTTTACGCATAGTGAGTTATTTTTTTCAGATGTGACATTTCCTGGCGGTGGAGGAACGCCTCAGGTTTTTTGATGTGGAAGAAGACGAGCGCGATCATCACATTCAGGTCGAAAAGGTACTCCCCTTGGACGGCCATATTCTCACGCCATACTTTTTGAATGTATTTTTTAGGGAAAAGTTCGAATAACTTTGCGATATCATCCATGTCGAGATGTACAAACACTTTTTCGATCAGCAGTTCATCAGGCAGATTGTTTGCCGTGACATTGTCGTAAGACCAGAAAGCGTGTGCCTGCTCCAGTCTCTCGAACAACTCTCGTCTGAGACTCTCCTTGTATTGCCGGATTTTGTATTCGTTCTGGATTTTGAGGATTTTGCCTTCGGGAAGAGCAAACAGAGATTCGATTTTCAGGGACAATGGAAGCGTTATTTCTCTTTGGTCAAGCACAATATAGCTCAGCATCTGACGTGAGATACCCAATTCCCTTGCCAACGCCGACTGGTTGTAATGGTCTCTGACCATCAATTTGCTGATATATTGCCCTGCACTTTGTTTCAAAACAGTAACTATAATAACGAACGTGCAAAAATACAAAAAATGTCAACTAATGGGTTGACAAAATAATCCATTTTTTCTTAAGGCTATTCTTCCTTTTTCCATTGCCCTTCCTCGAAATAATATCTTCCTGGCGGCAGCATCGCGGCGGAGAGGATGACGTCGCGGCGCCAGAACCGGTCGGATAGGGTGATGGTCCGGATTATGTGGTTGTTGTATATCTCTGCTTCGCAGAAGGCGGTGTCTCGGCTGTTGTCAAGCACTACGGTCGGATATTTCGGACGGTCGCTCATCAGGAAAAGTTCCCGCGACCAAGCCGAAAGGCTGTCCGCGTAGTTGCCGACTATCATCGCACAAGTGTCTTCGTCTGTCGTGCCTATTGGAAACTTGAGTTCAATGCAGTCTTCACAGTAGGTCTGACATGTCCAATAAGGGGTGTTTCCGTATCGGAGAATTCCGTAAATCGGTTTGAAATACAGATCGGGAAGATCTCTTATGTATTCTTGCGTCAATGCCCTGCACACCTCCATCTGTTTGTTCAGTAGGGCCGTATCCTGAAGCTTTACGACATCGCAGAGACGGATGGCCATGTGAACTAATCGAGCAGTGCGCCCTCCTTCCGGTTGCCAGACGGATGCCAATTTTCTCTTGTGGTTGAAATAGTAGGAAGTGCCGTCGAAGCCGAGCCGTGTGTCTTCAAAATGCGTGGCCGTCTCAGTGGCAAGCTTGAAAAGGGTGGATAATCTTCCGCAGGTCTCTTCCGGGACCGACATTTCCTTGACATCCACGGAAACCACCTTTAACGGGTCGGGTTTGTGCTCCTGTAGGTGTCTGCTAAGAGCCATATAAATATTTTGGTTTGCTCTGGTCAAGACCAATTTGCCGTTACCGATTTCCAGTGCATATTCCGCTGAAAAGGAGGGCGCACAAAGAAAAAATGTCTTATATTCCACGTTCCAAATGACATTTCCGCTTTTATCTTCCGGAAACATTAGCTGGAACAGGGTCTCGTCGCCGTGTTTGTTGCTGCTGTATATCCCATACGACTCCGGAGTGAGGAAATCCTGTGCCCTGCCGCACAATACTGCGGCCAACAATGCGAGAATCAAGGTGGTTTTGCGCATAAGCATGGTGGTTTTCTCTTTATTTCGGCCGCGAAAATACAATTTTTCCTCGAGACTTGCGATTCTTGAATTTAACAATTAATAGTTAAGAAGCGAAATGAAAAATATTTTGAAAACAACAGTGCTGATATTAAAGAATAAAATGTATTTTTGCAGCCGAAATAGAATAATAAAACAATAGAAGAACCTACCCGTTATGGCACCAAAAAGAAATTCGAAGGATAACGCAAAGAAGGCAAAAAGGCTTAGAAAAAAATTCAAATACATCAAAATCGTTGAGTTGACTGAAGACCCATACAACCTCAACTAATATGTCTCGATATTTTCTTGACACACACATTGTTGGCTGGCTCCTGAGCAATAGTCCAAAATTAGACGAAGAATTGAGGTATGATATTGAATATCCTAGTGGTAATCAATATGTCACTTCAGAATTTGTCCTTTTGGAACTACTTCATCTTAAGCATCTTGGTAAAATTCAGATTAATGGAAGCGCAAGGGAGGAGCTGAGCCACGCGATGGAATAACACAAAAACAGGGTGCGATTTCATTTCACCGCACCCTGTAACTACTAACTGCTAACTACTAACTGCCAACTATTTTTTGTGGCGTTTCTTTCTCGCCAACTCATTCGGCTCCAATGCCATCTGTTCGCCGTGGAGGAGGGAGGCCACGCCCTCGACGTGCTTCTTGTCGGGCAGCGGGCTGCAGGTGTTCTCCTGATAATCCTCGGGCTCGGTGTAGGTGGTGATGACGCCTTCGTAGTTGCGGAGGATCACCTTGTGCGGGCTCTGGGAGATGACGTACTGAGGCATCACGGGAATCTTGCCGCCGCCGCCAGGAGCGTCCACCACGAAGGTCGGCACGCAGTAGCCGGAGGTGTGTCCGCGAAGGTTCTCGATAATCTCGATGCCCTTGGAGACGGGCGTGCGGAAATGCTCCAGACCCATGGAGAGGTCGCATTGGTAGATGTAGTACGGACGCACGCGCATGCGCACGAGGTCGTGCACGAGCTGCTTCATGATCTCGGTGTCGTCGTTCACGCCGCGCAATAGCACGGTCTGGTTGCCGAGCGGAACACCGGCATCCGCCAGTTTGGCGCAAGCGGCCATCGCCTCTTCGGTCACCTCGTTGGGGTGGTTGAAGTGGGTGTTGAGCCAAATCGGATGGTATTTCTTGAGCATGTTGACCAAGTCGTCGGTGATACGCTGCGGGCAGACCACAGGGGTGCGGGAGCCGAGACGGATGATCTCCACATGCGGGATGGCGCGCAGGCGTTGGATGATGGATTCGAGCATCTTGTCGCCCACCATCAAAGCGTCACCGCCGGAAAGCAGGACGTCGCGCACTTGCGGGGTGCGGGCGATGTAGTCGATGGCGGCCTGGATGCGGTCCTGCGTCGATTCACAGTCGTGCTGGCCGGCGAAACGTCTGCGGGTGCAGTGACGGCAGTACATGGAGCACATGTCGGTGATGAGGAACAGCACTCTGTCGGGATAACGGTGGGTGAGGCCGGGAACCGGGGAGTCCTCATCCTCGTGCAGCGGGTCGAGCAAGTCGGCCGGTGACTGGTGCACCTCGGCGGCCGTCGGGATGGCCTGGCGGCGGATCGGGCACTTGGGGTTGTTCGGGTCGATAAGACTCAGATAATACGGGGTGATGGCCATACGGAGGGTGGCGAGGGACTTCTTCACGCCCTCTTCCTCAGCCGGGGTCAACTCGATGTATTTCTTCAGTTCTTCGAGGGTTTCCACTCTGTTGCGGACTTGCCATCTCCAATCGTTCCATTCAGCGTCGGTAACGTTGGGGAAAAGTTCTTTTCTTCTGCTTGCCATATTGATTTTATTTGATTTTATCTGAAAAATTTCGGAGGCGCAAAAGTACAAAAATATTCATCACCTCGGGCGATTTTTAGCTTTTCTCCTGTTACTCGTAGAAACGGGGCAGGTCCCGCCCCTACCCTACGGCAATTATATGTCCGCGCATATTCGAAATTTATGTACTTTTGCATATCTTTTTAGGACGCAAAAAATTTATCATTATGAGAAAGATATACTGGTTTGGAATCTTATTTATCGCCTGTTTCCTGCCTTTGCTGGGAATGGCTGACAATGACGATCCGTCAATCACAATCAACCCTACCACCGCCTTATATTTCGGGAATGTAGCTGTTGGGGAGAGCCGTGTCACAAGCTTCGAAGTCACCGGCCAAAACTACACCGGAACTGCCTGCGCGTCGATTGAGGCTCCGTTCGAGGTCTCTTTAGACGGGGTGAACTTTACGGACACAGTCTATTTCGACGTCCTGGGCACGATGACGATGTATCTCCGCTTCACCCCGACGTATGAAGGCTATGTCGAAGCGCTCCTCAAGCTCTTTATTCCAGGAAATATGGGAACCTCCTATTATGCCAGCGGCGACGGCATCCTTTGCGATCACACAATCCCCTACACCACCAACTTTAACTACCCCTATTCCAACTGCTGGACCATAGTGGATGCCAACAATGACGGTGCCACGTTCTCTTTTAGCGACTACTATCAGTCTGCCCAATACTACTATTCCCCCACCAATCCTGCGGACGACTGGCTGATTTCCCCTGATTTCCAACTGGACGGGAACCAAATCGGCTATCTTGAATACAGAGTGCAACAAGCCTACTACGCTGAACGCTTTCAGGTGGTTGCCCTGGGCGACGACACTATTCCCCTAAGCCCGGTGATTGAGACGAATAACACCGCCTATCAGACCCTCTTCTTTGACCTGTCATCCCTGAACGGATCCTACCGGATCGGCATCCATTGTATCTCCGAGGCAGACAAGTACATGCTGCACATCTCCAATTTCAACATCCTGAATATCATCCCAGAAGTTATCATACGTCCCGCTTCGATATTATTCCCTGCCACAGCTGTCTTGAAGCATAGTACACCCGCCACAGCTTCGCTCTCCACAATAGGAGCCATCAGCGGTCCTATTATCCTATCCGTTCCCGAACCCTTCGAACTATCTGTGGACGGCATCACTTACAGCAACACAATAACCCTCCAGAAAGGCGATGAAAGCATCCGGACAGACACTTTCCTGGTCAGATTCTCGCCCACGACATTCGTAAGCGACACCGTACAAGGTATGTTGACAGCCAGCTATGCCGGAGCCCAAGACAGCATCAACATGTCCGGAACCGTTATCAACTGCGACAACTCAATCCCCTACTCCTATAGCTTTAACGATGTGGAGACGGCGTGCTGGACCGTGTTGAATGCCAACAACGACAACCGTACATTCCAATTCTCGACCTCTGACTCATACGCAACCTACTCCTACCACTCGACCAATCCTGCAGACGACTGGCTGATTTCCCCCTCTTTCGAGTTTGACGGTAACCAATACGGTTATTTCGAATACAAGACTGATTACCATTATACTGAACGATTCCAGGTGTTCGCCATGGGCCCCGACACCATTCCGTTGAGCCAGGTAGTGGACACCAACGCAAATTCCTGGGCGAAACAGCTGTTAGACCTCTCGGTTCTGAACGGTTCCTATGAGATTGGCATCCATTGCACATCTGATCCTAACATGTTCTTCCTCAGAATCACCAACTTCAACATCCAGCCTATCACCCCGTCCATTTCCATCGTGCAGGATTCGCTCTCATTCCGCATTACCGCAGTGGGTGAAAGCCGTGAGCCTCAGCGATTTATCGTGGCTGCCGTAGGGATTTCCACACCGATTGAGGTGAGCGCACCTGAGCAGTTTGAAGTTTCGGCTGACGGGGTGACGTTCAGCTCGTCACTGACGCTTCCAGCGCCAAGTACAACCGTACTTTTCGACACCCTGTATGTGCGTTTTGTTCCGACGGTTGCGGGCAGCTTCTCTTCGCCGTTAACGGTCTCCGTGTCTGGCTTGTCGGACACAATCGTTGTCAAGGGCATGTCCCGCGACTGCAACGAGGCCGTATCCCTTCCCTTCGAAGAGGGTTTCGAAGGGGACTTCAACTACTGCTGGGCCATTGTCAATCAGGATGGTACCGGGAACACCTGGACGCTCAATACGTCATCTACGCACAGCGGCAGCCAAAGCTTGAAGTCTACCCCCACCTATCTCGATTATACTGCAGAATACGTTGTGGACAATTGGCTCATTTCGCCCCCCATACAGCTAACCGACAGTGCCTTGTTGTCATTTTACCTAAGAACGGCAACCAACCTGCAAAATTTTTCGGTGTATGTCTCCACAACCGGCCCTGACATTGAAGATTTCACCACAGAAGTGTATTATAACACGCACCTTTTCTCCACAACCACCTCGTATTGTCAGCTCAGCATCCCCTTGTATGAATTTACCGGACAGACCGTCCGCATTGCCTTCCGCCACCACAATTCCACCTCAGCCATGTACTTGGATGATGTCACGATAAACACCCCGCAGGACCATCCGACGATTAATGTAAGCAATCATTGTTACCTGTTCAGCAATCTGGGAATCGGTATGGTGAATGTCAAGAATGTGGATGTGACGGGGTACGGTCTCACGGATAGCATCACCGCCACCGTGGCGGAACCCTTCTCGCTCTCCGTCGACGGGACGACTTACGCCCAAACAGTGACATTGCCTTCTGGGGGCGGCCTGCTTTATATCCGTTTCGCACCTACCACTGCCAGCTATCATTCCAAGCAGCTCAACCTCTCTTCCCCGGGTGCCGATGATGTAAACGTCTTGCTGGACGGCAGAGGCATCGAATGTTACAACACCATCCCCTACACGCATCTTTTCAACCTTCGCAACAGCTGTTGGGAGGTGGTGGATGCCAATGGGGACAACTCCACCTTCGATTTCCAGCCGTATGCTCCATCCTACGCATACATTTACTCAGTTTCAGCAGTTTCAGAGGGCGACGACTGGCTGATTTCTCCCACCCTTCCGTTAGATGGGAATCAGTACGGCTTTTTCGAGTACGGCTATGCCACCAATTTTGGCAAGTTCCAGGTTTTCGCCATCGGAGCGGACACGGTGCCGTTGAGCGACCTGGTTTTGGTAGACAATTATAGAAACTTTTCAGGTGATGGTAATAAGACCTTCCTGTTCGACCTGTCAACTCTCAGCGGGCCTTATCGCATCGGCATTCACACCATCCAAGAGATGTCCAACAGCGTTCTTTATTTCTCAAACTTCAATGTCTTGAACATCACCCCTATCCTGGAATTCCAAGCAGACACTTTGGATTTCGGCGAGTATACCACAAACACCGGTTCCAATCCGACGCATCCCGCTGTTCTCGCCAAAATCGGAATCAACACACCCATCACCCTCACCGCCACCGGCTCATACGAGATTTCCCTCAACGGAGTTGACTACAGCTCGTCGCTGACCATTCCGGCGGGCAGCACAGGGAGAGCATACGACACGATATTTGTACGCATAATCCTGTCTGACGGCATAGAGCCTGGCGGCATGCTCACCGCTACGTCGGGCAATCTGCACGACAGCGTGGCACTGCTCTGCAATATTATCGAATGTCCGAACTCCATACCCTACGCATACAGCTTCAACAACGAACAGTACAACAAATGCTGGACTGTAGTGAACGCCAACGATGACAACAAGACCTTCATCTTCAACACAAGCCTCGGCCACGCCCAGTACTTCTATTCTGCAACATCATACGCAAATGACTGGCTGATTTCCCCAGTGTTCCATTTGAACGGCAACCAATACGGGTCCTTCGACTACCGTAGCCACAGTCCCTACCACACCGAACGGTTCGAAGTGGCCGCCATCGGCCAAGAAGACACGGTGTTGCTCGTTCCGCCCACAGAGATTTCGAATCTGTACTACCAGCCCTTGCTTTTTGACCTCTCTAACCTGAACGGGGACTACCAGATTGGCATCCACTGTTTGTCCGACCCTGACCAGTACGTTTTCTACGTCACGGATTTCAAGGTTGAGCACTTCGTCCCGACCATCACAGTAAACCAAGAGCAGGTGGACTTCGGTGCCCTTGTTGCGCACGGCATCTCCGAAATGCAGCAGCTTGTGGCGAACGGCACTGGCGTCTTCGCCCCGATCACCATCACCGCACCGGCGGGATTTGAGGTCTCCACCGACAGCGTCACCTTCAGCAGCAATGTGACCATCCCGGCCCGCGAGTACGGTTTCACCGCTGACACCTTCTACGTCAGATTCAACCCCGCGGCGGAAGGAGTGTACGATGGTCTGCTGACTGTCAGCGCAAACAATTGTGCCGATACTGTCCAACTGCATGGCAGTATTTACTACTGTGAAGTGCCGTACCCGCTGCCGCTCATCGAGGATTTCGAGGATGCCCTCACCTCCTGCTGGCACATCACCGACTATGATGGTGACGGTCACAGCTGGCAACCCACCACCCAGATTCCAGGCACTGCCGGACGCGAGAGCACAAACGGCTATATCTCACTGGCATATAGCGGCATCAGCTACTCAATAGCCCAGCAAAACTGGCTCATCACGCCGATGTTTGTTCCCACAGAGAACACCGTGCTGGCATTCTCCACATTGGGAACGGAGGGTATTCCCCAACAGTACAATGTCTATGTGGCCGCCGAAAACTTCGAGGAGGCCTTTATGGCCACCACACCCGTTTTCTCTAACACGGCCGAAGGGACTTGGGAAGAGTACGCGATAAGCCTCGCCGACTACGCGGGCGACACGGTGTATGTGGCTTTCCGGCACTACGGCAAGAATATGGGCGCCCTGACGATTGACGACATTGTCATCACCGACAACCTTGACCATCCCGTGGTCTTAACCGACGCCTCTTCGGTATCGTTCGGCACGGTAAACGTCGGAAAGAGTGCCACAAGAGATGTGGAAATCACCACCTTCGGGCTTAGCGGCACCATGGTGGCCACCACCACCGCCCCCTTCACGCTCTCCGTTGACGGCACGACCTTCGCCTCGTTCGCCAATATCCCTGCGAGCGGCGGTCTGCTTTATATCCGCTACTCCCCGACCAGTGCGGGTGACGACAACGGCACTGTGACCATGTATATCCCCGGCGGCCAAACCCGAACCATTGCGGTCAGCGGCACCGGTTTCGACTGTCTCAACACCATCCCCTACTCGTACCAGTTCGACGACAGCTACATCTCCTGCTGGAGCGTGGAGAACAGCAACGGGGACCTCAGCACCTTCGTTTTCGACACCGTGAACGGCCGTGTTTACTACTTCTACGACGATGTGAATGCGGCCGATGACTGGCTGCTTTCCCCGACTTTCCAGTTCAACGGAAACCAATACGGACATTTCGACTACTATTGCGAAGCAGACAATTACCCCGAGCGGTTTGAGGTTATGGCCATCGGTGCAGACACTGTCGTCATTGCCGCCCCCATATTGGTGAACAACACCACTCCCCAGACGCTGAACCTGGACCTCACGAGCCTGACAGGAACCTACGCCATCGGCATCCACTGCATCTCAGATGCATACCAATACATCTTCTTCATTGAAGACTTCAACATTCTGAATATCACGCCGAGCCTCTCTGTTGACAAGGATTCGTTGGCGTTTGAAATGATTCCCCTGAACAGTGCCAGCGATGCCCAACAGATAGCAATCTCCACCATCGGAGTCCATACGCCTATCACAGCCTCGGTACCG
This sequence comes from uncultured Bacteroidales bacterium, assembly GCA_900319925.1. Classification (GTDB taxonomy): domain Bacteria; phylum Bacteroidota; class Bacteroidia; order Bacteroidales; family WCHB1-69; genus F23-D06. Next base: position 25,522 of record ONQE01000014.1, on the reverse strand, counting down.
CTCCCCTTCGAAATCTCGACCGACAACATCACTTTCGGCAACACGGTGGTTATCCCGGCCAACAGCGACCTGCTCGGAAACGACACCCTCTATGTGCGCTTCTCCCCCACCTCGCTCAATCCGGCTCAGAACACCCTGACCCTCACTTCCGGCAACATCCAGACCGTCGTCACGCTGACGGGCACCTCCCGCGACTGCGACGCAGTCCTGTCGTTACCCATCTTCGAGAGCTTCGAAGGAGCTTCCAACTACTGCTGGAATTTTCTGGACCAGGACGGCGACGGGCAATATTGGGAGATCGCGAACACGAGCCACTCCCACACCGGCGACCAATGCGCCCATTCGGCTTCCTACACCCTCCAAACCGGCGCACTTGCACCCGACAACTGGCTGGTTTCCCAACCGATACAACTGCCTGAGTTGCCAGCAAGACTCTCGTTCTGGATAAAGGAAATTACTGCATATTACGGACACGAATACTACTCCGTATATATTTCCACCACAGGTAATTCGACAACGGACTTCACCGATGTCCTCACTTCCGGCTATTCCACCCCCTCTTTCGTGCAGCAATCCGTCTCGTTGAGAGATTACGCCGGACAGACCGTGTGGATTGCCTTCCGCCACCATAACTGCTCCGATGTTTTCCAATTGGTGTTAGATGACATCGACATCCGTTTGGACACCGTTCCGCAACTGCCGATGGTAGTCACCGATTCCGTATTCTCCATCACCCAGATGTCGGCCGTATGTATCGGGCACACGGTGTTCGACGGCAATGCGACCATTACGGCCAGCGGCTTCGTCTGGGGCACCTCACCCAACCCCACCCTCGCGGACAATGTGGTCAACTCCACCCCGGGGATGCCCACCATGGTTGGAATGCTCAACGGGCTTTCCGAGCACACCACCTACTACATACGGGCATTTGCCACCAATAGCATCGGAACGGAATACGGTGAAGAAATCATGTTCACCACGCTCTGCGGCCCCGCCACCTACACAAACTTCTCCCAATCCGCCTGCGAATCATTCACCTGGAACGATTCAACCTATTTTGAATCAGGGTATTATACCCAACAGCTCACCAATATGATTGGCTGTGATTCCATCGTGACCCTGCATCTGACCATCCACCACGGTGACACCACCGAGTTTGCGGAAACCGCCTGCGAGAGCTTCGTCTGGAACAACGTGACATACAACCAGTCGGGCGACTACACGCAGACGCTGACCAACATCCACGGCTGCGACTCCGTCGTGACGCTGCATTTAACACTGTATCACGCGGAAACGGCGGAATTTGCAGAAACGGCCTGCGACGCTTTTGTCTGGAACGATTCCATTTACACCGCATCCGGTGACTACACACAAACGCTGAGCAACATTCACGGCTGCGATTCCGTCGTGACGCTGCATTTAACGCTGAATCATGCGGAAACGGCGGAATTTGCGGAAACCGCTTGCGAAAGCTTCGTCTGGAACGATTCTGTTTACACCACATCGGGCGACTACACGCAGACATTTGCCAACACCCACGGTTGTGACTCCGTCGTGACGCTGCATTTGACGCTGAATCATGCGGAAACGGCGGAATTTGCGGAAACGGCTTGTGACGCTTTCGTCTGGAACGATTCTGTTTACACCGTATCGGGCGACTACACGCAGACATTTGCCAACGTCCACGGCTGCGATTCCGTCGTAACCCTGCATTTAACGCTGAATCATGCGGAAACCGCGGAATTTGCGGAAACCGCTTGTGATAACTTCGTCTGGAATGGCTCCGTCTACACTGCATCGGGCGATTACACGCAGACCTTCTCCAACGTCCACGGTTGTGACTCCGTCGTGACCCTACACCTCACCCTCTATTCTGCAGTCAGCAATGAAGAGACGGTTTCCTGGCCCGATTCATGCTACTTGTGGAACGGCGAAGAATACTGTACGTCAGGGGATTACACCCAGACCCTGACTACCGTCCATGGCTGCGACAGCACGGTGACGCTCCACCTCACCATCACGGTGGGAGTTGAGGATTTCACCATGGGGAACGACCTGCGCGTCTATCCCAACCCGACGAATGGAGTGCTGCAAATCAGCGGGACAGCCTTCGACGAGGTGCAGCTCTTCGATGCCTACGGCAAGCTGCTCGGAAGCTGGCATAGCGACGGGGAGATTACCCAAATCGACCTCTCACGTCTCGCTGCCGGCGTCTATTTCGTGAAAGCGCTGAACCGGAGCCAGGTTGTGGGAGTCCGAAAGGTGCTGAAACGATAAAGTTTCAAGTTTCAGGTCGTGTGTCACCTTAAACCTTAAACCCTAAACCTTATACTGAAATATCAATACTTATCAACATCAAAGGATAGGAATAGCAAAAAAGTATATTTTTGCGGGTTGTATTGAAAAATAAGGTTAAACCCACCTGAATAAAAATGAGAAAGCTTCTTGCCCTGTTGTTCAACGCGATTGTGCTGCTCGGCTACTCCGCACCGGCGGACACGATTCCGCTGCTGCTGCCGCCGCGGCCGCCTCAAAATCACGAACTGGCCCCGCATGTCCATTTGAACCGGAACGAACAACTGACCCTTACCAACCTGGTCATCTTCATCCGTTTCGCCGACGACGAGGAGTTCACCGAGTCGCTGGCGCCCATCGACCAGATGTTCAACGACACCACGCCGAACGCCATCTCCGTACACAACTACTACAACGCGACGACCTACGGGAAGATCAACTACAACACGCTCTATACCAACAACATCCAGGACACCGTCATCGTCTCCTATCAAGACTCCTACCCGCGCTCCTTTTTCCAACCCCAAAGCAGCGACAACCCGGACGGCTACACCAACAGTGTCACTCGGGAATTCGAGATGCTGGCACGGGCACTCCGATACGTCGATTCCCTGAACCTCGTGGACAACACCGTCAACCTGGACGGCAACCATGACGGACTTATCGACAACATCAGCTTTATCCTGAAAGGGGATGTCGGCAATTGGAACGACCTGCTCTGGCCCCACATGAACTACTTCAGCGCCTCATACGCAGGACTGTCCGACGAAATATACATCAACGGGAAACTACCATGCTCCTACAACTTCGAGTTCGCCGATTCCGGCCCCTACTTCACCGCCAACGTGTTCTGTCACGAGATGGGGCACTCCTTGGGCATCCCTGACTACTACCACTATTACGACTACCTCAACGTTTACCCCGTTTACCTTTGGGATATGATGGGGCAGAACAACCTGCAACAAATCTCCACCATCATCAAATACAAGTATTTGGGCATTGTCGATGAGCCGGTTGAAATCGTGGAAGACGGACACTACGTGCTGAACAGCAACAGCTCTTCCGACCAGGGCAACTGCTACTTCATCCGTTCCTCCATTGATCCCGACCAGTGGTTCACCATCGAATACCGGAACAGCAACGATTTCATGGAGAACGTGCCCCACAGCGGGGTGATTATCGGCAGATGGTATGACCGTGTGGACTTGGGCGATCTGTTTGACGGGGGAAACGGCCACTTCGACTTCTTCGAAAAGCCGCACACCTATTGGGTCTTCCGGCGGAACAGCAGCATCGACACCATCAACGGGAGCGTCACCAACGCGGCATTCGGCTATGGAAACCGTACTGCCTTCGGCCCCACTACCAACCCGCACCCCTACCTCGTTGACGGAACGCCCGAAACCAGCTTCGAAATCACCAATATCCACTACGACGGCGACCAGGCGAGCTTCGACGTGCATTTCTTTGAGACGGGGATTCCCTCGCACGCAAGTCACAACGGCCACATCTACCCCAACCCCGTCAACCACGAACTGACCATCACGCTGGATGAGACAAAACGCGTGGAAATATACGACCAAATGGGCAAGTCCCTGCTCTCAGAAACGAATCCCGACGCCAAAATCAACGTATCCATGCTGCCGAAAGGCATCTATATTGTGAAAATCACCACAGCCGACGGCTGCTATACCGAAAAATTCATCAAACAGTAATAAATTACAAACAGTATGAAACGTAACTTTATCGCAACGCTGCTGCTGGCGGTCTGCTGTCTCCTGACCTTCAGCTCTTTCGCGCAGAATTACCACAAGGAGACCTATCAGAATGACCCGATGAACGTCATCCACTACACGCTGGACAACGGTCTGCAGGTCTTCATGTCCGTGAACAAGGACGTGCCGCGCATCCAGACCTACATCGCGGTGCGCGTGGGCAGCAAGAACGACCCGTCGGAATCCACGGGCCTTTCCCACTATCTGGAGCACCTGATGTTCAAGGGCACCAACCATTTCGGCACGCTCGACTGGGCCAAGGAGCAGGAGCAACTCAAGAAGATCGAGGCGCTGTACGAGGTCTATAACCACACCACCGACCCCGCCAAGCGCAAACAGATCTACCACGAAATCGACTCCGTGTCGTACGAGGCTTCCAAGTACGCCATCCCCAACGAGTACGACAAGATGATGTCGATGATCGGCGCACAGGGCACCAACGCCTTCACCTCCAACGACATGACCGTCTATCAAGAGGACATCCCGAGCAACGAGGTCGAGCGCTGGCTGAAGATTGAGGGCGAGCGTTTCGCCAACCCTGTCTTCCGTCTCTTCCACACCGAGTTGGAGGCCGTCTATGAGGAGAAGAACATGAACATGGCCAACGACAGCCGCACGGCTTACGAGCAGATGAACTTGGCGCTGTTCCCGAACCATCCTTACGGCACGCAGACCACCATCGGCACCATCGAGCACCTGAAAAACCCGTCCCTGACCAACATCAACAAGCACTTCTACACCTATTATGTGCCGAACAACTACTGTATCGCCATGGCCGGCGACTTCGATCCCGACCAGGTCATCAAATTGATTGACAAATACTTCGGAAAGATTCAGCCGCGCTACATCCCCGATTTCACCTACGTGCAGGAGAAACCCATCCGCGAGGTGAAGACGGTGGAGGTCTATGGTCTGGAACCCGAGAACGTGCAGATCGGCTACCGCATTGACGCCGGCACCGGTTCCCGCGACGTGCTCCTCGCCGAGATGGCCGACGCCGTGCTGATGAACGGCTCCTGCGGTATCATCGACGAGAACATCAACCAAAAGCAGCTGGCTCTGTCTGCCTCCTCCGGCGTGGGCGACCTCAACGACTACGCCTACTTCCGTCTCTATGGCAGACCGAAAGAGGGACAGACCTTGGAGCAGCTGAAAGACCTCTTGCTGCAACAAATCGAGATTCTGAAATCCGGCAACTGGGACGCCGACCTGCTCACCGCCGCCATCAACAACCGCAAACTCAGCGACATGACCTCCTTGGAGAGCAACAGCAACCGCGCTATGGCGATGGCCATGGCATACCTCGCTCACCGCAGCTGGCAGGATGTCATCAACGAGACCGAGAACATGAGCTACGTCACCAAAGAGGACGTGGTCGATTTCGCGAGACGCATCTTCAAGAACAACAACTACGTGATTGTCTATAAACGCCAGGGCGAGCAGCGCAACGTGCAGAAAGTCGACAAGCCCGAAATCACCCCCGTGGTCATGAACCGCGACGTGGAGAGCACGTTCCTGACGGAGGTCAAGAACATGAAGGTGAACCCCATCGAGCCCGTCTTCGTCGATTTCAACAAGGACATGCAGAAGGGCAAGGCCAACGGCAACGAGATTCTCTACGTGAAGAACACCGACAACGGCCGCTTCCAGCTCGTCTATCGTTACAACTACGGCAGATTCTATGACAAGAAAGCCGGTATCACCAACAACTTCCTCGACCAGTTAGAGAGCGAGAACCGCTCCCTCAGCCAGATCAACCGTCAGATGTACGACCTCGCTTGCTCCTATTCCATCGGTTTCGGCGACAAATATGCCACTGTCCGCATTTCCGGTCTGAGCGAGAACATGGAGAAGGCCATGGCCATCGTGGAGGACATCCTCAACAACCCGAAGATCTCCGAGGAGTCCGTCAAGAACTCCATCGCCGACGTGCTGAAATCCCGTAACGACGCCAAATCGCGCCAGCAGACTATCTTCCAGAACATGCTGCGCTATGCTTCCTTCGGCAAAGACAACGTGCGCAAGTATTTCGTCACCAACGAAGAGGTGCAGAAAATCAAAGCCCAGGATGTCGTCGACCAAATCAAGACCATGACCTCCCAGCCGCAGCGCATCCTCTACTACGGCGACCTGAGCCTCACCGACTTGCAGAAGGTCATCACCGACAAGCACAGCGTGCATCCGGCCAAGAAACCCGCGAAGATGGGTCCCGACTACGACCGTATCGCCACGAAGGAGAACGCGGTCTATTTCGCCCACTACGACGCCAAGCAGTCCCTGTGCCGTCAGCTGAGCACCTCCGTCCCCGCCAACTGGGGTTTGAGCCCGCAAATCGAGATGTACAACGAGTACTTCGGCGGCAGCATGAACTCCATCGTCTTCCAGGAAATCCGCGAGAAACGCTCCTTGGCCTATTCCGCCGCCGCCTACTATGTGGAGCCCAGCGAGAAAGGCAAGTGCAACTACAACATGACCCACATCGGCACGCAGAACGACAAGCTGATCGACGCCATGGAAGCCTTCACCGATCTGTTGGACAACATGCCGGTGTCGGAGCTGAACTTCGACTTGGCCAAGACCTCCCTCATCTCGCAATACCGCACCAACCGCACCCGCAAGATGAGCATCATCAACTACTACCTGACCTGCGAGGAGATGGGCCTGAAGACCCCGCTCGACAGAACCAGCTACAACCTCATCCAGAAGATGACCATGAACGATGTGGTGAACTTCAACAAGAGCTACATCAAGGGTCAGAAGCGCGTGGTGGTCGTCCTCGGCAACGAGAACGAGGTGGACCTGAAGGGTCTGGAAAAATACGGCCACGTCAAGAAACTCTCCTTGGAGGAGATTTTCGGATACTAAGATATCATCCTTCCTGACCAAGACCGCGGAGCTCCCTTTCGGGAACCCCGCGGTTTTGCTATTATAACTCGTAACCTTTGGGAATCCGTACCCCCCTACCCGACGCTAACTTTGCCGGCCGAGTCTCTTGAGCATACGTCTCACCTTGCGGCTCCGTTTCACCAGCCATTCCTCAATCAGCTCCGCTTCCGTTTTGGGCACCTCAGCATCCGCTTTCCGGCGTCTTCTGGCGTTGGAGAACCGGATGTAGGCCCCGATATGGCGACTCTTCTTGTCGTGATAGATCTCGTCGAACGGGATAAGCACAGCCGAATCCTCGATATTGTGCATCAGGCGGTTGACAGCCGTGCCGAACATGGACATCCGGGAAGTGACGGAGATATAGGCCGACACGTTGGGCGGGACATTCTCCCCTCTCATCTTGGCCGCCGCCTTGAGCAATTTGTAATCTTCCAGCAAATCATCCTTGTTCACCACCAAATCCATCAATTCAGGATCGGATTCTGGCATGACGGTCTGGTCGTCCCACGGGCGGACAAGTTCCTCTTTGTCCCCATAATGTTTCCACAAGAAATGGTATATCAAATCTTTGGCGATATGGTCGTAAGAGGGGTAGAGGGTAATCTTGCCGAAGAAGTAGAGCAGGTCAGGGTGTTTCATGATGATGGCCACGAGCCCGTCCCACAAGTTGTCGAAGGCGAATATGGACTTGGCGCCGCCCTTGGAGCTCTGATACTCCGGGACCACGAAATTGCGTCCGAGCTCGATGACATGCGGCAGGTACTCGTTGATGAACTTCTGGGAGAACCGGAACTGGTGGGAGCTTGCCAACACCGGCTGGCCGTTCTCGTCGAACGTAGCGTCCGAGCCGAAGAGGAACCGGTAGCCCCCGATAATAGCCTCGTTTTCGGGATCCCAGACAATCAGCTGTTTGTAGGGTTTCCCCATCTTGTCGTATTCATCGAGATCGACGGCGTTGCCGGTGGCGCCCCCCGCCTCGCGGAAGGCCAACTCGCGCAAGCGGCCGACCTCCGTGACTACATTGGGCGAATCGTGCCAGGTGACGATGTACAGCTCGTTGTGTCCTTTGTTGGTGTCTTCCAGCTTCTTGGATTTGGTGAGCTCTGCCTTGAGCAGCTCGACGGGAACGGGATCTATTATCTTAGTATTCATAATGATAGGGGTTGTCAATCAATCGAAGATGGCCAGGGGTTGGAGACGATGCCGGCCATGTCGAGCATCGTCTGGTGTGCGAGGTCGCGTATCCGGGCCACCTCGGCTTTCCGGGGAACGGTGAGGTCGGGCACGATCGGGTCGCCCACGTGGATGGTGAGGAGCGGTTCGCCTTTGCCGAAGAGCTTGCGCCATCCGGTGCGGGGCCTGAACGAAATCACCAGCGGGACCACCGGGAGGCCGTGGCGGTAGGCCATATTGAAGGCGCCGGTCTTGAAGGGTCTGAGCGGGGCGTAGAAGCGCCAGCTGCAGCTTTCGGGGAACAGGTGTATCCACTGTTTGTTGGCATGCAGTTCGTCCATCGCCTTGTCGAAGGCCCTGAGTCCGCTGAGCTCTTCCGGGATGGCAACGCCGCCGATGGCCTTCATCAGGAAGCCGTCCTTGCCGCGGAAGGGCTGGGCATACATGGGGATCCAGGCCCTGCGGTAGCGCATCGCTTGCAACACGCAAATCATATCCCAACGGTGGACGTGGTTGCAGACGGTCATCATCCCGTTGGCGAAGAGTTCGCGGTTCCGGCGTATCTTCTCACGGCCTTCTATCTTGATTCCGAAACGGATCCAGTTTGCCGGGAAGGCCACCAGCCACGTGACGAGGTATATCAGGAAATGCCATATCCTGAACGTCAGGGATTTGTCGAGATAGGGGTAGGTCTCGTCGAACTTGATGTCCTTGAGTTCCCCGCGTATGGGAGCCATCTTCACGAACGGGTCGTCACCTGAGAATTCCTCCGGCGGTTCAGGGACGTACACCTCTTCCTTCACCTTGAAGTTCCGGTATGCCGGTCCAAATGCTGAATAGTCCTTTGCCATACAAGTATTTTATCGAGGTCCCCCGATTTTGATTATTCGTTAAAAATAGAGCTGCAAAAATAAAAAAAAATCAGTGCACGATGAAAAGGTGAAAAAGGATGTGCACGGTTTACATCGGGTGGAACGGGTCCGGCGCTTTCACCAGCTTGCCGTACGACTGGATGGCCGCTTCAAGAGCCTCTTCGGTGGTGTGTTGCCGGTACAGGGTGCAACGGGTGATGATGGACTGCGTCGAGCAGCGGTCCTTCTTTACGTGAACCAGCGCCCAGCCTTTGTTGTCATCGCCAAACTCCTCCCCTACCAGAGCCAGCCCCTCCTCCGTTTGGGTCATTTCGCTCACCTTCACTTCCCTCATCTTGAAATAGACTTGAATCGTATCAAGCCTCTGTTCGGCGGTGTAAAGCCAAAACGCATCACTGGGCTTGATGCTGCCGAGTTTTAGGTCGGTCAGCAAGGCGGCGACCCCGTTCACTTCGCCGAGAGATTGCTGCACGGGAGGCAGAGTGCCCTCGCTCACCGGGATGCCGGGCATCAGAAACGCAAGGCTTCGCTTCGCCTCTTCGTCGGTCACATAGACGGCGGGCATCCGGTTGGCCAGCGAGGAGAACCCCCGGAAAGAGTTCGCATATCCGGTGAACATGGTTTTGCAATACTTCAACGTCATCCACAACGCCATCGTGTGTCTCATGCGCTGACGCTGCACGAACTGCGCGCGAGTGCAACTTTTCTGATGGTATGAGGTGGACGAACGCATGATCGTCTGGCCTTGCTTCTGGTAGAACGTAATCCCTGCACTGCGGAGACTCCCGGTGAAGTTGAGTCCTTGTGGCTGTTTATTCTTCTTCATTGTCTTTACTTTTATTGTCTGTTTGTCGTTGATATATCGTCATTGGCAAGTAATAGCATCGCAGCAGCCTCGCCTTTCTCTCCACATTGCCATACTTGTTCTTCGGTTGTTCTTCGGTTGTTGTTCGGTTGTTCTTCGGTTTATGACCGAACAACAACCGAAGGACAACTGTACATCTACCGAACAACATTGGGCTCTGCTGGCTCTCATATAGGTGCCTACTAGCCGACAAGGGCGACGCTGACCCTTGGCAAGCGCGAAGCACGGTCAACCCTTACGGCGTTTTTTGCCGGTGATCGCGGCCGCCGTCATACGTGGTGATGACGAACAGGCCGTACTGGATATTGAAAAGGGAGTTGCTCATAGATATCAGTACCGAAAAACGAGTGCAAAAATAGAAAAAAATGATGACATGGGAGGTTTCTGTTTGTGTTTTCCATTTCATACAACATCTCACCCATTTCATACAACGGGCGCCTCGACGGTGCGCTACCAGCGGACAGCAATGCTATTTTTGCCGCGTATTTCAAAAACCAAGGCAATGAGAAAAACCATCCTGATGTGCGCCGCCGCGCTGCTGTGTCTCTGCGGCTGCCGTCACAAGAACCCCAACAACAAGCTGTACAGCGGCGAAAACTCCGTCTATTACTGGCAAACCTGGTACAGCACCAACGACTACGAAAAGCGGTTCCTCGCCGACCACGACATCCAGACGATGTACATCCGTTTCTTCGACGTGGAGCCCAACCACGGATGGAACGACCACGACAAATGCCGGCCCGTAGCCACCATCACGCTCCCCGATGACGAGTCGCTCAGCCGCTTCAACGTCGTGCCGGTGGTCTTCATCACCCCGGAGGTCATCGTGGAATACGAGTCCTTCACCGACCACCTGGCGCACCGCATCCACGCGATGTGCGTCAAGAACCACCTCGACATCAAGGAGGTACAGTTCGACTGCGACTGGACGACGAGCACCCGCGAGGCCTACTTCCAGTTCCTCGTCGAGGTGCGGGAGGCACTGAAGAAATACTTCGGGAAGGACATCGCCGTCTCCTCCACCATCCGGCTGCACCAGCTCGCGCAAGCCCCGCCGGCAGTTGACTACGGGGTGCTGATGTGCTACAACACCGGCGATTTCAAGGACTTCAACACCCGGAACGCCATCCTCGACACCAAGGACGTGCAACCCTACGTGAAATACCTCAAGCACTACAAGCTTCCGCTGAAGCTCGCCCTGCCCGCGTACAGCTGGACCGTGGAGTTCGACGCCAAAAAGTCGTTTCTGCGACTGAACCGGTTCCAAAACGATTACGACAATTACGACTCCACCATGCTGAAAAAGCTGGACAACGGGATGTACGAGATTCTCGGGGAGGTTCCCGACAACGCGCTGAAGTATATCCGCCACGAGGTGGTGTCCGCCAAGACCATCCTGGAGGCGAAAGATCTGGTGGAACAACACTACGGCAAGATGCCCATTGTGCTCTATCATCTGGATTCCGTGCAACTTTCAAAATACAACGACGATGAACTCAAGGCTTTTTTTGATTAGCGGCATCCTGCTTGTCGGCAGTCTGACCGCCGCTGCCTGCGGCGAGCCCTCTCCTATCGAACCGCAATGGCACTGGTTTTTCTACACCGGACACAACTGCCCCGCCATGGAGTGGCAGCAAAAGCTCAACTTGGCGTTCCGGGAGGAGAACATCACCTTCTGGCACAACCGCGTGAAAAAGACGGTGTCGCGAAAAGAGGTGGAGAAGGCGTTATATGACGTATATCTACTTAACGATCAAACCAATAACAAGTTTTTCCGCTACCTGTACGACCACCACGACACCGAAGCCGTCCGCTACTGGACCTTGCTGAAAACCACCGACACAGCCTACATCCACCAGGCGGTGTGGGAGCAGTCGGTCTGGTATTACAGCGAGAAGACCGGCGAGCGGTATTGGTTCGACGAAGACGATCTGCCCCCGTACGATTTGAGCATCTCGCAGGTGAAGGCGATGAACGAAAGCGCCATCCGCAGCTGCACGAATCCGGACCTGCGCAACCGTTTCCTGCTGCAGGTGATGCGGAAGTGTTTCTATGTGAACGATTATCAGGGATGTATCATCCTTTGGGAACGTTACGGAGAGCGGGTGCCGGAGAGCGGGTTGCGGAAGCAGTGCCTGAACTACTACGCCGGTGCGCTGCGACGGGTGGACCGCGACGCGGAGGCCGCCATCGTCTATGCCAGCATCGGATTCTACGACCCGAGGCTGCACTACGACGTGGAGGTGCTGCGGAAGATCTACGAGAAGGAGCCTGACAGCAAGGCATTTGAGTTTATGGTGCAGGAGTTCGTCAACAACTACTTCGACCAAAGCCGCCGAAAACGGTACTCTCCCGACTTTGACTTCTCGGATCCGGCCGGCTACCGAATTCCCGACACACGGAAGTCGGAGGCCTTCAACGCGCTGGCCGACGAGATTGTGCGTGACGGGAAAAACCGCAACCCTGCCCTGTGGGTCTCTGCCAAGGCCGCCCTCGCCTACATCAACGGGGAGACGGACAGCGCCCTGCGACTCATCACTGAGGCGAACAGGTTGCGGGGAAGCGACGCCGTGAAGGACAACATCCGCATGATGCGGCTCGTGTTCAACAGCACCCGCAACGACATCGACGCCAAATACGAGACCCTCCTCCTCCCCGACCTGCAATGGCTGGTGCGCACCATCGAGAAGGAGGGTGTGCCCTGTTGGTGGGAGTATGACATTGGCGCCGCCATACCAGAGGACACCAATTTCACCGCCCTCCACCATATCAAGATATTGCGCCGCACCATCCTGTTAGGTGTCATCCCGCATTTCGAGCGGCGCGGGATGGCGTTCAAAAGCATGGCCTACCTGAATCTCTACGAGGAGGTTATGATGAACAACGACGACAAGAAAGAGCGGGAGTTCGCCCGGAGGGGACTGCTTCGCGAGGGCCTCAACCAAGATGGATACACCGTCTATTTCCACCCGCCGTTCTACCGGGAGGTGGTGCTTACCGAAAGCGACTTCGATTACCTGCACGAGCACGACTACGGTACTCTTCTCGCAACGAGAAACGTCCAAGTGGCCGACTCCATCTCCTGGCGGAAGAGTTTCGACTACGGCACTATGTTCTTCAGCTATATGGACACCACCAGCATCGCCAATGTACGGCAATACTTGCGGTTCATGCGGTCGGGTGGCCGGACGGCGGCGGAAAAGTTCGTCCTGCGGCACAGCTACCGCGACCCCAGCTTCTACAACGAGCTTATTGCGACCAAATACATGCGGTTAGAGCACTACGACTCCGCGCTGGTCTATCTGCGAAAGATGTCCCCCGACTTCCCGAAGAAGCAGAACATCGCCGACTATATCGGGACGGAGCACCGCAATCCGTTCGCCGAGGGCTGGATCACACGGAAGCTGAACAAGGCGACCTTCGGGCTGCCGTTCAACCCGGCGGCAGAGTACGACAAGAAACCGTCCAAGGCCACCTTCTGCCAGCTGATGCTGCGGTTGCGGAAAATGGCCGAGACAGACTCTTCGGCGGAAATGCGGGCCAAGGCCGCCTACGCCTATGCCGTGGGACTTTTCCGCAGCACCATCGGCAACGCCTGGGCCCTGTGCTACTACGAGAACGGATGGAACTACAGCTACCATAACTTCGGGGAAGAATCGGATGACGACCAGTCCATCGAGGCGGATGTGCACCGGCGGGTGGACGCTTGGTTAGACAAGGCCCTGCAGTATAACGGGGACTACGTCTTCACCACCAAATGCAAGGTGCTGCACAGCCGGGAGCGGAAGGCGCTGGAGCATGAGGTTAAAAAGACCGTCACGTGGGGATCGTACACGTACACTTCCACCGAGAAAGAGTTCATCCCCGAGGTGCGCGAGCTGCTCTGCGACCGCGCCAGCGATTACGACTACAGCCCGCTTTGCTCGGAGGAGTGGCGGGAAAGCGTGTGGCACTATTGACAGTTAAGAGTTAAGAGTTAAAAGTTAAGAGTTAAGAGTTAAGAGTTAAGGGTTAAGGGTTATGGTTTAAGGGTTAAGGGTTATGGTTAAAAAATGTATTTTTGCGCCGAAAAATTGGAACGATGTCCGACTTTCTGACCATATCCAACGCCAACGAGTTGATCCGCATCCCGGCGGAGGGCTTGGCCTATATCGAGAGCGAGGGCAACTATTCGGACATCCACACCTGCGACGGGGGGAAGCGCACCGTCACCGTGCAGTTAGGCATCCTCGAAGAGATGATTCACCAGCAGTTCCAAAGACCCGACGAGTTTGCGCGTATCGGCAAGAGCCTGATTGTCAACCTGAGACTCATACACTACATCAATCCAGCAAAGAAACAGCTCATCCTGTCGGACTGCCGCACTTTCAGATTCGATCTGGATGCCTCCAAAGAGGCTTTGAAAAAGCTGAAGGAGTATTTCGAAAAAGAACGGAACAATGAAACATTTTGACGATATAAACGACGATGAAATCCGGATCATCGGGAATGAGAACCATCCGGCGACGCCACCGCGCAGGCCCTTCTGGCGGCGATGGTGGTTCTGGGTGATCTGCGCCGTGGTATGGCTGTTTCTTGCCCTTGTAATCTACTTTGTGGCGAAAGGCGGCAGCAGGCCACATCATGGCGGTTATGACACAGAGGATTTGGAACTGGCAGGGCCGGCTGAAACTGACGCCGTGGCCCCCACCCTTGTAAAGAGCGCTCCAGCTACCGTTGTGGAGCGAGACACCGTCGTCAACGACGTTCCGTTGCGTCTCCGCACGCCCGTGAACGCGCTGCCCGAGCTCATTGTCGGTATCCCGGACAGCACCGACGAGCACCTCGTCCTCGTCCTCCAGGCCGCCGACATCCGCGCCGACAACCACGGGATTGTGGGGGCGTTCGTTCGCAAGGGGGAGTTGCTGTCGCGCGGGGTTGCCAAGAGGGGGTTCTGCGCCATCATCGGCCGGAGCATGCAGCTCGGAATGGCGGAGAGCACCCCGCTGTTCGAGGAGGCCATCAACAAAGAGGGTTACTTCTTCCGGCAGTACCCGTTGGTGGAGAGCGGCCGGATGGTGGAGAACAAGCCGAAGGGGAAAGCGTTGCGGCACGCGCTGTGCGAGCTGGACGGTCGTGTCGTGACCGTGAGCAGTCTTGACAAGGAGTCGTTCCATGACTTCGCGCAGGCGTTGGAGGATCTCGGGGTGGAGAGTGCCCTCGCGCTCACCGGCGGCGACGCTTACGGTTTCCTTCGCAATGAGGAGATCGGTTTCCAGTCGTGGGGGGACATTCGTCTATGGAAAAATGCCCCTAACGTGAATTTCATCGTGTGGCGGGTGGCGGAATAGGATTGCGTACCTGTCAGGATTTAAAACAGAAAGAGACGTTGCGTGCAACGTCTCTTTTGGGAGCGGAGAGAGCGAGATTCGAACTCGCGGTAGAGTTTCCCCTACGTCAGTTTAGCAAACTGGTGGTTTCAGCCACTCACCCACCTCTCCGTGGTTTCATTTCTGAAATCGGCGGCAAAAATACACTTTTTTTTGATACCACGACACAGTGTTGAAAAAAAACTTCGAGCTCGGAGCAGGGCCGCTATTCTTCTTTCGCTTAAAGCATATCCAATGCAACCGAAAAAATCGTATTTTTGCGCCGCTTTATTTATATCAAGATTAAAACCAATCTACTATGAGTCAAATCGTTAAAATTTACGGAAGAGAGATTCTGGATTCCCGCGGGAACCCGACAGTTGAAGTTGACGTCTATACCGCCGCCGGCGTCATGGGCCGTGCCGCCGTCCCGTCGGGCGCATCCACGGGTGTGCACGAGGCCGTGGAGCTTCGCGACGACCAGAAAGACCGCTATATGGGCAAGGGCGTGCTCAAAGCCGTCCAGAACGTGAACAGCACCCTCGCCGAGGCCGTCGAAGGCATGGAAGTGAGCGACCAAGCTGAACTCGACGCCCGCATGATCGAGGTGGACGGCACCGAGAACAAGGGCAACATGGGTGCCAACGCCATCCTCGGCGTCTCCCTCGCCGCCGCCAAGGCCGCCGCGATTGAGACCGGCCAGGAGCTCTACCGCTACGTCGGCGGCTGCAACGCCACCGTGCTCCCCGTCCCGATGATGAACATCCTCAACGGCGGCTCCCACGCCGACAACCGTGTGGACTTCCAAGAGTTCATGATCATGCCTGTGGGCGCCCCCACCTTCCGCGAGGCTGTCCGCATGGGTTCCGAAGTCTTCCATAACCTCAAGAAGGTGCTCAAAGGCCGCGGCTACTCCACCAACGTGGGCGACGAAGGCGGTTTCGCCCCCGACCTCAGCTCCAACGAGGAAGCCCTCGAAGTGATTCTGCAAGCTATCGAGAACGCCGGCTACAAACCGAAAGAGGAGATCTGCATCGCCCTCGACCCCGCCGCTTCCGAGTTCTACGACACCGAGAAGGGTATCTACAAACTGAAATGGTCCACCGGCGAGGAGCTCACTCCCGCCCAGATGGTCGATTACTGGAAGACCTGGTGCGACAAGTACCCGATCATCTCCATCGAAGACGGCATGGCCGAAGACGACTGGGACGGTTGGAGACTGCTCACCGACACCATCGGCGACCGCTGCCAGCTGGTGGGCGACGACCTCTTCGTCACCAACGTGAAGCGTCTGCAGATGGGTCTCGACAAGGAGGTGGCCAACTCCATCCTCATCAAGGTCAACCAAATCGGCACGCTGACCGAGACCATCAACGCCGTGCAGCTCGCACAGCGCAACTACTACACTGCCGTGATGTCGCACCGTTCGGGCGAGACCGAGGACACGACCATCGCCGACCTCGCCGTCGCGCTCGGCACGGGCCAAATCAAGACCGGCTCCGCCAGCCGCACCGACCGCATCTGCAAGTACAACCAGCTGATGCGCATCGAGGAGATGCTCGGCAGCCAGGCCATCTACCCGGGCAAGAATTTCCCGTTCAGAGGATAGTTTCTTGCGTTGCAGAATATAAGAAAAGGCTTCTCGGAAACGGGAGGCCTTTTTTGGTTTAAGGGTTAAGGTTTATGGTTTAAGGGTTAGGGGAGGGGGCGTGATTGTATCGCGTAACCATTTACTGCACCGTTACCCTTTCTCCTCCGCTTTGTCCTCTATGCCCCGGCGCGTACATGCATTCTACGGTTGCGGGAGCGTGGGAGAATGCGCCGGTCTGCGTGACGAACAGGTCGTACTCAATGATGACCGTGCCCTGCGGGAGGCGGTCCAGAAAGAAATGCTCAGCCGCATCGCGGGGGCTCTCCACCCACCACGCGCCGTTGTTGCCGCCGCGCCGCTCATGGACATCCACCGGCTCAAAAGCCGCCGTTCGCGGGTCTTTCACATGCACGTACTCCAATTCGCGGTCACTGCGGATAACTAACCGCACTGTAATACGCTCACCCAACCGCATGGGATTCTCCGCCGTTACAGGTTCAGCGTACGAGCCATTGCCCTCCCCCGGACGATGCAATAGCGTGCGACTGATGGTCAGTCCGTCACCGAAGGAGGTCACCTGCTCGGGTGCCTCCAAATATTGCCAGTAGCACGCCCCGAATGCCGGATGCACGCTATCGGTATGTACGGCTACATCAGCCAATTGCGGTGTTGTCTCTTCCGAATCCCAAACGTGCATCAAGTAGCCTGTGCCCGCCTCCGCACGTTCGTCTTGCACAGGTGTGAAGGTCTCGCCACCCACTGTAATGGTAGTTGCAGCAGGTTCGAGCAACTCCTTCGGGGCGTTCAGCAGCAGGGCGTAAACCGCTGCTGACGAAGCCTTGGTGCTCTTCCAGCTATTGCCCTCTTTCTGTGTTAACAGCCATTGTTTCATCGCAGTTAGTTCCTCCTCCCGAGGCGAAATCTCCGCAAATGCCTCGATGATCATCGCCTGACGCTCCACTGGAGCCTCGTACCATGAATAGTAGGCCCCTATCCGCCAGTCCTTTCGGCGATTGTCAGGACTCTCACCCCAGTACATGCCTAACTCCTTGTCTTGGAAGGCGTAATAGCGCAAATTCTCCACAATGTGGTTGGCCACTTCCGTTTCACCCAAATGGTGCATGGCCAACGCAAACTCCGCCTGCCTCATATAGGGTGCGGAGTAGATTTGATGGGCGGACAAGTTGATCAGGTTCTGCACGTAGGGCTTTTTCAGCCAAACTGAATCAAACCCCGCAAAAGAGCGGGCATAGAGATAATGTACATCCTCCTCATTGAAGTTGAACTTCGTATCGGGATTTTTCTTCAGCTCCTCAACATAATCTTCATAACGTTTCTCCTGCGCTTTGTCGGATTGCCGGACGGCCTTGGCGAGCATCCTCTCCGCATCCGCCGAGAGTTCCACGCCCAATCGCTGGAGCTTGTAGAAACCCGCGATGAGATAGTCGGTGATAAAGCGCGAATAGTTGTAATGTCCGTACCAGCCCCAACCACCGTCTTGCAACTGATTACGCATCAGCTTATTGAGATTCTGCGTGAGTTGACGGTCGAGGTTGTCGGCACTGAATAGCTCGGCATTCTCCTTGCGTTGCAGCGACTCGTTTTGCGTGTCGTTTAACCAAGGGGTCTCCTCCAAGAGGATGTTGTGCAGCAGCCCGTTCCTCTGCATCAGAGACTCCAAGGAGCTATTAAGGGTATCGTTGCGCCAACTTTCGAAAACATCTGCCAACGCAGGATTCTGTTGCAGGGTGTGGCGCATCACGGCGGCAGCAAACAACTTACTGAACAGCTGCTCGTTACATTCGTAAGGATAGCGCATCAACGAAGGCATCGACTGGATGGCGAGCCACGCGGGGTTGGCAGTCATTTCCATCGTGTAGTTTAACAGCCGCAGGGTTGGACTCTGTGTATTGAGGTAACGGTGGAAGGTGAAGGCGGTATCCGTATGTGCCGGTACAAAGAAATGTTGCGCTTCGGTGACCAACATACGGTTGGGCAGCACGGGCAGGATATTCTCCTCGCCGTCGCCGTAGTTGCCGAAGCGGGCCGTCATCCTGTAACCGATGGCCGTGACATTTTTGGGCACCACGATGGGGAATTGGACCATTTGGGTGGCACCGGCTGAGACGGAGATGTTTTCGATTCCTATTGTAAAGCCGTGAAATTTTGCGTCCCTATCCCCCGAAAGGACAACCATTTCCACAGGTTCACCATCCTCCCCGTTGAAAAATTCCACTGTCACTGCCCCATCTAAATCCGTTTCGCTGCGATTGGTAATCTTTGCCTGGAGGGTGATGGTATCGCCCTCACGCAGGAACCGCGGCGCATTGGTCTGGAGCATGAACGGCAGTTTCGACACCACCGCACCTTCCAACCGGCCTGCGTGCTGCCTGCGTGTAAACGCAATAGCATAGAACTTCCAGGTGGTCAGCTGGTCAGGCACCGTGAAGTCAAACGCAACCTTACCCTCTTTGTCCGTGTAGAGTTGCGGATAGAATACGGCCGTCTCTTCAAAACGGTTGCGAATCCGGAACATCGGGTTGCCCTTTTCTTCCAAAAGGCTGCCCCGCTCCGGGAGATCGACCATTTCAGAAGCATCAGGTGTCAGGACATCCATTTCGCCTGTTCGGGACTGATAAGTCAACGTGACCGAACGCCCCGGTGTAGTCCGCACATTTTCTCCTGAAAGTCTCGCAGAACTGGTGTGGTCAGGACTGAACAGGAACGTATAGCCGGGAGAATATTCCACAAGAGGAACGACAAGGTGCCCCATAGAAAACATCGGGAATTGCTTGTGAAGCGGAAGCTTAAAGGAACCTTCGAAGGAGGAGAAATCGTACGCGTGAGCATAATCCGAAAAATAGTTAAACCATACGTTATTCGGTTTAAGGGTTCGGAAATAACCTTCGTAGGGCACCAACCAGTCGTCAAAATAGTGTTTTTTCCATCGCCAACTGTATCTGTTCTGGTCCAGTACGATAAGACTGCTGTCGATCATCCAGAAAAGCACCTCCGTGGGTTCGGATTTCCCCGTGGCGAGATTGCGCACCTCCATCTCCCAATGCGTTTCCATGCCGGGTCGCAACGGCGAGTTCCATCGCGTAAGATTCATCGCCAGTTTGCCGGGTTCGAAATGGGTGCGAATATTGTCGGTGATGCGCAACTGCATGGAGGCTGATTCGAGGTGGTTGCGCTGCACTGTGTAGCATAGCACCTTGACACTCGGCTCTTTGCGGATAGGCTGGGTGATAGTTTTCTGCTCGTTGTCAAGGTGGATGATACGCGTAGTCTTCAGGCGACTGTGCTGATAGACATCGCAATAGACTGCCGCATTCCGCATGGAGGAACCCACCGTGATGCTCACCGACCGCTTGGAACGGCTGTCCAGCACTAAATATAGCGGCGTTTCGGGAAGGCTCTGGTTCCCTTGCGTATCGTAAGCGCGGAAGATCGATTGTGTGGTGTCGGTGCGACCTTGCCCGTCTTTAGCCACAAATTGTATGCGGTACAACCCTGGTTTCCAACCTTTTGCACAAACTCTTGAGCTTTGTTTGCCCGAATACACCTCCTCACCTGAATACACTTTTTCCAAAACCGGCCACTCTCCCGGCTTCTTCTTCTCAAAAACGTAATCCGGAAAAAATCGGTGGTACTCTTCCTCCGTATAAATCGGATTCGACGGCTTCTGGTAATCCGGATAGATTAGGGGCTTATACTCCTGCGACACATCCACCCGCCAGATCTCCGTCTGCACCATAAATCCTTGATAATCATCGCACGACGAGCAATTCATTTCCTTATGAACGTACAACGAATCCGATGTAGCCAAATCAATGTCGGCAGAATGAGCATAAATGGTGAATGGTTTGTCCCGTAGCCAAATGCGTTTTACAGCCGATGTCATCTCCCCGGAGAGGTCGGTTACGTCCGCCGTCACCCCCAGTTCCACATAGCCTGTCGGCTTCGGCTTCGTGGGAATATCCAAACGAAAACGGCCCGTGGCATCGGTTTGGAGATAGCGAACACTAACACCTTCGCTGCGGTCGTGCGTGTTTTTGTAGGAAAGCACCACCTGAGCATCACGGATGGGCTCGCCAGTGAAGGAGAGTGCTCGTCCGCACAAAGGCACGGTGTCACCTATCGCAAGCGGTTCCAAAATATCTTCGAACTCCACCTTGAAAGTCGGAAGTTTGTAGGCGGCGATCTCAAAAGTATTCGTTGAAAATCCTCTCACAGAATATTTCTCACAAACGAACAGATCGAAACTGCCGTACTGGTTTTCCGGCAGTTTTATCGAACCAGACACCGTCCCGTAGCGGTTGGATTTCGCTTCAATCTTGTCTATCACCGTCCGGCCTTTCCGAAGCTCCACTACCACCCGACGGTTGGCGAGCACCCGCTTCCCTTCCACCAGAAACGCCTTGAAATAGAGGGTCTGTCCCGGACGGTACATTTTTCTATCCAAAATCACTTTCGAGTTTGGCACTTCGCCAGCCCGGTAGTGGAAATAGTTTCTTGGAGGATCTTTTTCATCGTACATTCTCTCATCACGCGACTCCCTTGGATAAACGTTATGAGCATAGACGAGCCATTTCACTTCGCTTTCAGGAGATTCCTCTATCGACAGGAACATGTCGTCTTCATTGTTTTTCAGGGTTATTCTTCCGTTGCGGTCGGTTCGGCGATGTTTATCAAACAGCAGATTATCCACCGTGACTTTTAGTCCCGGGAGCGGCACGCCCGTGCGGTTGTCCATGAACGTGTAGGTCGATCTTTTCTCGCCACAAACCTCTTGCATGTAAATCCGAGTGACGGTTATCTCACAGGAATTCAAAATGGTAAAGGTGTCTATCTCAGGTTTGTAATGGAAAATCAGGACATAGTTACCGAGGGGGAGACTGTCTAACCAAACATCCGTGCTGAAGTAACCGTGCTGCACTGGGTTGGGTAGTCTGAACTGCTGACGGCGAACCAATTCCCTGTTCTGGACAATCTTATCCAAACCCTTCAAATAGAACGAGATATCGTATGGCCCTTTTGAATAAACACTGACATAGAGTGTGTCCATGTTGCGATAGGCGATGGGCAGCAGGATTTTGGGCGTCGGGGGCAGCTTGGCCGGAATATCGGCTATCCTCAGCTCTTTCCGCTTGATCCACTGCAACATACTTTCGGCATTGACGAGGTAGAAACTGTCGGTGGCCGCCGCGAGCACCTGTTCAAAACAGCGCTTGCAGTCAAGAATCCAACGGTTTCGGACACTGTCTTCGGCGCTGTACCGTTCCTGAACAAACTTATAGAGGCATATCCCTTTCTGATATTGGATGGCGGAGGCGGGACCGTATTTCTCTTCCAAAACAAGCAGTTCCGCCCAGGCTTTACTCTTTTCCGGTCCTCTATAAACATCCGAATAGCTACTCATCAGTTTGCAAAGTTCGTACTCAATCAGGATGTCGCGATGATGGAGTGCGGCATGCCTCTCCATGGCCAAATTCATCCAGACAGAGTCAACAGACATCCCAGCAAATTGATACAAAGGCGGTTCCACGGTCTGCAGATAGCTCATCAGCACAAGGTCGTAAAGGCTCATCTCCGACAAGTGCGCGACATTGCCGGGGATGGACAAGAAGGCAAAGTCCGATGCGGGCACCCAGCCATACTCGCTCAATTGCCGGAAAGCGGAATCCCCTCGATAGTAGGCACCGATATAGAGGGCATCGGTACTCCATTCATCCACCTTTTGCAGATCCCAGGTCTTTTGGGTAGGGGTCTGGCGGTCACGCTTGTTTTTACCTAACGAGCATAACTGCTGAGATATAAGAAAGTTACAGATCCCTTTGTAGGGTTGGGAAACCGTTTTCTCCAAGGAATCGAGCAGACGGACGGCGGCATAGTCATTCGGGGAGTGCAGCTGGTTGAGCCGTTCCCAGTCTTTCTTAAACTGCTGGATACCATATTCTTGAGCAAAGAGACCGAATGGTGCCACAAACAGCAGCGCCAAAAGAATCTTGAACATGACATGTTTTCGTCCCATAGCGATAAGATATCCCACCGCGAAAATACAAAATCTTTCGCATATATAAATAGGACGAAAAAAAGGCAAAAGGTTGCAGTTAGTTGAAAAAAAAACGCGGCGATGCCGCGTTTTCTTTTTTTCGTCATTTCGTCGGGGCAGGCCGCACCTTGTCCTCGCGTTTCCAGTCGACGGTCATGCCGAAGAGGGAGACGCCAAGGTAGCCGCGCATCTTCAGCGTCTGGCCGCCGTCCACGATGCGCACGTAGGAGCGGTAGGTGCCCTTCTTCCCGGGGTACCGGATCTTGCCGCCCTGGTATTCGTTCGCCTCGGCATTGTAGGTCAACCCTTTCATGAAGACCAAACCGACCTGGTCTTGGCCTTTGATGTCGTTGGTCCAGACCACCTTGGCTTCGTAGGTGCCGTCTTTGGCCTTGTAGATCTCGGCCTGCGACTGCTTCTTGGAGAAGGGGTCCACGCAGAAGTAGATGCCCAAGATGTCGTCGGCCTTCTGCGCATAACTTGCCGCTGCGAAAGCGGTCAGGATGATTACAGCTATCAGTCTCTTCATTGTCATTCGTTCGTTCTGCTGAGCCCCACACTGCGGCTCCGCCTTGTCGGGCTTCGTTTCTCTGGGCCCCACACTGCGGCTTCGCCTTGTGTGAGCCCCGTTTTACTAGGCCCCACACTGCGGCTTCGCCTTGTGTGGGGTTACTTGCGCTTCGCGCGTTTTGTCCCTTCGGGACTGTTTAAGGAATTATGTTTTTTAAATAATTATTCTTCGGGGGCGAACAGGGGGTCCCAAGCGGGTAATAGGATGGGTTTCTGGTCGAAAAGTTTAAGGGTGGCGGAGGGGATGTACTTGCTCTCGACCACGAGGCGGAACATGTATTCGTTGAACCACTGGTCGGTCATGATGAGGAAGCCGTTGTGGCCGCGGTTGCTGCCCCAGCTGTTCTCCACCATCCATTTCGTGGGTTTGCCGTTAGCGTCGAGGTCCACGCCGCAGAGGGTCATGGCGTGCGAGGAGCCGCTGGCGTAGGTGCTGATGCGCTCCTTCTTGTCCATGCCGAAGGTGGTGCCGAAGAGGGCGCCGTAGTCGTAGTTGTTGATGTCCATATAGCCCTTGTCGCGGTCGAGGAACTTGGCCACGTCGCAGGAGAAGTACATCATGGTGCTGTCCTTGATGGAGGCGATGGCCATATTGGCGATCTCGGGCATCGGCAGGTTGAGATATTTCCAGTTCTGGCCGTCATAGACGTGGCGGTCGTACTCGATCTCATAGACCTTGTAGTACTCGCGGGTGGGGTCGTTCATCACCATATAATAGGTGGAAAAGTCCTCGTTGACGAACTTGTTGAAGAAGGACATCGGGGTGTATTTCTCGGTGCTTACAATCTCGCCCTTGCTGTTGCGCTGCGTCCAGGTGAACTCTGTGGGCGGCTCGCCGAGGGTGTAGGCCAGCATACGGTAGATGGTCTCCAGCATCTCCATCTTGGAGGCTTGCAGCTTGGCCTCGGTGGTGCCTTTGTTGTTGGCCATCTGGCGCAGGCGCAGGCCGTCTTCGCGCAATCTGAGCTTGATGAGCTCGGACATGCGGGAGGTGTGGTTGCTGTTGTAGGTCTCGGGCATCGCCTCTTTAGGCACGACACCGTATTTGGTCATCAGGTTGGCCACGCCGGTGAACTGGCCGCCGTCGCCGATGGGGTTTTTGAAGAGCCACTGCACGGTCTCGTCCTCCATGGACTTGGCGCGGGTGTCGAGGATGGACTGCAGGAAGAGGTTGGCCTTTTCGAGCTGGTCCCAGAAGAAGGTGTAACACTGCGAGAACTGGAAGTCCGCGGGAAGGTCGTATTTGCGGATGGCCTTGTTGCGCAGCACGTTCATGCCGGTGAACATCCAGCAGCGGCCCGACGACTCCTGGTTGGTAATCGCCTTGGAGGGCACCGTGTTGGAGAGGTGCTCGTCGAAGGCGGTATTGTTGTCGTAGTTCACCGCCAACTTGCTGATGTCGTTGCTGTTGATGGCGTTGCGAAGGGCTTTGTTGGTAGGGTTCGACTGGTAGGAACCGCGCAGCATTTTGATCTGCTGCATCGACAGCCCGCCGTCCTTGGTGATGTTCTGCGCCTGTGCCGCCATCACGAAAGCGGCTGCGCATACGATGAAAAGGGATAATTTTTTCATTTCACACTATATTTATATTATACTTATCGAAAAAACAGGCGGCAAAGATACAATTTTTAAGGTTACGCGGTTGGGTTATTGGTCGTTTCTGATGTGGACGTCCATTTGGTTGAAGGGGATTTCGAGGCCGTTCTCGCGGAAGGCATTGTAGATGCCCTCGTTAAGGGAGTAGAGCGTGGTCCAGTAGTTCTCGGGGAGCGTCCAAGCGTAAAGGCGCATGTTCAGGGAGCTTTCGCCGAAGTTCTCCAGCGTGGCGAACGGGGCTTTGGGTTCATGCAGCACCAAGGGGTTATCGGCGGCGACGCGCAGCAGCACCTCTTTGGCCTTCTCCACCGACATCCCGTAGGCGAGTCCCACATCGATGGCCACGCGCCGCTGCGGGAGATTGAAGTGGTTGACCAACGACTTGGTGGCCAGCTCGGTGTTGGGCACGATGATCTTGCGGGCGTCGGTGGTGCGCAGCGTGGTGTTGAAAATCTGGATGCTGTCCACATAGCCGACGTACGAGCCCTGCTCGATG
>ONQE01000088.1 GCA_900319925.1 uncultured Bacteroidales bacterium | reverse complement strand
AAAAAGAAAAAAAGCGTATCTTTGCGGCTTGAATTTACAAGCCTTCAGACGATATGAAACGAGCTTTATTGTTGTGTTTTGTCATTTTGATGGGAATTTCGTTGCAAGCGCAGGTCATTCCCGAACTCGATACGGACGGCATGGAGTGCACCTCCATCACCGTCGGGAAGAAGGCGTCGGCGGACGGGTCGGTGATGACCTCGCACACCGACGACAGCCACCGATCGCGCACGAACATCTACGTGACGCCGGAGGAGGACTACGAGCCGGGCGCGAAGCAGACGCTGTACAAGCGCGTGTGGGCCAAGAAGCAGCTCCCCGGGCAGATGCTGCGCTATGACAACATCCCCGTCGGCGAAATCCCGCAGGTCGACCACACCTACCAGTTCCTGAACACCGCCTACCCGTGTGTCAACGAGGCGCAGCTGGCCATCGGCGAATCCACATTCGGCGGGCGCGAGGAGCTCAAGTCCGACAGCGGGCTCATCGACTGCCAGCGGCTCTGCATGCTGCTGCTGCAACGCTGCTGCACGGCGCGGGAGGCCATCGAGACTGCTGGCACACTGCTCAAGAAATACGGATGGATTGACGCGGGCGAGTGCCTGACCATCGCCGACAAGGACGAGGTATGGCATCTGGAGATCCTCGGTCCCGGCAAAGGCAAGCTTGGGGCGGTATGGGCGGCCCAGCGCGTGCCCGACGACCATGTGGCCGTCAACGCCAACGCCTCCACCATCCGCGAGATCAACCTCAAGGACAAGGACTACTTCATGGCTTCCGACAACGTTTACTCGTTAGCCCGCGAGAAGGGCTGGTGGGACGGCCGCTCGACCTTCCGTTTCGCCTACGCCTACGCGCCGAAGACCCGCGAAATGCTCGCCTGCCGCCGCCGCGAATGGCGCGTCTTCGACCTCTTGGCCCCCTCCCTCCACCTCGACCCCAACGCCGAGAACTACCCCTTCTCCGTGAAACCCGACAGCCTGGTCACCCTCGAAAAGATGATGAGCGTCTTCAAGGACTACTACGAGGGCACTCCGTACGACATGCGCAAGACACTGACGGTCACCGACAAAGACGGCAAGAGCGTCATCTCCCCCATGGCCAACCCGTTCATGAAACTCGACGAGCTGAAACTGCACCGCATCAACGGCGGCTGGCACGAGCGCGGCGAGCGCAGCATCGCGGTCCACTTCACCGTCTATGCCACCATCATCCAATGCCGCAACTGGCTGCCCGACGAGGTCGGCGCCCTCTGCTGGTTCGCCCTCGACAATGTGGCCTCCTCCATCTACGTGCCCATCTACGCGAATGTCACGGACCTGCCGAGCACCTACAAGACCGACGGCCGCATCACCGGCTTCAGCAAGGAGTCGGCATGGTGGGCCTTCAACCGCGTGGGCACCCTCGCCGCCCAACGCTGGGGCGACATGCACGTGATGGTGGACAAAGCCTGGGCCCCGATGCAGAAAGACTTCATCCAAGAGCACTACGTCATCGAGCAGCAGGCTATGGACCTGATCAACCAAGACCGCTACGACGAAGCCGTCCAAGTGCTCACCAACTTCACGGACATCTGCGGAAACGAAGCCGTGGAGCGCGCCTGGAAACTCGGCGACGAAATCTGGACCACCTTCGACGGACAATGGTGATTTGTGACTTGTGACTTGTGACTTGTGATTTGTGATTTGTGACTTGTGATTTGTGATTTGTGACTGCCAACTGCTAACTACTAACTGCTAACTACTAACTACTAACTGCTAACTACTAACTACTAACTGCTAACTACTAACTACTAACTGCTAACTACTAACTACTAACTGCTAACTACTAACCCTTAAACCTTAAACCTTAAACCTTGACCCCTCCCATCCCCATTTTCGAAGAACATATCACGGTCCCGTCCTATTTTGTGGGCGAGGACTCCCGGATGACCGTCAGCTCGCTGTTCAGCCTGCTGACCGAGGTCAGCAACCGCCATGCCTCGCTGCTCAACGCGGGATGGCACCAGCTGCGTGAACGCGGTTACTTCTGGGTCATCACCCGGATGCGCATGGAAATCAACCGAATGCCGGAATGGACGGAACCGGTGCTGCTCCGCTCGTGGGTGCGGAAATCCGATGCGGCAACCTCCCCTCGTGACTACGAACTCATCGATGCTAACGGCAACGTGATTGTCGCGGCCAGCTCCGTGTGGGCCATCCTCGACATCGAGCACGGCCGCCCGCAACGGATGAGTGCCTTTGACGCCGACTTCCCCGTCCAAGAGCGCAGCGCGATGGAGCACAAACCCCAGAAAGTCAAAGCCCTGACGATTCCGGAGGCCCATCCGGAGCCGAAAAGGGTCTGCCCCTCCGACATCGATATGAACCACCACGTCAACAACGCCCGCTACATCCAGTGGGCATTCGACACCATCGACAACGATTTCCGGCAGACGCATAAGCTCACGGCCATGACCGTCAACTTCCTGGGACAAGCCAAGTTAGGAGACACCTACGCCATCTGTTCCGCTTCAGAAGACGGCAAGACATACCGCACGGCAATCGTATCCGCAGGGGAACCGCAAGAGTTCTGCCGCATTGAGACCGAGTGGCACCCTATAGAGCAATAACCGATTGAATCACAAATCAATACCGACCCGCTATGTATATGAACGAAACATTATTCTCAGATTTCCTGAAGACTCGGGAGATACTGTGGGTCGGCATCAACTTCGCCAAGGCCAAATTCACGCAGGAAGGGTTCGACTTCAACCAGGAAATCCTACAACATTATCTGCAAGAGTGGAACAAACTGATTCTGAACGACCAGAAGAAGTATGACATCCGCATGAGCTTCCGCAAGCCCGTGATGCAATACGACCTTTCCGTCATCACCAAGATGAACAAAGCCTTGAAGGTCAACGACGTGCTTACGCTGTTCATCAGCTCGCAGCACGTCTATTCCGACGAGCAGATGCGGGAGTACGCCTCCAAGATAGCATTGCCGACCACCCTACCCTACGCGCTGATGTTCGTGGTGGAGTCGTTCGACACCACCGTGAAGACGGCGGCCATCTGGGTGGTCATCACCAAAACGGCAACCAAAGAGGTGGTCCTTTGCGAGAAATTCCTGAAAAAGCCCGCCGGCATCGGCACCCGGAACTACTGGGCCCGCACCTTCTACAATGTTTTCTATGACATCCAGTCCGACACCTTCCACCGCTGGGAGAACATGGTGCAGACGTGTGACTTGTGATTTGTGACGTGTGATTTGTGACTTGTGATTTGTGACTTGAGACTCGTGAATTGTGACTTTTATCGTTCACACTTACGATTCGCTGCAACTGCCAACTGCTAACTACTAACTGCTAACTGCTAACTGCTAACCGCTACAAATACAGATTCGCGTCGCCGTAGCTCAGGAAACGGTAGTCGTTGTCCAACGCGTGACGGTAAATGCGGCGCCACTCATTCCCCAAGAAATTGGAAATCAGCAACAACAGAGTGCTTTTCGGCTGATGGAAGTTGGTAATCAGCCCGCTGACGACATGACGGGTGTAGGTGGGCAGGATGATGAGGCGCGTGGCCGCCCGCAACATATCCGTATCGTGCTCGCGCAAATAGTCAAGGATGGCGGCAAGGGACTGCTCCATCGTCACTTGGTGAATATCCGGATTGTCGTAGGTTTCCCACTGATCCACCACGAGAGGGTTCGCCAGCCCGAGGTGCAGCTTCGCCCCGACCACAAAGAGCGACTCCAACGTCCGCGTGACCGTCGTGCCGACCGCTATCAGCTGCTTCCCTTGGTTGTTTTGGAGCTTACGAATGAACTCCTCGGTGATGACAATCTTCTCCTCGTGCATGAAATGACCGCCGATGGTCTCGGAAGAGACCGGCTTGAACGTCCCCGCACCGACGTGCAGCGTCACATACTCCGTTTCCACGCCCTTTGCCTTCAATGAGCGGATAAGTCCGTCGGTGAAATGAAGCCCGGCCGTCGGTGCGGCCACAGAACCGTCATGGCAGGCATAGACGGTCTGGTAGCGTTCCGTGTCGCTCTCCTCGGCGTCGCGGCGAATATACGGCGGAAGTGGAACCTTCCCGTAAGCCTCGATCCACTCGGCAAAGGAGACATCGGGATCCGTCCAAGTAAACGTCACCTCGAACGTGCCCTCGACCGCCTCCCCGCGCTCAGCCAAGATGCGCACAACTCTTCCCTCCATCGGCACTTCAATCTCGATGGGATGTTTCCATTTGCGGGCGTTGCCCACCATACATTTCCACGTCACACTTCCGGTGAGCGTGAAGGCCACCGCTGGGTCGGTACTCGGCGCGAGCGGTTCCAGACAGAAGATCTCGATGGCGGCACCGGTGGCGTTGTGCACCCGCAACCGCGCATGGATCACCTTGGAATCGTTGAAGACTATCCAATGGTTTTCGTCCAAAAAAACCGGCAGCTGGTGGAACACCGAATCGGTAATTGTATCTTTCTCTTTGTTGTATATCAACAACTTGGAATTATCTCGCTGCGGAGCGGGATAGTAGGCTATGCGCGACTCCGGCAACGGGTAGTCGTAGTCTTCTATGCGGATATTTCGGTTCAAATCGTTCATGGCGGCAAAAGTACAAAATTATTAACAATTATTAACTTGACAAAGGCTTTTTGGTGTTGTATCTTTGCTTTGAAACAATTTATTGGAATCATGGAAATGAGAAAGACCATAAAAGTATTGGTGTACAGCTGTTTGGCTGTCTTGATGCCGGGCATCGGCTCGTCGCAGGACGCGCTGTTTTGCGCCCACATCACCGAAATCGCTTCCGAAAGGCCCTCCTTGGGGTGCTTTGCCCCGTCGTACGCGGGCTTCCACATCCGCAACGACTTCTGCACGAAAGAGCTGACGTATGCGGAGGTTTCAGGACAGATTATTCTTCGCAAGAACGCGATTCAGGCGTCCGTAAGCCATTATGGCTATGCGGATTACGGGGAGATGGTCCTGTCCGTCGGCTACGGCCGCAACTTCGGTGACCGCTTCGCCATGACCGCCCGAATCTTCTACCTGATGGCGCACGCACGACATTACCCGTCCCGACACTCGCTCTGCGCGGACTTCGCCATCGCGTGCAGAGCCTCGCCCAAGCTGCTGTTCGACGCCGCCGTCTATAATCCGTTCATGCTTCGCTACGGCATTGTCGGTCAGGAGGTTATCCCGATGCGATTCTCCATCGGCTGTACCTACACGCCCGTCCGCAAGCTGCTGTTATCGCTTTCGACCGCCAAGACATTGCCCGGTGCTTGGGAGGTGGACTTCCGCTTCGCGACCCGTCCCGCCGAGCCGCTGCTCCTCGCCGCCGAATGCTCCAACCATCGGATAGGCCTCTACGTGGGATGGAGGTTCAAACAACTCCTCTTCTCCGCAAGAGCCGTCTGGCATTACCGTATCTCCATCTCTCCTGAAATCGGAGGATTCTATTTCCACAAGACGCTGTAGTTTCCACATATTTCCGCAATAAAACCAAAACAAATTTCCGCAATAAGAAACACCAATGGAACGAGATAAGATATTCATATTAAATGTATTTATAATCCTCTGTCTATACGTCCCGCGAACCGTCGCCCAGCAGGATTCCACGCTGTTTATGGAGAACGCCGTCGAGACGATGGAGATGCAGCTGGAGGATTGGGAGGATGCAGAGAACGTTTCTGAAGATCTGCTGGAACGGATGGAAGACATCCGGGACGGGAGGCGTCCGAACCTCAACGACCTCAGCTACGAGGTGGCTGTCTCCAGGCTTCTGCTGACCGATTACCAATACTACCAACTACAGCTGTACATCGAAAACTACGGACCGCTCTACAGCATCTACGAAATCCCCTGTATCGACGGTTTCACTGAGGAGAAGATGCGGTGGTTGGCGGAGAGGACCGTCATCCTGCCGCCGCCCAAACCGCGACCGACTTTCAAGGAGATGATGAAATCCAGCAAGAGCGTGCTCTGGTTCCGCTACGGGCAGGTGGTGGAGCGGCAGGCAGGCTACGACACCTCCCGCACGAGCCACTACGACGGGTCGCCGCCACACCTGCAGTTCCGCTACGACTTCAGCATCCGGCAGCACTTCGGGTTCCGCATTGCCGGGGAGAAGGACGCGGGGGAGCAGTTCTTCCGGGGCAAGCAGAAATACGGCTTCGACCACTATTCGGGAGCCGTTTACGCCCGGGACATCGGGCTGCTGAAATACGCCGTTGTGGGCGACTACCGGTTGAACCTCGGGCAGGGGGTCGTGCTCGGCTCGTCGATGATGTCGGGCAAGGGGGCAGGGGTCACGGCCATGCGCCGCTACAGCGACGGCATCCGGCCCGTGGCGACCACCAACGAGGGCCAAGTGTTCCGAGGCGGAGCATTCACGATTGGCAACACGCACTGGTCGGGGAGCTCGTTCGCAGGCGCGATCACGCAGACCAGCCTGACCGCTTTCGGCGGGGCGCTCTCCTACCGGCGGGCACGATTCTCCATCGGGGTACAGGCGATCGGCCTCGGGGAATACGGCGACAGCGCGAGCACCGGCGAGAAATGGCGGTCGTTGTTTCATCCCAACCAGCTGAACGCCAGCGTGTCGTATCAGGCTATCGTGGGGAAGGTCCTGCTCTTCGGGGAGGCGGCCCTCAACGAAGGATGGAGACCCGCTGTGCTGCAGGCCGCGCTCATCCCGGTGGCTCCCGTGTTCCAGATGGCGGCCCTGCTGCGCTACTATGCCACCGGCTACCACTCCCCGATGGGCAGCGGGTTCCGCACCTCCTCGGGCGACTGCGGCGAATTCGGCGCGTACCTTACCGGGCATCTCGTCGTGTCGCGGAACGTGGAAGCGGACTTCTACTGCGACTACTACCGACTGCGATGGCTGAGTTACCTCACCGATGCGCCCGTGCAGGGAATGGACGCCGGCGTGTCGCTGACCTGCCGACTTCCGGGACGGAACATGCTGTACGCCCGCTACCAGTGGAGGACCAAACCGAAGAACGAGAGCGACGACACCTACCTGCACCGACTCGTGGAGCAGTGCCGGCACCGGTTGCGACTACAGTGGACGAGCACTCCCCTGCCCTGGCTGAACACCAAAACGGAAATCAGCATGGTGCTCAACAAGGGACCGGATGGGACAAAGCGCTGGTACAAAGGGATTCTGATGTATCAAGATTTGGCGTTCAACTGCAGGAAACCGCAGCTCAGCATACATCTGCGCGTCGCCTACTTCGACACCGACCGCTACGACGAGCGACTCTACGCTTACGAAAACGACGTCTATTACGCCTTCACCATCGGCTCGTACTTCTATCAGGGAATGCGGGCATACCTGCTGCTGCGCTACAAGATCCAGAACTTCAGCGTATGGTTCCGGATTTCAAGAACGCACTACCTTAACAGGAGCGACATCAGCAGCGGTCTGACCCACATCGACAAACCGCACAAAACGGAGGTGAAAATAGAAGGGATGTATCGGTTTTAGAGAATCATATCCCGAACAGAATCGTGGATGCCGAGCTCCTGCGCGATGCCAAGGAGGACGTTGTCGATTTTGTCCTTCACGAACTCCTCCGACTGGATGAGGTGGAGGTTGGGATGGCTCTGCCAGACGCGGATCAGATTGTCATCGACGGCGATAGCCTCGGCGAGCGTCTCCTCCATGCGGGCGGAGTTGTTGCTCAGCGTATAGCTGTTCGGGGCGCCCTTCGCGCTGGTGCAAAGGTGGAATACCGCCTTGTAGCGGTTCATCAGCTCGTCCTCGGTGTGGCCGGTCTCGCGAAGAAGCCGTTTCCAGTCATCAGGGTCCATATAGGCGGAAATGTCCATCGCGCCGCGGTCGTTGACGATAAGCGCGGGTTTGCCCGTGGCCTCGGCAATCTCGTAGAACGAGTCTTCCATCTGGAGCAGGAAGCGCATCATGCTCTTGTGGATTTCGAAGTAGAGGTTGCGGTCCTGCGTGAGGAAATCAGCACCCGCCTTGATGAAGAGCGTGGGGGCTTCGGGCAGCGTGAAAACGGCGTAACCCACTTTGGTAAAAAACTCCTCGATACGCTCGTTGGTGGTGGTTTTGCCGGCACACGGGCCGCCGGTGAGCACGATTTTGGTAATCATAAAGGCAATCAATTGAAAAGCGCGGCAAAAGTACATAAATTACGAACACCGACATCCACCCATAACCATTAAACCTTAACCATTAAACCTTAAAAATCGTATTTTTGCGCTTTCAAAAAACAAGAAGAATATGAATAAATATCGTATGGCCATTTTGATTTGCATGGCGGCGCTGACCGCGAGCATGAGCGCAGAGGCTCAGAAATCAGACAGTTACAAGAACGCCGCGTTGGAGAACATCGCGACGCGGACTTCCGTGCGCAGCTTCCTGCACAAGCCCGTGGAGGCGGCGCAGATCGAGCAACTGCTCCGTGCGGGCATGGCGGCCCCCTCCGCCGTGAACCGTCAGCCGTGGCATTTCGTGGTGGTCACCGACAGGGAGCAGCTGAAGGAGCTCGCCAAAGCCAACCCCTACGCGGGAATGGCCGCGAAAGCGCCTCTCGCCATCGTGGTGTGCGGCGACCTGACCAAAGCCCTCGACGGTGAGGCACGCATGTTCTGGGTGCAGGACTGCTCCGCGGCCACCGAGAACATCCTGCTGGCCGCCAACGCCATGGGACTCGGCGCCGTCTGGACCGGCACTTTCCCCGACCAGAACCGCTGCAAAGACGTCTCCGGCATCCTGAAGCTTCCCGAGACCCTCATCCCGCTGAACACCATCGTCATCGGCTACCCCGCCGGCGAGAACAAACCCAAGGACAAATGGAAACCCGAGAACATCTCCTACAACGTCTATGGCGGCAAGCAGCCCGAAGAGGTGTCCCGTCCCATCCAGGAGTCCGACTTCGTGGAATTTGACTACACCCAGTCGCCGAACCTCAACCCGTTCACGTGGTTCAAGGGCAGCGGGCTGCTGTTAGCCTCCGGCGACGTGCGCAGCCACAACGCGATGACCATCGGCTGGGGTGCGATGGGCAACGTGTGGAGCCACAACGTGAACACCATCACGGTGTACGTGGCCCCCGCCCGCTACACCTACGAGTTCATGGAGCGCTACCAATACTTCACCGTGATGGTCTTTGACGAGGACCGCAAGGACGTGTTGGAGTATATGGGCACGCACAGCGGCCGCGACGGCGACAAGGATGCGGCGTTGGGCTTGCATGTGGCTTATAC
>ONQE01000008.1 GCA_900319925.1 uncultured Bacteroidales bacterium | reverse complement strand
GACAACTATTTCGCCGACCGCGTGAAACTCCGTATCTTCAAACCCTCGAAGTTCATCAAAGCCAATTACGAGAAGGACAAGGTGAACCTCATCAACCGCTATAACGAGCTTGGTTACCGCGACGCCGTCATCACGCACGACACTTTCTACGTGAAAGCCAACAAAATGTACATCGATATCGATGTCAACGAGGGACGGCAGTACTATTTCCGCAACATTGAATTCGTCGGCAACACGGTCTATCCGACCTCTTTGCTCAGACAGCTCCTCGGCATCAACAAGGGTGACATCTACAACCAGACGTTGCTCAACAAAAACCTGACGATGAAAGAGGACGGCGACGACTTGGCCTCCCTGTACATGAACAACGGTTACCTGTTCTTCAGTGCCAGTCCTGTGGAGGTCGGCATTGACGGCGACTCCATTGATATCGAGATTCGTATCCGCGAGGGAAAGAAGGCGAAGTACAACAAGATCACCGTCGTCGGCAACACGAAAACCCATGACAATGTCATCTTGCGTGAGCTGACCACCATTCCGGGACAGCTCTTCAACCGTTCCGACATCATCCGTTCGCAGCAAGTGCTCATGTCGATGGGCTACTTCAACCAGGAGAAGATGGACGTGCAGCCGAAGCCTAACGAGGCCGACGGTACGGTGGACATCAACTATGTGGTGGAGGAGACCTCTTCCGACCAGCTGTCGCTTTCTGCGGGTTACGGTGCCACGGGTTTCATGCTCACCGCGGGTATCACCTTCAACAACTTCTCCACGAGGAAGCTCTTCAAGAAGGATGCCTGGAATCCCATTCCGGGCGGTGACGGACAGCGCATCTCCCTGCAGGCCTCCGTCAGTACGAAATATTACCAGTACTACAGTTTCTCTTTCACGGAGCCCTGGCTCGGCGGCAAGCGTCCCAACGCGCTCACCCTCGGTGCCTACTACCAGCGGCAGAACAACGCCTACTCCAAGCGCGACAGCCTCTACGCGTACACCAGCATTGCGGGTGCTTCGCTCTCCTTGGCCAACAAGCTCCGCTGGCCGGACGATTACTTCCACATGTCGCACACGCTCGCTTACGAATACTACAAGGTCAAGAACTGGGGAGGTTTCATCTTCTCCACAGGTTACGCCCACAGTATCAGCTACATATTCACTTTGTCGAGAAATTCCGTCAATGCGCCGATTTACCCGCGTGAGGGTTCCGACCTCTCCTTCTCGGTGCAGCTGACCCCGCCATACTCCATCATCGGGCACAAGGACTACACTGGTGCCTCGGATCAGGAGAAGTACAAGTTCCTGGAATTCCACAAATGGAAGCTCAACATGTCGTGGTTCACGCGCATCGTGGACAACTTGGTGCTCAACGTGCGCTTGAAGATGGGCTTTATGGGGTGCTACAACCAGACCATCGGTATTGCGCCGTTCGGACGGTTCTACCTCGGCGGCGACGGCATGACCAACTGGTCGTACGACGGTCGTGAGGTCATCGGTATGCGCGGTTACGAGGACGAAGCGCTGTCACCCAACGTGAACGGAAGGGTTGTCGGTGCGTCCATCTACCACAAGTTCACGGCGGAGTTGCGCTATCCGATCACGCTGAACCCGTCGGCCACCGTCTATGTGTTGGCGTTCGCGGAAGCCGGCAAGGGCTGGATCGACAAGCGCCAGTACAATCCGTTCGACCTCTACAAGTCGCTCGGTCTGGGTGTGCGTGTCTATCTGCCGATGTTCGGTCTGCTCGGTTTCGACTGGGGTTACGGTTTCGACCCGGTGCCCGGTCTGTCGTCCACCGCTTCCGGCAGCCACTTCCATATCTCCATCAACCAGTCCATCGATTAAACTTATCCAATAAAAACAGTCAAACCAACGTCATTTAAAATATTAAGCAAGATGAAAAAACAACTCCTATTAACCGGATTATTCACCCTGATGATGGTTTTCGGATTCGCGCAGAAGTATGCGTACATCAATTCCGAGTACCTTCTTTCGCAGATTCCCGAATACAAGGAGGCTCAGGCCGAACTCGACCGCGTGGCCGTGCAGTGGCAGAAGGAAATCGAAGCCAAGTTCTCCACCATCGACTCCATGTACAAACGCTATCAGGTGGAGTCCATCACGCTGCCTGAGCAGATCAAGCAGAGCCGCGAGGAGGCTATCATCGCCCAGGAGAAGGCCGCCAAAGACCTGCAGAAGAAACGCTTCGGACAGAATGGCGACCTCTTCAAGAAACGCGAGGAGCTGGTGAAGCCCATCCAGGACCGTGTCATCAACGCCGTGAACGACTACGCCAAGGAGCGCGGTTACGCCTTCGTGTTTGACACCGCCGGCGACCTCACCATCATCTACGCCGACCCGAAATGGGACATCAACGAGCAGGTGCTCCAGAAGATGGGCATCTCCGTCAGCAGAGACTCAGACGATTAATTTAGTACGAACATAAAGTAAAGAAAGTCAATGAAAAAGATTGTTTTGATTCTGGCCATTGCCGGACTCTTCTCCGTACAGGCCGCGCAGGCGCAGAAGTACGGACACGTCAACTCAAGCGAAATTCTCGAGGTGATGCCCGGCATCGACTCCCTCCAAATCAAGTTGCAAGCCTTCCAGATGGAGCTGCAAGGCATGTATGAGAGCATGATGACGGAATATCAGACGAAAAAAGACAAATTCGACCGCGAAGTGGGCACCATGTCCTCCTCCGTGCGCCAGCTGCGCGAGAAGGAGCTGAACGACCTCGGCAACCGTATCCAGGAGTTCCAGGCCAGTGCGCAGGAAGACTTGGAAGACAAGCAGTATGAACTGGCGAAACCGTTCCAGGATGCCATCCAGGAAGCTATCAACAAGGTGGCCAAAGCCAACGGCTATGCCTATATCTTCGACACGAAGACGCTGCTCTATTACGGCACTGGCGATGATATCACGCCTATGGTGAAGAAAGAACTGGGCATTAAATAATGACGGCAATGAAAAAGTTACTGACGATTTTATGCGTTGCACTCCTTTGTGTGACCACGGGTTACGCCCAGAAGGCCAAATTTGGTCACGTGGACTACGCCGCTGTCATGAAGGAGATGCCCGGCATTGACACGGCCCAGCAGGCTCTGATGACCTACCAACAGGAGTTGGAGGCCGTGGGTAAGCAGATGGCCGACGAGTTCAAGACCAAACAGGCGGAGTACGCCAATCTGACCTCCACCACCACCTCTTCCGCCATCCTCAAAGTCAAGGAGGACGAGCTGATGAAGATTTACCAACGGTTACAGGATTTTGTCGCCTCCAGCGAACAGGATTTGCAGGCCAAGCAGTTGGAGCTGTTGAAACCTTTCCAGGAGAAACTCCTCGCCGCCATCAAGACCGTGGCCGAGCGCGATAAATACACCTACGTGTTCGACATCACGATGTGCGCCTTCCACAACGATGCCGACGACCTCACCGCCGCCGTCCGCACCGAATTGGGTATCAAGTAATCTTGTATTGTATAATATAATATATGGTAGAGACGTCAGTTTTGGCGTCTCTATGTTGTTTGTGGTGAGTAGTGAATAGTGATTAGTGATTAGTT
The DNA here is from genome assembly GCA_900319925.1 of uncultured Bacteroidales bacterium. Taxonomy (GTDB): domain Bacteria; phylum Bacteroidota; class Bacteroidia; order Bacteroidales; family WCHB1-69; genus F23-D06. The sequence continues at coordinate 33,390 of ONQE01000008.1, read as the reverse complement.
AGCGGTGAGCAGGCTTCAATAACCAATAACCTATAACCTATAATATAACCCATAACCATTAAAAAATGAATCCTTTACTAAAACAATGGACTACGCCGCGGGAGACCCCGCCGTTCAACGAAATCAAAAACGAGCACTGGCTGCCGGCCTTTGAGGAGGCCATTGCCGAAGCGAAAAAGGATATCCAGGCCATCGTCGGCAACGAGGCTGCGCCGGACTTCGGGAACACCGTCGTTGCGCTTGACCGTGCCGGCGACCGCCTCAGCACCGTGGCCGACCTGTTTTTCAACCTTCTCGAATGCAATGGCGATGACGAGATGAATGCCATTGCTGAGAAGGTGCAGCCGCTGTTGGTACAGTACGAAAATGAGGTCTATCAGGACCCCGGCCTTTTCCAGCGGGTGAAGGCGGTTTACGAACAACAGCAGCAGGACAGTGCCCTGCAGGGTGCCGACAAAATCTTGTTGGACAAGACTTACGATGCTTTCGTGGCGGGCGGAGCCGACCTTTCCGAGCAGGACAAGGCCCGTTACCGCGAGCTGAGCATGGAGCTCGCCAACCGGCAGCTGGACTTCGGGCAACGTGCCTTGAAGGCTACATACGCTTGGACGGTGCATTTAGAGAAGGATTCGCCCCGGATGGCGGGCATCCCGGAAAGCGCCCGCGCCATCGCCGCCAAGAAGGCCGCGGACAAAGGCCTCGAAGGCTATCTCTTCGACCTTTCAGCTCCCGATGTGAACACGGTGTTGACCCACGCCGATGACCGCTCCCTTCGGGAGGAGGTCTATATGCATTCCAGCAAGAAAGCCTACGGTGACGATTTCGACAACTGCGACAATATCAAAACCATTCTGAAATGTCGTGAGGAAATAGCTAAACTGTTGGGTTATAAGCATTATGCTGATTATGCGTTGCGCAATCGCATGGCCAAAGACCTTGCCCACGTCTATCAACTGCTCGACGACCTCAAGGCTGCCGCCCTGCCCGCAGCGCATCGCGAAATAGCTGAACTGGAGCAGTTTGCAAAACAACAGGGCTTTGAAGGCGTATTCCAGCGTTGGGACCTCAGCTACTATATGGAGAAACTGCGACAGGCGAAGTTCAGTCTCGATATGGAGAAGTTGAAAGTCTATTTCCCGCTTAATCAGGTGATTGACGGTGTTTTCGGGTTGGCATCCACCCTTTATGGATTGCGCTTTGAGAAGGCAGACGAGATACAACCTTATCATCCTGATGTACAGGTGTATGAGGTCTGGAGAGGGGAGCAGTTCATGGCAGTGTTGTACCTTGACTTCCACCCGCGCAGCACGAAACGCAGCGGCGCTTGGATGACGGAGTTTCGCGACCAGTATGTGGACGCCGACGGGCACGATGTGCGCCCGTGGGTGAGCCTCGTGATGAACTTCACCCCGCCGACCCCGGAGCAGCCCTCCCTGTTGACCGTCGATGAGGTGAACACTTTCCTGCACGAGTTCGGCCATGCGCTCAATGGCATGCTGTCGGAGGTGGAGTATTCAACCTTGTCGGGCACGCATTCGCCCCGCGATTTCGTGGAACTGCCTTCTCAGCTGAACGAGAACTGGCTCACCGAACCCGAGTTTTTGAAGACCTTCGCCCGCCACTACCAGACCGGAGAGCCGATTCCCGAGGAGTATGTGGCGCAGCTGAAACATCTGAACCAGTTCATGGCCGGCTATCTCTGCGTGCGGCAGCTTTCCTTCGGCTATCTCGATATGATGTGGCACACTATGCCTGCCGCCGATGTCGATGACATCCTGCGACTGGAGCGTTCCGTCTTTGACACCGTGGAGGTGCTGCCGGTGGTTCCGGGCGCGTGCATGAGTCCCACGTTCGGACACCTTTTCTCTGGCGGTTACGCAGCGGGATACTACGGCTACAAGTGGGCAGAAATGCTCGAAGCCGACGCCTTTTCGCTCTTTCAGGAAACCGGCGTGATGAATCCGGAGACGGCACAACGCTATTTGGAGACCATCCTCTCCAAGGGCGGTTCCGTGGATGCGATGGAGATGTTCGTCAACTTCCGCGGCCGCGAACCGAAAATCGACGCTCTGTTGAAGCGGGACGGTTTGGCATAACGATTCTCCGCATTACGTTTTGACAAAAAGAAAACGGCCACAATTTGTGACCGTTTCCTTTTTGCAGATTTGGTGATATGCAAGCACTTGCGATGCTTGCAAGGTGAATATTATTCGCCCCTACTGGAAGGCGTTCTCGCTCAGGCCGTCGCCGGAGATGGCGAGGCGCGACATATAGGATGGGGCCTCCTTGCCGAGGTACTTGTCGACGTAGATCTTGGCGAGGTACTGTCCCAACATGAAGCCGTGGCCGCGCATGCCGACCAACAGGCCGTGCTCGGGATCCACGATGTAGCGCGGCTCGGTGTAGTAGCCTGCCCACGTGGCCTGGAAGCTGACGTTTTTGAGCTGCGGAATCCAGTCGATGAACATCTCCGCGCACACCTGCAGGAACTCCTGCGTGTTGTACTTCAGTTCCTTGCCGGCTTGTTGCTGTTCGGTCGCGGGTGACGCGCAGCCGATGATTTGGCCGGTCTCCGCGAACTGCTGTCCATAGACGGCGGAGAAACCTTTGTACTTCCGGCGGTCGATGAGCATGTCCAAAGAGTCGCCGTCCTTACCCAACATCGGCAGACGATGCGTGATAAAGGCTTGGTGCTTAATGGGGTACAAGCCGAGGTACATACCTAACTGTTCCGCGAACTTGTTGGCGCTCGGTCCGAGGGAGTTCACGAAATGCTCGCAATGGTACTCCACGTACTCTTTGTCGTGGGTCTTCACCAACGCCATGAAACCCTTGGCGGTCTTGCGCACCTCTAAGAGGCGGGTGTCCTCCAACAGCTCGCCGCCGTGTTCGATGGCGATGTTGCGGATATAGTTGATGGTGGGGCCGGGCGTGGCCTGCCAGCACGCATTGGTGATGCAGGCGGCCTGGTAGGTGTTGAGGTTCGGGTTGAAGTAGGGCGAAACCTCCTTCACGAAGTCCTTCTTATCGACCATATAGCCGTCGCTCCACTCGAGGGATTTCTCCAATGCCTTGTAGTTGGCCTCGTCGTGGGCGAATCCGACGTAGCGCGTGGGTTTGTAGTTGATGTTGGTGACCTTCTGGATGGATTCGAAGATGGCGCGGTTGTGTTCCGCGATGTCGGCGATTTCCGGCACGGAGAAGCTGGGACGGCCGCCGCCGATACAGCGCCAGGAGGAGCCGCGTTCGGCGTTGCAGAGCACCACCTTCTTGCCGGCTTCGGCGAAGTAGCGGAACAGGCCGCTGCCCGTGATGCCGCCGCCCGCCACGAAGACATCGCACTCGACCTTCTTGGTCGGGTGGCCGTTGACGTTCGTCACGAATGTTTCGGGCTTGTCGTTCGGGCAGAGCTCGCCGATGTTGAGCTGCGAGGAGAGCGGGCCGCGCGGGGTGGCGTCGCCCACGACCTCCACACCATGGCCGGCCAGCAGCAGCTTCACGCGCGGGATGCAGCGTTTGCCGCGGCACGGTCCCATGCCGATGCGGGTAATGTGCTTCAGCTCATCCACGGAGATAATCTTCTTGCCCTTCACGGCTTCCAGGATGGTCTCGATTTTCACGTCGTCGCAGTGGCAGACGAAGGCGGGATCTTCCTCCTTCTTATCGAGTTTCTGCCAGTTCAGCGGCTCGGGGTAGTTCGCCTTCAGGATGAAACCAGTGACGCTCATCAATGCTTCACCGCTGACATCCAAGGCTTTCACGCGGGCCACATGCGTCTTGTTCGCGCCCTTCGTGATTTTTTCGATGATGCCTTCGCCGACCTTCTTACCGTTATCATCCACCAAGAAGACCTCAGCATTCTCCTCCGCGTCGTACTCGAACGGCAGGAAGAGCCAGTTCTTCGGGATGTTGTAGCCGAAGAGGGCTAAGCCGGGGCAGTGGTTGACGCACTTCATACAGCCGATGCACTTGTCGTAGTCGATTTGCGGCACGTGGTTGGTGGCGATTTTGGTGATGGCGCCTTGCGGGCAGGCGAACGTGCAGGGGTTGCAGGCGAAACCGTAGAGGCAGTCGGCCATGACGAACGGCTTCTGCAGACGGTCGCCGCAGGGACGGTTGGGTTTCTCGAGCACGCGCACCGGATGTTGCTGGGAATCCGCGTAGTCTTTGGTCACGGCGAGGTAGTCGTCGTAGTTGAAGCGCACGTTCAAGGCTTGGGCGATCTCCATGGCGGCTTGTTTGCCGCGCAGCACGGCGCAGGTGCCTTCGCCCACGCGGGTGGCGTCACCGATGCCGTAGGTGTTGAGCCCGAAAGTGACCTTGCCCTTTTCGAGGATGAGGTTGTCGGGCTTCAGGCCGGTGCATATATTGATGAGGTCGATGTCTTTGATGACCTGTTCCGTGCCGGGCACGGGTTGGAAGTTCTTGCATTCGGCAATCACCGCGCCGATTACGCCGGTGTGGTCCTCGTTGGGGATGGCTTTCAGCAGCGTGTGGGAGGTGATGATGGGGATGCCGAGACGGCGCACGCGGTTGGCCTGCACCGGGAATCCGCCCTCGTGGTCCATGGCCTCGACGATGGCCACCACTTTCGCACCTGCCTGAACCGCCTGATACGAAGTAAGGTAGCCGATATTGCCGGCGCCGATGGTGAGGATGCGTTTGCCGAGGAGCGTGTGCTGCAGGTTCATCATCTTCTGCACGACGGCGGCGGTATAGACGCCCGGCAGGTCGTCGTTCTCGAAGGTGGGCATGAACGGGAACGCGCCCGTAGCCACGACGAGGAAGTTGGCATCCACAAAGAAGATGCTGCCGTCCTGCATGTTCTTGGCGGCCACGCGCTTGCCTTCAAGGATGTCCCACACGGTGCTGTTGAGCAGGATGCCGGAGTGGTTGTCGCCGGCGAGCGTCTTGGCGATGTCGAAACCGCGCATGCCGCCGTATTTCTGCTCCTTCTCGAAGAAGAAGAACTGGTGGGTCTGCATGGTGAACTGTCCGCCGATGCGGTCGTTGTTGTCGATGACGATGTTGGGGATGCCGAACTTGTTGAGTTGTTCGCGGCAGGCGAGGCCGGCGGGACCGGCGCCGATGATGGCGACCTCTGTCTTATAGACTTTCGGGCCTTCTGCGGGTTTGATAGTGTCGGTTTCGGGAAGATAGTTGTGGGCGATCTCCTCCACCTTCTTCACGCCGTCGACGAGGGTGACGCAGATGCGTTTCACCACGCCGTCGACGAGCATTTCGCAGGCACCGCACTTGCCGATGCCGCAGTCCATGCTGCGCTCGCGGCCTTTCAAGCTGTGGCTGTGGATGGGGAAACCCGCCTGGTGGAGGGCCGCCGCGATGGTGTAGCCTTTCGCGGCCTTCACTTGCTGACCCTTGTATTCAAAGGTCGTCATCTCCCTTTCGGGGATGTCCAAGATAGGATGATGCAAAATCGGATACATGATTCTCGTTCTTATATTTTTGATTGTTGTTGATTCCAAAAATTACAAGGGGCAAAAATAGCATTTTTTATTATCGGGTGGTTTTCTGAAAAAAAATGTCACAAGGCTTGCTCTAACTGTCCGTAACGGTTCAAAAAAAAGCTCTAACTCTATGGTAACTCTATGGTAAGTCTATGGTAACTCTATGGTAAGTCTATGGTAAGACATCAGATGCAATTTTTTGCAACAAAAATGATGTTTACTCGTTATAGGAAATAACTGCGTCAAAATGATAAAACGGCTGACAATCGGGATGCTATGTTTGTTCGCATGGGTGATTTCACATGCGCAGGTCGTGCTGCCCGACAATATGGAGGAGGCGGACTGTGTGACGGATGTCGAATCCATGACTTGGGGAGTTGTGAACGCTTGGTCGTCGAACACGATTGTCTCCAATCTCAACATCCCGCTGGTGGGGGATTTGGACGGGGACGGGCATCCGGAAGTGCTGTGTTTCTCGCTCGCCGGGCAGTCGTCATATTCGGGTCAGGGTAATATTGACAACCAGATGCTGGTGTTCGACGGGGTCACCAAGCAACTGAAGGCGACCATCACGATGGAATCCCCTGTTTCGGCTTACGATGCGGCAGCTTACGGTCTGGTGCGCACCTCAGACGGTGTGGGGTTGATCGTAACCGCATGCTGCGACAACAAACTGCGTGCATACGACATTTCTTCTCCAAATCCGAGCTCCCCTCATTGGGTCTCCGATGTCGACTATGTTTCAGGCAATAATGACTACGCGGCGAATGTGAGTTTTGCGGATTTCAACGGGGACGGGCATCCGGAGGTGTACGTGCGTAACAAGGTCTATAATGCCGAGAACGGGAAGTTGCTGGCGGAAGCCTCCACAACGAATGCCGCTTTGTCGTATGCGCATTGGACGCATGTCACACATCGAAAGCTGTCGTCGCCGATGGTCGCCGATTTCACTGGGGACGGCAAGCCGGAACTCATACTCGGCAACGAAATATATCAAGTCTCCATCACCAATCTGGACGGCACCTCGGGCAATGCGATTACTTTGTGGGAGCAGACTTCCCCGCCTGGCTCCGTGCCCTCAGACGGGCATCCGCAGGTGGCGGACTTCAACCTGGACGGCTATCTGGATGTCTTCATCAGTATTCGGGATACGGATATTGTCAATGGAATGGTGTATTTCTATGTGTGGGATGTCCATAACGGCACCGTGAGCACCCCGATGACCGTAATCACCACGCATTCGGGCAAGAGCATCCCCTTGATAGCGGATATTGACAATGACGGATCCATGGAGGTGGTGATTCAGAACGGGTGGTTGAATATGTCCAAAAGGATACAGGCCTACCGATATGATGCCACTTCTGGATCGTTTTCGATGATATGGGGTATGCATCCCGACGAGGACTCCTTCTCGAACAGTTTCACGGCGTTCGACTTCAACCAGGATGGGCTTTTGGAGCTGGTTATCTGCGACCAGAACACGTTGAAGATAGTCAACGGCAGCGGTAAGAGCCATCTCACGCATCAGGATACGGTGCCGGTTTATGTGCTGAATACGTTTTCGTTCTCGGAAATCACCATCATGCAGTATCCCGTCATCGCCGATGTGGATGCGGACGGAGCGGCGGAAATCGTCTCCGTGGGCAGCACGAAGCTGAACATCTTCAAGTCGTCGGGGCAGCCTTGGGCGCCGGCGCGTCCGGTTTGGAACCAGTATCTCTACAACGTCACCAACATCAACAAAGACCTGACAGTTCCGTCCTCGCTGTTCAACAACGCCACGGTGTTCACTGATCCCGACGGCGTGGTGCGGCGGCCCTTCAACAACTTCCTGCAGCAGGCCACCACGCTCGACCAGTACGGGCGGCCGTTCTCCCGGATGCTGAACGTCCACGCCACCACGGACACCAGCGTGACGTTCGAGAACGGGACACTCACCGTCTCGTATAAATTCTGCAATACCGGTGGACAAACCTTGCCGGCTCCGTTCCGCATCACCTATTATGCCGGTAATTACCAAGGTCCGATAATCCGTACGAAAACCGTCAACAATTCACTGACGGTGGGCAACTGTATGACCATTACGGCTCAATTCACGGAGGATGATTTGATTGATTTCCCGGGTTTGGACACCATCGTGGTGGCAGTGAATGACAACGGGCAGGGTGTGGCGCAGACCGGCGGGCAGCATGAGGAATGTGATACCACCGACAATTTCTTCCGCTTCCCCGCAAGTTCGTGCCCCATTATTCGGGACACCGTCACGGCGGACATCTGCGTACGTGAGCCATACGCCGACAGTAATTTCGACATCCAAGCGGCGGAGACGCAGACGGCAGGCACGCACTATTTCACCCGCGTATTCCAAGTGGAGGATTGCGACAGTGTGATTGTTCTGCGGTTGCAGGTGCACCCTGAGTATGACCTCCATTTCACGGAGACCATTCCCGAGGGCTATCCCTACGACAACCATGGAATCTTCCTGAGTGAGAGCCTGTTGGAAGGCGGAGACCATATAGATACGTCCATCACCTACCAGAGTGTCTATGGCTGCGACAGCGTCATCCACGTTTCCGTCGCGGTCGCCGTCACGGACATAGTCCTCTATCTTCCCAACGCCATCACGCCGTCCAAGTCTGACGGTGTGAACGATGTCTTCTCACTTCCCGAGAGGGTGAAGAACCAGATAAAGGATTTTGAGATTATGATCTTCAACCGATGGGGCGAGATGGTGTTCTACTCTACCGACCCGGGGTTCCAATGGAATGGGGAGTACAAGGGAAAGACGTTCTACAACAATGTCTATCAGTATGTGGTTCATTACTCGAACATGTTCGGGAAGAGGTTTACGAAGAAGGGCTCTATCACGGTATTATGATTATAGGTTAGAATGAAAGCGATACATGCCATATTGGGAATAATAGTCTGTGTGACAGGTCTATATGGATACGCAAAGGCGCAAGTCAATTTGCCTGACAATGTGGTGATGGTGGACTGTGAGGCGGATGTCGAATCCATGGCCTGGGGGGTTGTAAATGCTTGGTCGTCGAACGCGATTGTCTCCAATCTCAACATCCCGTTGGTGGGGGATTTGGACGGGGACGGGCGTCCGGAAATCGTCTGCTTTTCGCTTGCCGGACAGTCACATTATGCAAACGATGGATATTATGGCAATGTGGGTTATGAAATGTTGGTTTTCGATGGAGTAACGCATCAGCTGAAGGTGACGGTGACGATGGATTCGCCTGTTTCAGAATATGATGCGGCGTCATACGGGCTGGTTCGAACTTCCAACGGCAAAGGGCTGATTGTGGTGGCGAGTTGTGACAACCGAGTGCGGGCCTACGATATCACCTCGGCAAATCCGAACACACCCTATTGGGTCTCGGATGCAGACTACACTTCAGGTACGAACAACTACGCCGCGAATGTGGGTTTCGTGGACTTCAACGGGGACGGGCATCCGGAGGTATATGTGCGCAACAAGGTTTATAACGCTGAGAACGGCCATTTGCTGGCCGAGGCGGCCACCACGAACACCGGGGCGTCGTATGCGCACTATACCCAGTACACTCATAGAAAATTGTCGTCTCCTTTTGTCGCCGATGTATGTGGAGACAGCCGTCCAGAGCTGATACTAGGGAACGAAATCTACGATGTCTCCATCACAAACCTGAGCGGGACGGCAGGCAACACCATCACGTTGGTGAAGCAAATCATGCCGCCCGGAGGTGCACCCGCTGACGGAAATGTGCAGGTTGCGGACTTCAACAAGGACGGATATTTGGATGTTTTCATCAGCATCAAAAACACAGATGCACAAGCAGGGGCGGTATATTGCTATGTATGGGACGTGCACAACGGTCAAGTGGGCAATCCCCTTATTATCAATACAAACCGTTCAGGAAAGAGCATACCATTGATAGCGGACATCGACAATGATGGCATGTTGGAAATTGTGCTGCAATGCGGGGCGTCGACGGGGCACCAGATACAGGCCTACAAGTATAATGCGGACACACGGTCCTTTTCTCTTATGTGGGATATGATTCCTGACGAAGACACCTTTTCGAATAGCTTCACGGCTTTCGATTTCAACATGGACGGGCTTTTAGAGCTGATTATTTGCGATCAATCCACTTTGAAAATCGTGAACGGCAGCGGGAAGAGCCACATCACGCATCATGATACCGTGCCAATGTATGTATTGAACACGTTCTCATATTCGGAAACCACCATCATGCAGTATCCCGTCATCGCCGACGTGGATGCTGACGGGGCGGCGGAAATTGTCTCGGTGGGCAGTTCGAAGCTGAACATCTTCAAGTCGTCGGGGCAACCTTGGGCGCCGGCGCGTCCGGTTTGGAATCAATACCTCTACAACGTCACCAACATCAACAAGGACCTGACAGTGCCATCCTCGCTGTTCAACAACGCCACGGTGTTCACCGACCCCGTCGGCGTGGTGCGGCGGCCCTTCAACAACTTCCTGCAGCAGGCCACCACGCTGGATCAGTACGGGAGACCGTTCCTGAATTTGGCGAATTTGTCCGTCACCCTTAGCCCCCTGATTACCTACGAGGGTGACAATATCCAGGTGACGATAACCATTTGCAACACGGGGGAGACGATGTTCCGGGACCCGCTATTCGTGTCCACCTACACTTCCTCGGGAGATCTGATTCAGACGGAGGAAATGGATCAGAGTTTGCAACCCGATGAGTGCGTCACCATGACCTTGAACATCAGTTCATCCCTCTTGGCGGCACACGACACTCCCTATCCGTTGCGGGTCACGATCAACGACAACGGTGTGGGAACGGCGCAGTATGGCGGTTTGCAGGTTGAGTGTGACACCAGCGACAATTCCGTCTTTTTCGACGGGCGGCCCTGCGAGGTCTCGGTTCCCAATGTGATTACTCCCAATGGGGACGGTTTCAATGATGTGTTCGAGCCGCAGTTGGAAGGGGATTTTGTCAGTTTGGAGATGATGATTTATAATCGCTGGGGCAAACAGGTTTACACCCAGTCGGGCACAAAGGAGCTTTCGTGGGATGCGGTTGGTCTTCCTGACGGGGTCTATTACTGCGCCATCGAGTATCGCTGTGTCGTCAATGGCAGAAAAAAGCAGGGAATACACACGAGTGTGACGGTGGTGCGGTGAAAAGAGAAAAGTTGTATCTTTGCCGCCGTGCTTATCCCTTTTGTCGGAAGCAGTAAGGGTAAGTTCAAATATCGTATTCTTACGAGGATTTTGCATGAGGAGAAGTCAGAAGGATTTCTTGGTGAAACATAAAAAAAGGTATAATGGATGATAGAATTAACTTTACGGGCCCAGATATCAAATCTAAAGCAATGGTGATTGGCTATACCACAGGGGTTTATGATCTTTTTCACATCGGCCATCTCAATCTTTTGAAAAATGCCAAGGGGATGTGCGACAAACTCATTGTAGGTGTTACGGTTGACGAATTGGTCCTTTACAAGGGGAAACATGCCATGATTCCTTATTCCGACAGAGCGGAAATCGTGCGTAGTATAAAATATGTGGATGCGGTGGTTCCACAGTATGATATGGACAAACTCACCGCTTGTAAAAAATTGGGCGCCAGCATTCTTTTCGTGGGTGATGACTGGTATGGTACGGAAAAATGGAAGAAATACGAGGAGGATTTTGCCAAGGAGGGAATCAAAATAGTGTATTTCCCCTACACGAAAGGTATTTCTTCAACCAAAATAACCGAAGCTCTGAAGGCAGCAAGAGGCTGGACAACAAACGACCCCTCATCATGTTCAGAGGACAATCATCTAAATGTTTGAATAATGGTTGATAAAAGTTATTGCATGAGTTCGTATCTTTCACTGCGATATGTGGAAGATGATGACAAGCAGTTTTGCGAAGGTTTACACCATCAAGTGTATAAGCAGCAACCTTTAGAGAGAAAGGTTTTCGTTTCTGATGCCCATGACGTGGACATAGCACTGCGTAATGTTTTTAGAAGAGTTGCTCACGAAAAGTTGGGGATGTTATTGTCAGGAGGCATGGACAGTTCGATACTTGCCTCTTATATGCCGGAAGGGGCTGATGCATATACGTTCCGATTTCTTGGAGGCAAATACCAAAGTGATGAGTTGGAACGTGCAGAATATTATGCTCAATATTATCATCTGAATCTGCATTATGTGGACATTGATTGGAATACGGTAGAACAGAATGTGGACAAGATAATGCGGCACAAGGGCGCACCGGTTCATTCCATAGAGCCTCAGCTTTATGCTGCTGCCATACAAGCCAAGCAGGACGGTGTAACCATGCTTGTTATCGGTGATGCTGCTGATTATGTGTTTGGCGGCATGGACGGACTGCTGTCCCAGAACTGGAGTTATGATCAATATGTGAAGAGAACCATATACGTGAATCCGGCCGATGTCCTTAATGAACCGTACGATATGAATTATCTCTTTGAGCGCTATCGGATTGGCAAGAACAGCATTGATTATCTGCGTTTCTATGATGAAATAGTAACCGATGAAAGTTATGCATCCTACGAGAATGCGTTTGAAACGGCAGAAATGGATTTCATAGATCCGTACGAACTGCTGAAAATGGCCAAACCTCTCGATTTGGGCCGAATCAGGAACGGTGACACAAAATATCTGATCCGGGATCTTTTCAGAATGAAGTACCCGGAGACCGCAGTTCCCCTTAAGCAACCGATGCCCCGTCCGGTGGATGAGTACTTCGCGAACTGGGAGGGACCGAAACGCAAGGAATTCAAAACAGATATTAACATAAACAACTACAGCGGAAACCAGAAGTGGCTTCTCTATTGTCTGGAAAGATTTTTGAACATTTACGAAAAATAAGAAAACGGCTATATGGTAAATAAAGATTTTTGTTTGAGTTCATACATGGCTTTCCGGTATATTTGGAAAGATGGTGTCGATTTCGTTGAAGGTTTCCAGCATAAGAACTTCCGACCGGTCGCCGAAGAAGATCGTATTCCCGTAAGGACATCGGAAGATATTGACTTGGAAATACAAAAGCAGTTCGATGCATTATATGCCAAATACAGCAATATCGGTATACTTCTTAGTGGAGGTATGGACAGTGCCAACTTGGCAGCCTATCTTAAATCTGGAAGTCACGCCTACACATTCAACTCCACATCCGGAGTGTTTGATGCTGATGTGGAACGTGCTAAAAAGTACTGCAAGAAATTCCAGCTGAAGCATCATCTGATTGACATTACGATGGAGGACTACCAGAACTTCACCCCTGCGGTGATGCGTCATAAATTTGCTCCTGTCCATTCTATAGAGCCCCAGATTTACAAGGCTGCGGAGATGGCGAAAAACGACGGGGTGCAGTTGATGATTGTGGGTGAAAGTGCGGATTTAATATTTGGGGGGATGGACAAGCTTATCAGTCCCGTATGGACTTTTGATGCGTTTGTCAAGCGATACATGTTTTTGGACCCCAAGATGGTGTTGGCCAATCCTGTTGACCAATTAGAACTGTTCGAGAGATATCGTGAAGGGGAAAACGGAATAGATGTGCTAAAATTCATGGACGAAGTGTTCTCCATAGAGAGCAGCAGCTCTTATCTGAACGCTTTCGGAGCTGCGTGGATGCCCTACTATGACCCCTATGCCAAGCTGGTTATGGCAGATCCATTGGACATGGACAGAGTGCGCAATGGCGAACCCAAATATCTAGTTCGGGGATTGTATGCCATCAAGTATCCAGAACTGGAAATACCATTCAAGATTCCGATGCCGCGACCGGTGGATGCAGTGTTTAAGAACTGGTCTGGTCCGACGCGTCCCGAGTTCAGAGAAGATATTGATATGAACTCTCTGACGGGAAACCAGAAGTGGCAGCTTTGGTGTGCGGAAAGTTTCTTGGAAATGATGAAATAGTTGTTTGTATTTGTATACACGTCTTTAATTCCATATTATGGCAATTGATGATTCTTTTTTTTACAGGTTGCATATTATCCTTGCGCATAAGGATGTTTTGAGAAATCACTGTCGGCCAATAAAGCAGCATTTCATTAACAGATTCCGCCAATCACAATTAAAAGCAGCGCATCTGTTACGAAACAAACAGTGTTTGGATGTTGCTTTCTTGTTGACTATTCCTAGCATGTGGAAACTTGATCCGCTTTTTGAATTGATGCAGAAAAACCCTCGTTATCATCCATTTGTGGTCATATTTCCCTATTCCGCATATAAGGGATATAATGAGGATGAGTTGAGAAAAATGGTGGAAGGAGCCAGACATTTTATAGAGCGAAAAGGATACGAATACGTGGTGCCGTATGATGAAAAAAAGAATGTTTGGATGGATATAAAAAAAACACATCGTCCTGATATAGTCTTTTTTACAACACCGTATAAAGATGTTTTCCCACAATATTTTATCTATCATTTTCAAGATACGTTAACTTGCTATCTTCCATACGCCTTTACATCTATGGATTTCTATAAGATAAATTATGATTTGATGTTCCATAATTTGGTCGGATTGTTTTTTCAAGAAACAGATATTCATAAAGACTTGGCGAAGAAGTACGGGCATGTAAAGGGAGAAAACGCTTTTGTTACAGGGTATCCTGCCACTGAAATATATTTGGACAAGAGTTATATTCCGAATAATCCATGGAAAACACAATCTCGAAAGAAAAAGAAATTGATTTATGCTCCTCATCATTCTATTGAAACAGATCATAATTCCACTTTTTTTGCTTATTGTGATAAATTGTTGTCATTGGCCGAGAAATATGAAGAAGATATTCAAATAGCTTTTAAGCCCCATCCATCTCTTAAAATAAAACTTCAGAAAATATGGGGTACAGAGAAAACAGAGCTTTATTATAATAGGTGGGCTTCTATGGAAAACACTCAACTTGTTACAGATGGATATGAAGACTTGTTTCTCACTTCAGATGCCATGATTCATGATTGTGGCTCTTTTACGACAGAATACCTTTTCACGAAGAAACCGGTAATGTATTTGTGTAACGATGTAGATGATATGATGACTGAAAAGTTTAATGCTTTTGGCAAACAATCCTTTGAACAACATTATCGTGGTCATTCCGTCGAGGATGTTGAGAATTTTATTCAGAATGTGGTTGTCAAAGGGGATGATCCGATGAGGGTTCAACGCGAACAATTCTATGAAGAATACCTTAAACCCAAGGATGGAATCTTACCCTCTCAAAAGATATTGGATACGATTGAACAATATATAAATGGAAACATATCTTAATGTGCTTTATATAATGCTGAATTCCCGAAACGGAAGCAATAGCTAAAGGAGAAAGTGAAATTGGCATTCTTTGATGCACAAAACAACGAAATGATTGTTAATAAACGAAATAAGGGCTGATTATTATGAAAAAGGTGATATCTACTTTGGCCATTTTATTATTGGCAGTGTGTTTATTCGCACAAAGTGAAGACAATCCCCCGAGAAACAATTGGGGTGCGAAATTAAAAGAATCTAACTTCCATTTGGGTTTGGATTTTCAATCCAAGTATGTTTGGAGAGGTATGGAAATGATAACGGAGAATGCTGCTCCTGTGCTGTTCCCTTGCATTAACTATTCCAACAAGGGATTTTATGTCTATGTGTTGGGCGGTTATGCTGTAAATGGTAAATACAGCGAATTAGATTTTGGTATTAGCTATACGTATAAGTGGTTTACTATAGGTATTAATGATTACTACTATCCAACGACAACTACCCCGATAGATCGGTATTTCAATTACAAACCACATGAAACAGGACATTGGTTAGAGGCAGTTATCACTATTTCTCCAGAGAAAATCCCTCTTTGGCTGACTGTGAGTAACTTTTTCTACGGTGCTGATAAGTATCAGGTGGCAGATGAGGAAGGTAATACAAAAGACAAACAGGCTTATTCAACTTATGCCGAATTGGGAACCTACTATGATTTCCTTCATAACCATAAAATTTCATTGGCTTTGGGTGCTGCTTTTGACAAAAGTTGCTATAATGGGTACGAAAAGAATTTCAGCATTTGCAACATAGAGCTTAAATATCTCTATAATTTAACTATTAAGGATTTCTCCTTGCCTTTGGGTGCAGCACTCATTTACAATCCTGTATACAATAAAGCTTTTGTGAACTTCACCGCATCATTGGCCTTTTAATCAATATTATGAACGCTATAATAATGGCTGCGGGAACATCTTCCCGTTTTGCACCGCTCTCATACGAAAAGCCTAAGGGCTTGCTGAAAGTAAAGGGTGAGGTCCTGATTGAACGACAGATTAGACAACTACAAGAGGCTGGCATTACCAATATTTTCATAGTTGTTGGATATTTGGCCGAACTTTTTGATTACCTGAAAGACAAGTTTGGAGTCAAAATTGTCCTGAACGAAGATTATAACAGGTATAATAACACGTCTTCACTTATTCGAGTTATTGACGAATTGGAAGATACTTTTTTGTGCTCTTCTGACAATTATTTTCCAAATAATGTCTTTGTTGAAAAGCCGAAAGACAGTTATTATTCAGCCCTTTATTCCGAAGGCGAAACAGGCGAGTATTGTCTCACAGTGGATGATAAGGATAACATTGTCGATGTCAAAATCGGAGGTGCAAATGCCTGGTATATGGTTGGGCATGCGTTTTTCAACAAAGAGTTTTCGACACAATTCCGAGAAATCATGAAAAAGGAATATGATCGTGGCGAGACGAGACTCGGTTATTGGGAAGATGTGTATGTTCGATACATTAAAGAGCTGCCACCGTTAAAGATACATCGCTATCAATCGCATGATATTGAAGAATTTGATACTTTGGATGATCTGCGTGAGTTTGATGAAGAATACGTCAATAACACAGGGTGCGATATATTCCATAATATTTGCGGAGTGCTCAAGTGTGAGGAGAAGGATATCCGTGAGATAGTGGTGTTGAAGAAGGGCATGACAAATTCATCGTTTGCTTTCACTTGTAAAAAGGATGGCCGAAAGTATGTTTATAGGCATCCGGGAACTGGAACCAATGAATTTATTAGCAGGGACAGCGAGTATTTCTCAATGCAAGTGGCAAAGGAACTGAATCTGGACAAAACCTTTGTTTATATGCATCCTACAGATGGGTGGAAGATTTCCTATTTTGTTGAAAACGCTCGCATTCTTGACTATCATGATGAAATAGAGATGTCCCAGGCTATGCAGCTCCTCAGTGATTTGCATAAAGCCAATGTGCAGTCGGAATTTCCTTACAGGTTGTGGGATTCGGCCACAGATTTCCTTCATAAAATCCAAAAACTGCACAAAGACGACACGTCCGATTTCTATAAACTCCATGATAAAATAGAAAAACTCTATAAATACGTCCAAAAAGACGAATGGCCCGAATGTCTTAACCATTGCGATGCACTTGCCGCCAATTTTTTAATTGGTGACGATGGGGATATGACGTTGATTGACTGGGAGTATTCTGGTCAAGGAGATACCGCTCAGGATTTGGGTTCTTTCATCGCTTGTTCAGACTTGAACTACGACGAGGCTCTGTCAGCGATTGGCATGTATTTAGGCCATGCGCCTTCAGACAATGAGTTGCGCCACTATTTAGCATATACTGCTATTGCTTCTTATTGTTGGTATCTTTGGGCCATCTTCCAAGAAGCCAATGCTGTGGATACAGGTGATTTTCTTAAACTTTGGCATGATTATGCATACTTGTATTTCAACAAAGCCATTGCTCTGTATGAGAAACAAGGTATGACCACCGCAGTCATTTTAGCGGCTCGTCAAGAAAGAGACTCTGACACACCCTATCCTTTGATTCCGTTTGATGGTGAAAACAATCTGATTGATAGAACCATTTCCATACTTAGAGACCTGGACTACACCGACATTATCATCGTGGCGGGTTATAAGTCAGAATTGTTTGAAAAATACAAAAGTAGCGATGTGACAGTGGTGGTTAACAAGGATTATGAGTTTACGGGATCCATGGCGTCGCTTGCCGTGGTCAAAAACTATATTAAAGAAGATTTCTTGTTGTTGGAAGGTGATACATTCTATGAAAGAAAGGTGCTGGAACAATTGACAACAACGCGACATCCCATCTGTTTCACCGTTACAGAGGAGACGGGAAGTGGCGACGAGTGTTACGTGGAATTAAAGGCCGGCTTTGTTGTTAATCTGACGAAAGACAGGCACCGGGTCTGTCGAATTGAGGGCGAAATGATAGGCGCAACCAAGTTGTCCCGTCAAACATACGGTGCAATGGTTTCATTATATTCTGAGAGTTCTAATCCATTGCTAAGTTATGAATACTTGTTGATGGATGTGACAGATGTGCTTGACCGACCGTATATCAGTTTTACTAACCTCATCTGGGGAGACGTGGATTCTCAAGAAGACTTCAAGCGTTTGAAAAACGTAATATACAGAAAGTTGTGCCGCAAAGAGAATCCGTATGACAAAGAAAATCTGTTGATGCATCTTGTTGATATATTTCCTGATGAAGATGTCTCAAAAGCTGCAATTTCCCAAATTGGAGGGATGAGCAATAAGAATTTCAGAGTTGATTTTAATGGCAAAAGCTATGTGTTGAGAGTGCCAGGGAACGGCTCGGACGGAATGGTTGATCGTTCTTTTGAAGAGTTCAACTCAATAGAAGGCAGTAAATTAGGCATCAATCCTCCCATAGTGTATTTTAATTCAAAATCTGGAATTAAGTTGGTTGATTATGTAGAAGATGCCGAAACGCTGAATTCAGCTACCATTCAAAGGCATGAAAACATGAAGATAATAGCGGCGATATATCGCAATCTTCATTATTCGCATGTCCGTTTGAAAAATGAGTTCAATATTTTCCGAGAGATAGAGAAGTATGATGTGCTGTTGTCTAAAGTGAGAGCTACAATGTATGATGGATGGGAAGACGTTCGGGAACGAGTGATGGCTTTGGAGGTAAGACTCAATCAACTTGGCGTGGATCTTCATCCGTGTCACAACGATGCTGTTCCCGAGAATTTTATTAAATCTAAGAATGGCACAATCTATCTTATTGATTGGGAGTACTCAGGAATGAACGATCCAATGGCGGATTTCGCAGCATTGTTCTTAGAAAGTGGGTTTTCACCAGAAAATCAGGATTTTGTTCTGGCGCAGTATTTCGGAGGTTCAATACCTCATAATGTCTATGAAAAAATCCTGTGCTACCAGATCCTATGGGATTATCTTTGGGCCCAGTGGACAGTTATTAAGGAAGCCAAGGGTGATGATTTTGGAACCTATGGTAGAGACCGTTATCAACGAGCAATTAATCTGTTAGAAAATATATAAAATTAAAATCAACTAGTTATGGCAGTAGTGATGAATCCCCGCAAGGGTTATTATGGTGGTATTATGTCAGGTGCTACATGGGGCCTTGACGCTGTATTGTTGGGCGTTGTTATGATAATGGCACCCTTTGTTGAAGATCCTGTTCTTTTGGCTGCAGGCGGAGTAATATGCAGTGCGCTGCATGACATAGTTGCAGCATTTTGGCTCTATATTTACATGGGCGCAAAAGGCAGATTAAAGGAACTAAAACTAGCCTTGAGAACAAGAGATGGTCGGTTCTGTGCTCTTGGCGCTGTACTTGGCGGACCTTTAGCAATGACGACATACACATTAAGCATAGCTGTTGGCGGTGCTGCTTTGACTACTAGTGTATCAGCTATTTATCCTTTGCTGGGAACGGCTTTGGCTGTATGGATTTTAAAGGAAAAGACTGGACCCCAGACATGGTTGGGCCTTCTGATTTGTATTATTGGTATTGTTATTATTGGATGGACTCCTTCTAATGGTGAAAATGTCAACGTTAGCCTTGGTATTGTTTTTGCTCTTATTACTGCCGTAGGTTGGGCATCTGAAGGGGTGGTGTGTGGTTATGGAATGAAAGCTGGGCTTGTTGATCCTGAGTTGGGATTGCTGGTACGTTACACTACTTCTGCACTTGTCTATCTTTTAGTCGTTGCACCTGTTTTCGCTGGAGGTTTTGGATCAGCTTTCCATGGTTTTTCTGCGGTTTTCTCTTATGCCCCATGTTGGATTCTGTTAATTGTGACAGCTGCGATTGGCATGTATTCATTCCTTTGTTGGTATACTGGCATTGATAATATTGGTGCCGCCAAAGCTTTGTGTCTTAATGTTACATATTCTTTTTGGGGAGTGGTGTTCTCATTCATCTTGTCAAAGTTCTTCCCACAATATTTCTCCGGTGCGTTGTCTTGGTTAATCGTTGTAGGGGCATTAATGATTCTCGGTGGTGTTACTATGGCAACGCTTTATAAACCAAAGAAGTCCAAAGAAGAGTAGATATAATTTTCAAATTGTGAGCCATTTTAAATGTGAGTATGTATTATGGAAGAAGATTTTTCAAAATATAATGGTGAAGGCACCGATTTGCGCAAAGCGCAACTAAGAATGTTGGAAATATTGATTGCGGTAGATAAAATCTGCCGTAATCATAACATACCCTATTGGTTAGATTGGGGTACCCTTTTGGGAGCGGTGCGCCATGGCGGTTTTATTCCATGGGATGATGATATGGATATTTCCATGATGAAGGAAGACTACGACCGCTTTCTCACCATCGCTCCTAAAGAGCTTCCTGAACAATTTGCGGTCCAAAACCTGAGTACAGACAAGTATTATTCCCTGACTTTTACAAAAATTGTGGATAAAAAATCTAAGACTATTGACAGTACTGCCATTTATTCCCAAAGCAAACGGAAATTTCAAGGATTGTGGATAGATATATTCCCTGTTATTAAAGGCAATGTGCATCTGCGCCGGTGGCTCGATCGTTTGTATGGTGGTTGCTATCGGAGAGTTCATCATTTTGCCCCGTTCGGCGTTTCAGTGATGATTTCATATATTTTATATCCGTTTGCGTGGTTGGCAAAACAATTGATGCGTTTCTTCTGCTCGTTTTGTGACAACAATTTGAGAATGGATGATTTTGGCACGATCGAGAACGTAGCAAAATGCCAAAAATATTATGATGATTTTATACCTACGAAGGAAATGATGTTCGAAAACCATCCCTTTCTTGTACCCAATAACTATGATAAGGTATTAACCAGTTATTATGGTGACTATATGAAATTGCCAAGTGAAGAACAGCGAGTTTGGCACCTTTCACATGTTGAATTCTTTGAGTGATAAGACTCGCATTTAGTGTGCGAGTCCATATCTAAATAATATATTTTTGCCACAAATAACACTAAGCTTTAATGAGTTATGTATCAAGTAAGTATTTTGGTCCCAGTTTATAAAGTAGAAAAATATATCGAGAGATGTGTGCGAAGCCTTTTTGAGCAAACCTACAAAAACATAGAGTACATCTTCGTGGACGACTGCTCGCCCGACAAGAGCGTCGAAATTCTAAAAGACGTGATGGAGGAATATCCTGATAGAAAAGAGCACGTCCATATCGTCTCTCATAAAAAAAACAGAGGTTTAGCCGCCTCCCGAAACACTGCGCTTGATGCTGCAACCGGCACTTTTATTTGCAACGTGGATTCTGACGACTATTTAGACCTCGATGCTGTTCGTTTGTTGGTGGAAAAACAAATGGAAACCGGGGCAGATATTGTGTCTGGAAACTCTTACATAATTTTGCCATCAGGCATAAAGAAAGCATACGATGCTCCTTATAATAACCAACATGAAATGTTATTAAAAGCTCTTGCCTCACGTGGGGGAACACATTCTGTATGTAGGCGATTGATTAAGCTTAGCCTTTACAAAGACAACAATATCAGGCCTAAAGAGGGGGTGAATAATCTGGAAGATTGGCAACAAACTGCACCATTAGTGTATTGTGCGAAAAGTATTGCTAGAATTGACGATCATATCTATTATTATAATTGTGTGAATGAAAATTCGTATATGTATACGACGTCCAACCAAGCCAGCATCAGATTATGGGATCAATCTATCGAATCTGTAAAGATTATGGAGGATTTCTTTTCTGATAAAGAACAAGAATATCGAGACTTGGCACGTCGAGCGGTTCTATATATGAAAAAAAGTCGTATGTGTCTTGCTGCGAGGCACCGTAACAGGGAATATTTTGAAAAAATGAAAAACGAGATTGCTACTGGATATACTGATTGTTATGATGAAATTGGATGGGACAAACCTCTTGTTCGTGCTTTTATCTGCAATTACACATTAAATGGTTTTTGTCGTCGTGCATATGCCCTCTGTCGAAGAATTTTTTTTCCTAATAATCGATAACAGCAGACTATTTGCAGCCTTACTTTTCCCAAACAGTTGTTAGTCTTCGGCAGATGATTCTGTGTTAGCCGATAGCCATTTCGGTATCGAACACCCACTATGACAGTCTTTGCGATATACTGTTATACGTTACTTTCCCAACAACCCCTTCGTCACATTCCATCTGAATAGAAGCAGCATGTTTCCGACGGCGGGACGAAAACAGATGGTGTAGAACAGCCAAAGCATAATCGAAGCACCCCATTTCACGAATTCGGCGAAATAGCGTTTCCACAAGGCTTTTCTCCCGATGTTCAGGCAGCGTAATCGTTCGCTCATGCCGACACCTTGCCCCATTCGGACAATGTATTCCTTTGTAGTACGTTGCGGTGGGATTACATGCTCAACCTTTATGTCGGGGAAATAGAAGATAAGCATATTTTGAGCTTTGACACGATTGAAAATATCCTTTTCTTCCCCGCCCATCAAATTCTTTTTAGTGCGTCCTAATTCGGTGTTAAAGTTGCCACATTGTTTCAAGCATTCCTTTCTGAATCCCATATTGGCCCCAATGGGGTAGGAAGATCCTTCAAAAAGGACCACCCCATCTCCTTTGTCAATTGCTGAAACCCAGGAATAGGTCCATTTGCAAAGCCATTTTGGTGTCTCCCCCGTTTCGAAACGAGGTGTTATCTTCCCGCCGAAAGCCATCGCTTCAGGATGATCGTCCATCTGTTTTTGCAAATTCCGCAGATAGTCAGGCTTCACAAACGAATCATCATCCAAAAAAACCAAAACGTCACCCCGGCTTTCGATAATGCCCCTGTTTCGAGCATGCGAAAGGCCTTGCTTGGTCTCTACAAAATAACGGAACTGTACATCAGGAAAGTCTGCCTTGAATCGTTCGCATTCCTGCTCGGTGTTGTCTGTACTGTTGTTGTTGACCAATACGATTTCATAGTTGTCGGTCGGAAAATTATTGGCAACTACATGCAGGAGAGTGTCATAGAGAAACTTGTCTCGATTGTATGTGCATATTATCAAGGAAAACATAACGTCATTATTTATTGATAATAAAATTATAAAATGTGTTGTCCTTTTTCAAAAACGACGTGTCTTGAAATTTGTAGGTCAACTTATGGGCAAACGCATTGTTACATATTCTTGCAAACTCAGATTCAGAGTATGGTGATGTCAATTTATGTGACAATACATGAACATCAACATTGTTGTAATAGGGCATCTGCTGAAACGCTATCCTGTTGGTGTCGTCATAATCTGCAACGAGGGAAAAAAACAGGTGGAACAAGTAATAATTGCACAGATGATTCTCTCGTTCCCAATATTGTTCAAATAAAAATTTAGTTTGTTGCAAAATCCTATGGTGGGGCATAGAACTGAGAAACCAACTGGACATCGCGATAGGTGATCTTGACAGAACCGATTTTTGGAAACAAAACAGTGGGGCGTCGAACACTTCTTTTGGTATTTCAGCAGTAAGTAAAACGGTGGCGTCAATCCAGACTCCACCATGTTTTTCAAGAAGTGAGGTCCTTATATAATCAGAATAGGTGGCATACTGCATCCTCTTTTGTTGTAGCTTTTTTTTGATGATTGTCGGAATCTCAATATAATTCGATATATTATCATTTGTTATGAGACATACTTCATGGCCACCGGCAAATTCTCGAAAAGACTGTATGCATTTCTTCACGATTTTCGGTGCATTCTCCTCACCTTGCAACCAACAAACCCAAATTCTTTTAGTGTTATCGTTACTGCTAACCTCGTTTTGAGTGGGGCTGAAGTGGAATAATAAGGGAAGATATTTCTTTTTCAGATAGCGATATGCTCGTTCCTCGTAGATTTGATCTGTAATATACTTTTCTCTAACCCATCGGATAGGCCAGACTCTTTTCCACGCCTCCATGAGACAAAAATAAATGCCTTTCTTATCTAAGGATTGTTTGATTTGTTCTATAGTCATTTTACAAAACTACCGTTATTATCTTAGTTGTAGAATTTGAATTTGATTTTTTTGCAAGAACAATCCTCGCAAAACGCGCATCGTCGGAATGCGGGCAATGGGCATATACCCTTGGATTGTCCGTGCAGTTTTTGTTTGATATGACAATTTTATGTTCGTCGGTCGGGTGTTTCAACATATAATATGTTTTTCACGAGTGGCGACGATAGCGTCGTCTTAGGATTTTTTTGGTTTTCTATAATACAACACCAAACTTCCTGCAACAGCCAATACAAACAATATCGAGCAAATTATGGCGATTTTGTCTAACTTGTGCAGCAGCGGTGCCTCGTTTTTGAACTCGATTTTGTGCTCGCCGGCAGGGATCACCATGGCACGCAAAATGTAATTAGCACGGAAGTAGTCGGCTGGCTTGCCGTCGATGTAGGCGCGCCAGTCGGGGGCGTAATAGACCTCCGAGAAAACGGCTAACTGATCTTTGGAAGACTTGCTCTTATAGACCACATAGTCGGGGTTGTACGGTTTCTGGTGCTCCATCACAATGACGGAGTTGCTGTCGCGCTCCAGGTTCTTGCCCTGCACCATCTCGGCGAAACGTTTGTCGATGACAGCCGTGTCGGCAGGGTTCAACTCATTCAGTGCCAGAATCTCCGCGTTGGCATCATCCACCAATTTGTACTCGTTGACGAACCAAGCATTGCCCAAAGCATCGGGGTTGCGCTGCACCATAGGCTGACCGTCCTGTCCGGGCACCACCACGTAGCGGGTGTTCAGCATGTTGAGCACGCCGGTGTTGATGTGGCGGGAGAGGTAGAAGTCGATGATGTCTTGGTAACGACGCAGTTTCGCTGCGTTGTAGCCACCAATCTGGTGATGGTAGGCGGACGGGTAGGAGTCGTTGAAGGTGTTCACCGAGAGGTCAAACACGCGATAGTCTTCGTCCTTGAACTGGGCGGCGTACTGGTCCAGCATCTGGTCGGTCTGTGAGGGTTTGAGTTTGAGACGTTTCGCGTTGACGAAGTTGGAGTCGTTGAGGTAGCGGCGATCGACACCCCACAGGTCGAACAACACCAAGCAGGCCAACACCCCGATAATGATGCCGGATTGCTTGATTTTCTCGTTGATGAAGAGCCATAAGAATATGGCGGACACTAAAAACAGGATGAGCGAACGCCAAGAGTCAGCCATGAAGAGGGCTTTGCGGTCCTTGATGAGCACATCTTGGATCATGTCCCACTGGTTGCCGTATTGCGCGGCCATCTGCACGTCGCTGGCACCCGAGAAGGAGAAACTGCCCGACAGGGCCATCATCAGCAGGATGAATCCGGCCGTGATACCTGTGGAGATGTAGAGACCGAGGTTCAGTTTCTTCTTGTCAACCGGATTTTCCTTGTCGAAGATGGTTTTCAAAGCCAGCACCGCCATGATAACCATCGTTACGTTGGCCATGACGAGGCTCATAGAGGGGGTGCGGAACTTGTTGTAGAGCGGCAGGTGGTCGAAAAGGAAGCTGTTGAAGCCCATCAGGTTCTTGCCCCAAGCCATCAGGATGGAGAGGATGGTGGCCAGGAGAATCCACCAGCGTTCAGGGCCTTTCACAATGAAGAGGCCGAGTATGAACAGGAAGATGACGATGGCGCCGAAATAGACGGGGCCAGAGGTGAAGGGTTGGTCGCCCCAATAGAGCGGAGCCTGCTTTTGGCGGAAGTTCTTGTAGAATTCGGAGTCCGTGCCCACTGTTTCACCGGAGCCACCTCCGTAAGAACCTGGGACGAGCAACGTGTAGGTTTCGCCTATTCCGTAGCTCCAGCTGTAGGCGTAATCAATGTCCAAACCATTAGAGGTGGCAATGGATTTGGTTTCGCTGTCCTTGTACAGATCTTCGGGCGTCACTGCGATTTCCGAACCACCGCGCATCGTATATTTCACATACTCTTGGTTGATGAAAAGCAGACGGGCGTTGGCACCAATCGCGAAGGCACATCCAACCAACAATACTCCAACACTGATGATGAGTGGCTTGAATTCCTTGTCCTTAAGAGCATATACAAAGTAGACAATTCCAAGAATAAGACCGATCAACATGGTGTAATAGGTGATTTGGATATGATTGCAGGCAATTTGAATGCCTGTGGCTAAAGCAAACAGAATGCCGCCCCAGACGTACTTTTTGCGTTGAAGAACCAACAACATGCCCCCTAAGATCGGGGCCATCATTGACATGGCGTATGCTTTGGTGATGTGACCTGCTTCTATGATGATAATGTTGTAACTCCCAAGCCCAAAAGCCAAAGCCCCCAACAAACTTAACCACGGAGACACTCCAATGGAGAGGAGCGCCACATAAAACCCCAGTAGATACAACAGCAAAATTCCAACATCGCCATTGAGTCCGAACGCACGAAGATTTAGGATGTTCTGGATCTTGCTGAATATAGATTTTGAAGGAGGCGATGTCACATGATAAGAAGGCATACCGCTAAACATCGAACTTGTCCATGTGGTGTACTCACCAGTTTTGTCGTGAAAATCGCGTTGCTCTTTTGACATGGCCTCCCATTTCAAAACATCCCCTTGCTGGATGACTTTGCCTTCAAAGGCGGGTGACATGTAAGCGCCTGCCACCAAGAAGAAGATGAGGATGATGCCACAATGGATTAAGGTTTTCTTCAGAATCGGTTTCATATTTCTACTGCTTTATTATTTCATATAATTTGAATCGGCAAAAGTACGAAAAATCGGTTTGTTTCCCTGAAGGAATGCGAAATTTTGTGTTTCTACGGGAACAGCACCGGCATCGCCAGTTCCACGATGATGGCGACCAGCACGGCGACGAGGGCCACGCGCACCAGTCCGCGGTTGCGCCACGACATGATGATGGCCACGGCGGTGGCGATGGCGGCGGAGACCGTGATGTGCGGTTCCGTGCCTGCCGCGCTCGTTGAGTAGAGCACGTCCGGGAAGGTCATCGCCGACAGCACGCAGAACGGGATGTAGTAGAGGAAGTCCTTGACCCACTCGTTCTCCATCTTGCGGCGCACAAAGCCGATGGGAATCACCCGGATGAGGTAGGTGGTCAGGAACATTAGGAACATGCAGACAATCACGTAGTTCATGCCTCCCTCCTTTCTGCCGCTGCGAGGGCGGCCTTGCGGTGGCGTTTCACCTCCTTGATGGAGGCGCAGATGGCGGCGCCGAGGATGGCGGCGGTGATGATGGCCCATCCGCCTCCGCCGACTTTCGACAGCGCATTGATGCCGGGCACGTACTTGAAGATGCAGGACAGCGCGGCGGCTACCACGACGGACAAGGCCACCTTACGGCTCTTGCGCGCCGGCGGGATGATGATGGCGATGAACATGCAGTACAAGGCAATGCCCATGCAGCCCTGCATCATCGGCGAGAGCAGGTTCGAGGCAATAGCACCCAACAGCGTGCCCGACGTCCAACCCAAGATGGGCGTCAGCATCAGTCCGCCGAAGAACGGGAACGACACGTCTTCCGGCTCCATGGACGCCAACGCAAACACCTCATCGGTGATGCAGTAGGCCATGACGGCACGCTTGTAGAACGGCATCTCCGGGTTCACTTTCTGCGACAGCGACAGCGACATCAGGAAGTAGCGCAGGTTGATGACGAGCGTGGTGATTACCAGTTCGATGTAGGGGGCGCCGCCTTCAATGAGCCGGATGCCGGCGAACTGCCCGGCCGAGGCCATGTTGGTCAGCGAGATCAGGGTCGCCTGCGCAGGCGTGAACCCCATCTTCACAGCTATCAATCCGAAGGTGAAAGACACGGGAATGTAGCCCAAACAGATGGGGAACCCGCGCTTTATACCTCTAATAAATTCATTCATAATCAGTTAATGATTTTGATTAACCGCCGCAAAAGTACACATTTTTCCTATTCCTCAACCGTTGTCTTTCATCGGAACCCCCATTCTGAGCGACTTTTCAGAGGAAATTTGAAATGTGTCGAAAAAAATTCTCAACCCTATATTGTTGATATTAAAAAAAGTGTATTTTTGCCGTCCAATTTTAACGGCTAAAAAAATAAGAGATATTATGAAAAAAGACATCCATCCGAAAGAGTATAGAACGGTGGTTTTCAAGGACATGTCCAACGATTACGCATTCCTGACCAAGTCAACTGTCAACACGAAAGACACCATCGTTTGGGAAGACGGAAATGAATATCCGCTCGTGAAATTAGAGATTTCCAGTACCTCTCACCCCTTCTTCACCGGCAAGATGAAGCTGGTTGACACGGCAGGCCGCGTCGATAAGTTCCGCAACAAATACGCCCGCCATTTCGAAGCAGGCAAGTCCAAATAATACATATTTTTTGTATTTTCGCTGACCTTTTCCGATATTCGAAAAAGGTCAGTTTTTGTATTGTAACCTATTGAAATGATGAAAGATATTCTTGCCATTGGCAGTTTTTTCAACGCCGAGTCCAACGTCATACCCATCCTTTCGGCCGAGGATGAGGTCCGGATGAGCGAGGAGGAGTTGCCCTCTGTGGTGGCGCTGCTGCCCATGCGCAACACCGTGCTCTTCCCGGGCATGGTCATCCCCATCACCGTCGGGCGCGAGAAATCGCTGCGCCTCGCCCGCGAATGCTCCGGCTCCGACGAACCTATCGGCGTGGTGACCCAGCGCGACAGCAGCGTGGAGGATCCCACCATCAAGGACCTCTATCGTATCGCCACACTCGCCCGTATCCTCAAAACCCTCAACCTCCCCGACGGTAACGTGATGATGGTCGTCCAAGGCGTCAAAGTTTTCGAAATCGGCCGCGTCACCCAGTCCCGCCCGTACTACCGCTGCACCACACTGCCGTATCCCACCAATGACCTCAACCCCGAAATCACCACCAGCGAGGAGTTCCAGGCCAAAATGATGCTCATCCGCGAGACGATGGGCAACATCCTGCAGCTCACCCCCGGCGTCTCCCGCGACGCAATGACCGCCGTCAACAATATCGAGAGCAACTCCTTCCTGATCAACTTCATCGTCTCCAACCTCAGCGTCGAGTTAGACAAGAAGCAGGATATTTTGGAGACTCAGGATATTATGGAGCGCTGCGACAAGGTGATTGCCATCCTCTCCCACGAACAGCAGGTGATGGAAATCAAACACCAGATCCACACCAAGTCGCACCAGGAGATGGAGAAACAGCAGCGCGAGTACATCCTCAACCAGCAGATGAAGACCATCCAGGAAGAACTCGGCGGACCTTCCACGGAGAAGGACTTCGATGACCTGCGCGAGCGGGCGTCGAAGAAGAAATGGAACCAGGAGACCGCCGACATCTTCGAGAAGGAGTTCAAGAAACTGCAGCGCACCAACTTCATGTCGCCCGAGTACTCCGTGCAGCTCAACTACTTGGAGCTGATGCTCGACCTGCCGTGGAACGAGTACAGCGAGGACAACTTCGACCTGAAGAAAACCCGCGAGATTCTCGACAAGGATCACTACGGTTTGGAGAAGGTGAAAGAGCGTATCCTCGAATATTTAGCCGTTTTGAAACTGAAAGGTGATATGAAGTCGCCGATACTCTGTCTTGCCGGGCCTCCGGGCGTGGGCAAAACCTCCCTCGGCCGCTCCATTGCCGAGTCCATCGGGCGGAAGTACGTCCGTATCTCGCTCGGCGGCGTGCATGACGAAGCGGAGATCCGCGGCCACCGCAAGACCTACATCGGCGCGATGCCGGGCCGTATCATCCAAAGCATGCGCAAGGTGGGCTACTCCAACCCCGTGTTCGTGCTCGACGAAATCGACAAGGTCTCCGGTATGAGCGTCAACGGCGACCCGTCGGCGGCGCTCTTGGAGGTCATGGACCCCGAACAGAACAGCACCTTCAACGACAACTACCTCGAAACCCCGTACGACCTGTCGCGGGTGCTTTTCATCGCCACCGCCAACAATATCCAGAACATCCATCCCGCATTGCTCGACCGTATGGAGCTCATCGACATCCCGGGCTATCTGGCAGAGGAGAAGCTGGCTATCGCGATGCAGCATCTTATACCGAAGCAGTTGAAAGACAACGGGTTGACTCCAAAACAGTTGACCATTCCCGAAGAGACGGTGAAGGCGGTGATCAGTGAATACACCCGTGAGGCGGGCGTGCGCACGTTGGAACGCACCCTTGCGAAGATCATCCGCAAGCGCGCAGCCCAGCTGGTGCAGGACGGCAAGATGGCCAAGACGGTGAAACCCAAGGATTTGAAAGAGATTCTCGGTTCCCCCATATTCCAGATAGAGAAAGCCCTCGACAGTGGCGTCCCGGGTGTGGCTACTGGATTGGCGTGGACGTCTGTGGGCGGCGAAATCCTCTTCGTGGAGGCCCTCACCAGCGAAGGCAAGGGCGAGCTCACGATGACCGGCAACCTCGGCGACGTGATGAAGGAATCGGCCACCATCGCTTACGAGTATCTCAAGGCCCACGCTGCCGAATATCATGTTGATCCGGAGGATTTCAAGAATAAGAAAGTGCATGTGCACGTGCCCGAAGGCGCCACGCCGAAAGACGGTCCCTCGGCAGGCATCACTATCCTCACCGCACTCGTCTCTGCGTTCACGCAAGAGCCTGTGCGCGAGAAGA
The DNA here is from genome assembly GCA_900319925.1 of uncultured Bacteroidales bacterium. GTDB lineage: Bacteria > Bacteroidota > Bacteroidia > Bacteroidales > WCHB1-69 > F23-D06. Next base: position 3,055 of record ONQE01000008.1, on the reverse strand, counting down.
TTGCCATGACCGGTGAGATCACGCTGCGTGGCAAGCTGCTTCCCGTGGGCGGCATCAAGGAGAAGATTCTCGCTGCCAAACGTAGCGGCATCTTTGACATTGTGATGTCCAAGGAGAACAAAAAAGACATCGACGACATCAAGGAGAACTTCATCGACGGCATGAAGTTTCACTATTTCGAGACGATGCAGGAGGCCGTTAAGTTCAATTTTAATTGGAAATAGATGGCGAATCCCTATTATGAATCGGCACTGACGGAGCGCGCGGGCGTGGAACAGCCCATGCAGGTGAACCCCAACTTCAAGTGGCACAAGAAGTCGGAGCTCACGGTGGATGACTACGTGAAGGGTATTTTGGAGGGCAATCGCACCATCCTCAGCCGCGCCATCACGATGATTGAGAGCGAGAATCCCACGCATATCGCAATGGCCCAGACCATTATCGAGCGTTGCCTGCCGCATTCCGGCAACTCGTTGCGCATCGGTATCACGGGCGTGCCGGGCGTGGGCAAGAGCACTTTCATCGAGTCGTTCGGCGGGATGCTGACCGCGCAAGGGCACAAGTTGGCGGTGCTGGCCATCGACCCGTCGAGCGAGCGCACCAAGGGCAGTATCTTGGGCGACAAGACCCGTATGGAGACGCTTTCCGTCGATCCGAACGCCTTCATCCGGCCTTCGCCCTCCGGCTCTGCGCTGGGCGGCGTGGCCCGCAAGACCCGCGAGTCCATCATCCTGTGCGAGGCCGCCGGCTTCGACACCATCATCGTGGAAACCGTCGGGGTGGGACAGTCGGAAACCGTGGTGAAATCCATGGTCGATTTCTTCCTGCTGCTGATGTTGGCGGGTGCCGGCGACGAGCTGCAGGGCATCAAGCGCGGCATCATGGAAATGGCTGATGCGCTGGTAATTAACAAAGCCGATGGCGACAATCTGCCCAAGGCCAAAGGGGCCGCGTCGCAGTATCGCGCCGCGTTGAAACTCTTCCCCAAGAACGACAACGGCTGGGATGTGCCCGTGGAGGTCTGCTCCGCCCGGGAGTGTTTCGCGTTGGACAAAGTGTGGCAGATCATCCAGGATTTCGTCGCGCTGACCAAAGGGAACGGTAGCTTTGAAAGAACTCGTAACGAGCAGTTAATCAATATTTTCTATCATTGGATAGAATACACTCTGCACAACCGCTTCTATAACAACGAGGCCACGCAAGCCCGTATTGAGGAGTTGATTCCGATGATCCAGTCGAAGCAGATTTCGCCGTACAAGGCCGCGGCGGAGTTGGCGGAAGGGTGATGGGGGTGGTTGAAGTTTAAGGTTTAAGGTTTAAGGTTAAGGTTTAAGGTTTAAGGGTTGAAGTTTGGGGAATTCTTGTTTCCCGATTTTTCGTCTATTACATTCTTTGCATAATTCTTCTCTGTCGGCAAACGATTGTGTTGTCGTTGGTGCGAAAATCTGTGTTCGTTGGAATAGGATACATGCGAATTGTGAATGTAAAAAGTCGGTGTCGGGACAACTAAATGCATTTTTTGAATCGTTTCATGTTAAAAACAAACAGTTAATTGCATAAAAAGTGAATTGAAAAATATTTTTAAGACATTGTATTAGGTATAGAAAAAATAGTATCTTTGCAGCGTTAATCTAAATGCTCACGAATAGTAGAGAAAATGGAAGAGTCTATAAACACAAACCCTTTTGAAGAAGCTCGTCGTTACGTGGCCAACGCGGCGGAAATCATTCAGAAGTCAAAGCTGGATCAAGAAACAAAGCTTTACAGGGACAAGAAATATGTCCGCATAGCGGGTGACACGCTTTGGAAGGGTTGTCTCATTGCCCTTGACGCAGTTTTCGGCGTGAGGAAGGGCAAAGGCCGGCCGTCCATCAAGAAATACACGGAAGCAGTTGCCAAACGCGACCAGAAACTGCTGCAGTTCGTGAACACAGGCTACGAAACCATGCACCTTGTGATGGGCTACGATGGCAACAAGAGCAAGAAAGTCTGCGACGCGGGCTTCGAATGCGCCAACGCCATCATCGACCATTGCGAAAAGCTGTATCCGAAGCAGGTATGCGCATAAGAATCGGTACACAACAATGTTATTACCCGCTCATGAGTATATTCTCATCAGCTTATGCCTGTACGGGCGTTGGCGTATGCCTGTACGGGCGTTGGGCTATGAGAATATTCTCATTTACTCGTGAGTATATACTCGTGGACCAACCCCAGCAGTTCTTCCGGCTTCTCGATGATGAACTTTGCGCCGGCCTCTTGCAACTCCTTCAACGGGCGATATCCCCACAAAACACCCACCGGCGTCACGCCCGCGTTGTGCGCGAGCTGCATGTCTGTGGCCGTGTCGCCCACGTGCAGGGCCTCTGACGGCTCGCATCCAGTCTCTCTTAGAATATCGAACATGATTTGCGGGGCGGGTTTCACCGGAACGCCCTCACGCTGCCCGATCATCGAGTCGAAACGGATCTCGGGGAAGTATTTCTCCATCAATGGCTTAACGGCAATGTGCACTTTGTTCGTGGCCACGGCAATCTTCAGCCCACGGTTCTTCAACTCGACAAGCAACTCCGTAATTCCTTCATACACAGATGTCTTGTCCTCCATGTGGACTTTGTAATACGCCACAAATTCCTGCCGGCACTGCTCGATTCGTGCTTCGGTGCGCTCTTCTTGGGGCAGAATGCGCTCGATGAGCTTCCGCACGCCGTCGCCCACGAAATAGCGGTAGGCATCCACAGGGTGCGTCGGGAATCCATGCTGCTCCAGCACCCAGTTGGCCGAATCCGCCAGGTCTTCTAACGAATTGAGCAGCGTGCCGTCAAGGTCGAATACGATGAGTCTCATTTAGGGTTTAAGGGTTAAGGTTTAGGGTTTAAGGTTTAGGGTTTAAGGTTTAGGGTTTAAGGTTTATGGTTTAGGGTTTAAGGGTTAAGGTTTATGGTTTAAGGGTTTGGTTGTCAATGCCTAAATAAGGTTGACCGTTTGTCTCTTATTGGTGATTGCTTTTTTGTTAATTTTCTTTTGCATTTCGATGCGACTCTTTTGGCTGCAG
>ONQE01000121.1 GCA_900319925.1 uncultured Bacteroidales bacterium | reverse complement strand
CTATCACTTCAAGGCGCAGTTCCGTCCCGGACTGAACATCGTCCAGCACACCTACGAATACGATCTCTCCTTCTCGGTGGAGTATGAGTTCGAATTCCCCTACGTGCTGACCGCGGCCAACCGTTGGGCCAACCACCAAATCGATGATTTCACGTTGAACATCAACATGGGTGACCGCGAGTCGTTTATGATCCGCCCCGACTTTTTCAAGACGGCAAACGAATGGGTCTTCACAGGGCGGGGAAGAACTTCCGTGGATAGCATCTGGAGTTGGGATGAGGATCTCAACAGAATGATATGCCCCAACTTCCATATCCAGGAAGGCGGCCTCTCTTTCCGCAAGACCAATTTCCATCCTGAAGGAGAGTTGCGTATCTACAAACGGAATTATTGGAGCTATTTTTGGAGTTATAAGGAAGAGGATTATGGGACATTGTCGAATGGCTTGATGACCGCCCTGTCCAAAGAAGGCTATTTTGTTCGCAGGTTGCCCGATTTTTCCCAAAAATCAGCAGAGGACACCATGCAATACACCCGTTTCCAACGCCGCATCCTCAAAAACCTGCCCTTCGCCTACCGAGGCTACATCTTCAAGACTAAGGCGTTGCAAGACTATTTCGAATCCACTGATTGGTACCTCCCGAATCCAGCCTACAAAGGCGACATGGAGGGGTTCACCGAGGAGGAGAGAAAGTGGGTGGAGTTCTGGAAATAGGGGCATGATTATGAAACGGCTTTGCATCATATCGGCATTGTTTTGGATCACGCTGTGCGGCGCGGCGCAGGAATTCCTCACGCCAACTTCCTATGGAATGTATGGAACCAGCAATATCTTTGAAATCCTTCTGACAGGCAACAGCCCGAACAAATCAAATCACAAGAAGACTCCGATGGAAGGTTTGTACTTGAAGACTTTTTACATTAGTATTCCGTCTTTCTCGCCCGAATACGCACTAATCATCGAGAAAGACAGGCTGGTGCTGAACAAGGCGACTATCGGAATTGGGTTTTCTTTGTATGCGAAAGAGCGAATGGAGGAATCCAATTTCAAAAAGTTGGGGAAAGATATCCAAAAACCATTAATTGAAGCAGCTAAATCACTGGACACCAAACCCGTTAAAAGCTATACTCTATCTGTTTCGAAAGAAATAAGCGACCAACTTACCTCTTTATTTGAACATGCCACTAAGACAGCAACCTATCTTGAACCTCTTATGCTCGGAAACGACGGCACCATGTATTATTTCAACAACTGGGGACGGTTGGCTTCGGTTTGGACCCCTTTCGGTGGTCGCACATACAAATTAAGAAAACTAGCCGACAGCCTTTGTTTTGCGGTAGAGCATAACGATATAGATGTGCTCTATCGACAGATGGAACTATGCAAAAGCCTGAATGTGAGCTTTAAAAAAGATTATCCACTATTATATTTCCAACCTCATGGCTATTATTATTCCACCAGAAGAGATAAAGGCCCCTGGCACTGCGGCACAGAGGGTGTCAACAATTGCATAGAATTGGAGATACAAAGTGACACCGCCGTCGATCAGGACTTCTGCAAATCGTTATTAATTCCCTATTACGACAGCATAGCCGCCTGGTCTCGCGAGATCTTCTTAACCAACGATCGGACAAATTATCCGTCAGTCATTATTGACAATCATGCGGACATTCCCGAATGCGAGGTGATACTATACCATAATGGCTTCATTTCAACAACCATCACCATCCCCGAAAAGTTATGGCGGCGCGACGTGATTCTGGTGGCCGCGCAACTGCCACCAGGACGATACTATTTTGCGGAAGGAGAATGGCAACAACAATAATCCAAAAACCATGCCCACAACTAACCATACCTTATGACAAAGATTAAAAACATATTGCTCCTTACAGTTCTAATCACAACTTTGGCATCTTGTGGTCACAATTCCAAAGAGGCGACGGAATCCGTTGACAATAAAGACACCACCTTCGTTGCACCCGAATCAGAAATTCATAGGATTGTACGGGAGACTGTCAGATACTGGGACTCGGTGTCACCGGGCAACAATATTGATATTATTGCATTTGAATCACTCTCTCCCCAAAAGGCTACCGACACGCTTCAATGGATTGTAGTATATCCGCTCATTTGCTACCATCCTGCATCACGCTACACTGGCGAATTATGGGACACCACTTTATCCTACTGTTTCACTATCATTGACGGAAAATTGGTTTGTATGGCGCTGAACAAATTTATGGTGAACCGGAACAAATCGAAAATGGAATTTGTTGATCCAGAATCCTTTCCTCAATACAAAAAATGCGAATATGATTTTTGTTACGACCCTTTGATCTGGTATTTTTGCCTAAAAAATGACAGCTTTGTGCTCCGACACATCGGCTATTATCTTCCCGAAAACATCCGTAAAGGAAACTTCAAAGATACCGTCCCGAAATTTCCATTTCCGACAAATAATGAATGAAATTTCAACATCCGTCATATCTTCTTCTATTTTTGTGTATTTTTGCACTTTCTAATTTTACAAGACCATGCCCGAGATCACTCACTTTTACGGAATCATCATCAAGATGTTTTACAAGCCTAAAGAACATAACCCCGCACACATCCATGCCCTATACAATGAACACGTGGGAATCTTTAATATCCATTCTATCGAAATGACCGAAGGAGATTTACCCAAGAAAGCACAAGCCCTTGTAAAAGAATGGATTAACATGCACAAGGACGAACTGATTAAAATGTGGAACACTCAAGAATTAACCAAATTACCCCCTCTCGAATAATATGATACCAAGGATAAAAACAGTCACAGCATTGGACGATTACATGCTCCGCATCGTTTTTGACGACGGTGAAATCATGTTGTATGATGTCAAGGATGACATAGCCCATATCAAGGCTTTCAAAGAATTGGAGACAGAAGAAGGCCTTTGGGGGAAGGTTCGGTTAGACACCAGCAGAACTTGTGTCTATTGGAACGACCGCATCGACCTTCCCAGCGACACGCTGTACGAATACGGACAATCTGACTTCTGCGGTCACATGGTGGCAGAAGATGCCCCGCGCTATAACGAAGAACAATCCATCAAGAAACAACAAAAAGACTTATAATCAATAGATTATGGAATCCATCAAGAAAATCTTCAAAATCGGCTACGGACCGTCCAGCAGCCACACCATGGGACCGCACCGCGCGGCCGAAATGTTCAAAGAGAGAACCCCCGACGCCAGCGGCTACCGCGTGACCCTCTACGGCAGCCTGGCGGCCACCGGCAAGGGCCACTTCACCGACAAAACCATCATCGACGCTTTGTCTCCGAAACCCACCGAAATCGTCTGGAAGCCCGAAATCCAGCACAAATTCCACACCAACGCCATGCTCTTCGAATCACTCAAAGGCGAGGAGGTGACCGACCAGTGGAAAATCTACAGCATCGGCGGCGGCGAACTGGCCGACGAGAACTCCGTGATGGACCACGAAGAACGCTATGAGGAGAACAGCATGACGGACATCGTGAAGCATGTGGAAAAATACGGCCTCAACTTCTGGGAATATGTGGAGCAGCACGAGGAGTCCGACATCTGGGACTTCTTGGCGGAGCGTTGGGAGGTGATGCAGCAGACCATCAAGGACGGGCTGCAGAACAACGGCGTGCTGCCGGGCGGGCTCTACGTGCGGCGGAAGGCCACCCAATACTATGTGAAGGCGCTGAGCTACAAGGCCTCGCTGCAGGGCCGCTGCCTCGTGTCGGCCTACGCCTTGGCCACGGCAGAGGAGAACGCTGCCGGCGGCAAGATCGTCACCGCGCCCACCTGCGGCTCGTGCGGCGTGCTGCCAGCGGTGCTCTACCACCTCAAGAAAAACCACGACTACAACGATAAGTACATCCTGAGAGGCATGGCCACGGCTGGACTCTTCGGTAACATCATCCGCACAAACGCCTCTGTGTCAGGGGCGGAAGTGGGCTGTCAGGGCGAGATCGGCTCCGCGTGTGCCATGGCCGCCGCCGCCGCTAACCAGCTCTTCGGCGGCTCCCCGCAACAGATTGAGTACGCCGCCGAGATGGGTTTGGAACATCACCTCGGGCTCACCTGCGACCCCATCTGCGGTCTCGTGCAAATTCCCTGCATCGAACGCAACGCCTTCGCTTCCCTCCGTGCCCTCGACGCCAACCTCTTCGCCATGATGTCCGACGGCAAACATCTCATCAGCTTCGACAAGGTGGTGAAGACGATGAATCTGACTGGAAAGGATCTGCCCAGCCTGTATAAGGAGACGGCCTTAGGTGGCCTGGCAGTAGATTAGCGCCCCTGTGGAGACGCGCTATGGCACGTCTCTACAAAAACCGTATTCATGAATGATCATTGTAATGAAGAAAATATTCATTTTTGTGCTGCTGTTATCCGCTACCTTCGCGTCAAAGGCACAAGGGGATGGTTCTTCGGCGGTTCGGCTGGCCTCGGATTCCGTAACTATTTCGTTGCTTCTGGCGAGGTATGGGTGGGCTACGAATTCAACGAGTGGGTTGCCCTCGGTTCAGGGCTGGGGGCGGTGATTTGTGCGGGCAGGGACGATTTCTTTGCCGTGACCGGCATTGCGGAACCCTTCGTGCGTGCCAGCGTTTGGCATAACGAAAGTGTCTCCGTGGACCTTTACGCATTGGGGGGATTCGAATTCACCGATGAGCTGAAGCTGTGCCAGGTGGGGCTGCGCCCGAGCATCCGATTCCGTGTCAGCGATAACATTGAGATGGCCGTAGATCTTGTTGTGTTGGGAGCGCAATACAGCCCTGAATTCGGTTGGAGTCCTTCCCTAAGTTTTACCTCCATGAACGGAGGTGTTCGATTGGCCTACCATTTCTCGGATGAAGACAGCGACTTTCTGGACGGAACAATATCGGCGGCACATCGGGAAGATGGTGGGCGTATGCTACCGCTACGTGGCCGACTGGCCGCTCGCCGAGGACCTGGCGCAGGACGCGTTCCTCACCGCCATGGAAAAGTCCTCCACCTTCCGCGCACTCGGAAGCTTTGAAGGCTGGCTGATGAAGATTGCCGTGAACCAGGCGCTCATGTACCTTCGCAACAATATAGAGATGGTGGAGTTGGACGAGAACCTCCACAGTCAGGAGCCGGAGGAGTTCGCCGACGATCCGGAACTCTCGCAGATCCGGTTCACGCAGCAGGAACTGCTGGAGGCCATCGGGAAGCTGCCCGTCAAACAGCGCACCGTCTTCAACCTCTACGCGGTGGAGCACTACTCCCACGCGAAAATCGCCGAGACGCTCGGCATCACCACCGCCAACTCCAAGGTGCTGCTCTCCCGCGCGCGGGCGGAGCTGCAGCAGCGGCTGAAAGTGGTGGCGAGGAGGAAGGATCAAATGTTGAATGCTGAATGTTGAATGCTGAATTATTAATTAACATGGATATGGAAAAGATTATCAGAATTGCAATTATTACTGCATTGGCAGTATTAGCTACGGCCTGTAGCAAACCCGAAAAGAAAGAACTCGCCGGCACATGGCAGTGGTACTGCACATCAGGCGGTATCGCGGGCGTCTTTTACACTCCTGAGAGCGAAGGCTTCGAAACCGAACTCGTATTCAAGGGCGGTCACTTCACCTTCTACAAAGACGGGAAAAAGATTACATCTGGCACATATCGAATTGATTACAAAATGGACCATAGCCTCTATACTAACAAAGGTGACACCGACGAACCTTTCTACTCCTGGTTCAACCTGAATATTCCGGAGGCGCAGTGCAAAAAGATTGCGGAAGCCACCAACGGCAAAGTAGCCCCTCTCTCGAAAAGTCTCGCCGTCATCAGCTACGATGACCGATACGATGCGCAAGTACTTTCTATGAGCGACAACTGCTATGACGGATTTTCCTACACATTTGTAAAAAAGCAATAACATGAAAAAGATTATTTTTATCATGACTTTGGCCCTCATGCTGGCCGCCTGCGATCCCGGGTTCAACGAAGACATGGTCATCCGCAATGCATCGTCACACACCGTGACGGTCGTTCCAGCCCCTTACAGTTATTACAACAGCATGTTGGACTCTACCCTCACCTTGACACACGAGACCTACACCATCGCCCCAAACAATGAGGTGGTCATCAAAGTCGGCGGCGGTATCGGAGCTGCCAGTTTTGAATTAGGCGTCAGCGAATTCATGGATTACTACAGCGACAGCGTCACGTTCCGCTTTGTCGGGGAAACCGATCCGCAAATCGTCTATTACAGAAGCGACACCACGGGCATCAGTCCGTTCAATTTCAACTCCATGAATTATCAATACGAGGAAGACGTCAATAACGGCCTCATATTCCACGGTCACCGTTCCTACGGCAAGCTCACGTTCATCATCACCGATGAGCACTATGAGGAGGCAACCTTGTATTGATTCTGCCCGCACTGCCGGTGCGGGCGACCCCAACACCCCTTCTATTTTAGAAGGGGTGCCCGCAGGGCGGGGTAGTAATATTAAACATCAGAATTCCTTGTAAACCAGGTTTATGCACAAAAAGCATATAATCAACTGAATAAAACAACAGAAATATGAAAAACATCATCAAAATTTCTATCATTGCCACGTTGGCAGTATTTGCCACGGCTTGCAACAAACCCGAAAAACAAGCGCTCACCGGCACGTGGCAGTGGACCCGCACCTCCGGCGGCATTGCAGGCGTCAACTACACCCCTGAAAGCGAAGGCTTCAATGCCGAAATTGTATTCAAGGGCAGTCACTTCACCTTCTACAAAGACGGGGAAAAGGTCATCTCGGGTACGTATCACATTTATAATGACGTAGATGAAACCATGTACACCAATAATGGTGGCAAAGACGAGCCTCTCTATTCTTGGTTCCACATACGATTTAATCTTAACGATGCGCAGTGTAAGAAAATTTCGGAAGCCACCGAGGGAAAAATCTCGCTGCTATGTGGGTACAAATGTTTAGGCACACTCGGCAACAGCGAAGCTGAAGGACAAGTGCTCACGATAAGCGATAACATGACCGATGGATTCATCTACGCATTTGTAAAAAAGCAATAATTTTTATCACCATACGGTCACGGTATAGGTGTTTGTTACGATGCCTTGTATTAAAGATGAGACGATGGAGACGTGAAATTTCGCAGGTCGGTAGGTTTGCAGGGCTCGGTAGAACGGACGGAGAAACGGTGGGTTCGCACGCCGTCAGGTGTGCGGGCAATAGACAAGAATAAGAGTAATACCAAGATATAACGTTATGAAACACACAATGAAGTTCGCAGCAGTTATTCTGCTGACATTGCTGGCCACGGCCTGCGACAAACCCGAAAAACAAGCGCTCACCGGCACGTGGCAGTGGACCCGCACCTCCGGCGGCATTGCAGGCGTCAACTACACCCCTGAAAGTGAAGGCTTTGAGGCCGAAATCGTATTCAAAGGCGGAAAGTTCACTTTCTACAAGGATGGAAATAAGGTGACTTCTGCAAGTTATCGCATAGAAAAATGTGATCCCCCTTACCCGACCGAAATGCCAACAATCGGGACGGAATTATTCTACATCTTACATGTTCCAGCTGACCGTGAGAAAATTGCGGAAGCCACAGACAGTAAAATAAACCTCGCCCCGACAAACTTCGCTTACCTTTATTCTGTTTCTCCCGATTTCTGGGAACTCACGCTTAATGATTATAATGTTAATGACGGTTTTCAAACCTCTTTCAAGAAAAAGTAATCAGACCCACAATGAATAAGAACAGTTCGGAACTGGATCGTATTGTTGCGCAGGGCATCTCCAGCGCGGAGCATGCCCCGCAGCACCCAATGTCCGAGGCGCAGATTGCGGCGGCAGCCGCATCAACGTCGGGGGCAGGCGTGTGGTTGCTGGCGCACGCACGGGAGATTCTGCTGTGCGCCGTCTCCCTCGCGATCGGCGTCGGAGGGACCCTGCTGGTCATGCACCTCTTAGGCAGCCGCAACACGGTTCCGGCCGAAACCGCCGCGGCGATTGCAACCGATACGGCCAGCACAACCGGCACGACGATGGTTGCGGAGGACACGGTGGCATTTACGGGAAAAACGACCGTGGACGCTGTAGAGACGCAATGCATTGCGTCTCTACAAACAGACCCGAATATCGCACCCGTAGAGACGTTGCGCACAACGTCTCTACAAAACGACCGCCATACACCCTCTGTCACCGAACCTATCGTCGTCAAGAAAACCGTGGTCCAACGCGACACGGTGGTCATCAACGAAACTGTCACCCTCAAAGATACCGTATATGTTCAGTAAAACCATCCTCCTAATTATGGCGATGGGCGCGGCAAGCCTCCAAGCACAGACACCCGACACGGTTTACCTTTACGAAACCATAGTCAAGCACGACACGCTTATCACACGCGACACGCTGTATGTGCATGATACGCTCTTCCTGGACCATACCCGTCGCGAGAAAGCAGACAGGCAACACCACAAGATGCATTTCCCCACCCGAGTTAGAGAGTTCCCGACGGTGAAGGGAGATGATCTGTTTCAGGGTCTCCACATCGGTTACACCGGGCAGTTCGACCTGATGATGCCCGCCAAGTTGACCAATAACGAATCCCTTTCGAGCGTTCCCGGCGTGGGCGGCCACGTGGGGCTTGAGTTATCCTACCATTTCGACAAGTGGTTCGGGGTCTCGGCAGCACTCAACTACGGCACCACGGGCGCAATGCGGGTACACTATATCGAACGTACCAATATCTATCGATGGGAGATGGATTTGACTTTGGACGAACCCATTCCCAGTGAAAACCGAAAACGGTATGCCATTTACAGTACCGGAATCTCCATGCCCATAAAGTTCGAGTTCCACTACCCCGTTTCACCGAAAGCCTGGGTGGTCGCCGATGCTGGTTTGCGATTACGAATGCCCCTGAGCACATTCGTTAATGGATACAACAAAAAACATGACAATAAGGATGCCTGGGTCGGACTAACCGTCAACATTGACACATCATCCCTCACCCCATACTCCGCTTTGACACTCCAACCCGATTTCATCAACCGCAACATCTTCAACGTGGATATTCTTGCGAGCGTTGGCATGTATTTCCGTTTGCCCAACAACGATCTCTTCCGTTGGAATATCGGTTTCAACGCCGCCCTCGCGGATTTTTCACGCGGTCACTACACCTACAGACTGTACGACAACGTGCACAGATACGGTTTTTGGGACTGTGTGAAGACCATCAATGGGGAATACCGATTGCGTAATGACCATTTCTATGCCCAAATCGCTTACATTCACACCCTGCATAACGCCAAACAAAAACGGGAAACCGCACAGTACGCTTTGAAAAATGGCAATGAGAAGCTGTATAAACACGAGTTCAAGATAGAAGCCAGTTATCTTTTGGCCATGCGTACTCTGCAACTTCCTTGGATTCACTTTCCAACAGGTGATGAAGAGAGTGAGGAGTATATAGGTAAGCTGACGCCCATTTTCTCCGCCTGCTACCACTACCGCGTAGCACCATGGTTCTGGATCGGCGTGTCAACGAACTACTCCTATTACAACAAAGTCATCAAGGTCCGGTATTCTTGGAATGGTCCACTATGCGAGGTCGGTTCACGGAGTTATCATCTGTTAGGCATCATGCCCGACATCCGGTTCTCCTACCTCAACCGCCCCCATGTAACGCTCTATTCGGCTCTGTCCGCTGGCGTGGACGTGCATATTTCCGGAAAATATGAGGGTGATAAACAGTACAAAGACTATTATCCCGACCAGCTGTTCTATTCCGCCGTTCACGCCACCCTCTTCGGCGTGAAGGCCGGCGGCAAACACTGGTTCGGCAGTTTCGAGCTCGGAGCGGGATACAAAGGGGTTGTCAGTGCGGGCGTGGGATACGAGTTTTAATGGATAACTGATCATGACACGGAATCGGAACAACATATTGGCTTTTGCACCTGTCAAGGTGGTGCTCACGTTCCTGATGTTGGCGGCGGGGATGGGGCGGATGTGTGCGCAGCATCCCGACACGCTCTACATTTACGAGACCGTGGTCGAGCACGACACGCTGATTTCCCGCGACACGACCTGGGTGCACGACACGGTATTCTTGCATACACCAATTCTTCCTAACGACACCCCGGAAGTCGTGACTCCCGCCTATTATCCAGAATATCAAGAAGAGGAGGACAATGTTGAGGAGGAACCGGATCAACCGAGCAAATCGAAGGAACATTCCAAAAAGGAACGAACCCGACCGCAGTGGCTGTATGACAACCTCTACCGCCACGAGATTAAGCTGGAAGTCTGCGACCCGTATCTGCTCGCACTCTTCGACCGCTATTTCGTCTATGTCTATCCGCGAGGGATGAGCCCGGCGGTGTATCGGGACAAGAACCTGCTGGGATTTTCTTACCACATTTCGCCGGTGTATTCCCTGTCAACCCACTTTCGCGTCAACAAATGGTTCTGGTTTGGCGTGACGGTGGGCTATGCGCACCTCGACGATATTGAATCTCGAAGCCCTTTGTTGAACGACGCCCACAACCAAGGTGTCGAGCCACGGGAGACGAATACGGGACCGATTTGCTTACGACGTTACAATGTTTTTACGTTGATGCCGGAACTGAGGTTCTCGTACCTCAACCGGGAACATCTGACCCTCTATTCGGGAATCTCCATCGGAATCACGAAGTTCTATGGGAAATTCACCATCCTCAATGTCGAAGAAGAGGGCCCTATCCATCCCTATTTCCCCTCTGGAAATGAGGGCAACAGTGCCCCTACGCTTTTTGCATCAGCGCATGTCACGTTAATCGGGGCAAAACTGGGTTGGAATCATTGGTTCGCGAGTGTGGAACTGGGTGCGGGATTCAAGGGCATCGGCACGGTTGGTGTCGGTTACGAATTTTAACTTCAATAAGATGAATACCTTGTGTCAGAAATTTATAAAATCAAACAATATGAATAAGATCAGGAGAATTTTCGCTATCGGATTATTAGGATTGTGCGTACTGTGCGTGTCGTGTTCGCGCGAGCCACGGTATTCCTCCAATATCCGGTTCTTCATAGACGGCAACGAAATCAAGACGGACACCATCACCGTTGCCCTCAATTCCTATCAGGAGATACGGATTGAATCATACGCACCACAGTTCATCGATGGGATTCTTTATTATTGGCAATCTCCCACCGGGTATCCACAGGAACTGTCACAGAGTGGCACACCCGAGACGTTCCAGTTGCTCACCCAATCCTTTAACGATCTCCTCATTGTAGATGAAATGAACGGATACATGGAGGCTGCCCTGTTCCATACGCTCTTCAGCGATGAAATATACCGATCAGGCGATGTTTGCAAGCTGCGGGTGAAATTCACACCTTCCGGATACTATGAGCGGACACTGAACATCAGGGTGGAGTGATTCTTGTAGGCAACGGGGAATAGACAATAAAAAAACAGCTTCCGATGAAGCTGTTTTTTGTGGGACGTACTGGACTCGAACCAGTGACCTCTGCCGTGTGAAGGCAGCGCTCTGAACCGACTGGGCTAACGTCCCTCATTTGCGGCTGCAAAAATACACTTTTTTTGATATCAGCGACTCACTCCGTTAAAATATTTTTGAAAGGACTAAGCGCTTATGAGACAATAGATTATGCTAAAAATATGAAGCAGCCACTTGTTG
>ONQE01000118.1 GCA_900319925.1 uncultured Bacteroidales bacterium | reverse complement strand
TCCAAGATGATTTTGATATCCACGTAGGGGTGTTCGGGGTAGTCGCAGAGGCGAACGGTGACGTCCGCGAAGTGGAAGCCGTAGAGTTCCTGCTGCTTGTGGATGGACATAATCTCCATGATGTCGCCGTTGGCCAGGAAGCCCGCCTCGGAGGTGACCTCGTCCAACCAGTAGTAGTTGTTCTTTACCGCCATGATGTAATCGCCTGTGGCAATGATGTTTTCGCGGAAAAGCACACGACTGCGCACGGCGTTGTTGAACTGGAACGCCCGCTTGTTGGAACGCGTCACGATGACGATTTCGTCATGGTCGTGGTCGTTGTAGAGGGTGTTGAGCAGCTCCTCCATCTCCCCGCCGTTGATGCGCCGGAAATCCTCGAACGGCCTCCCGCTGAACAGTGGCGGGTTGTAGTCGCCGGCATTGAGCTTGTCGCGCACCCGCGTGGCGTTGTAGAGGATGCCCGAATCGAGCGACTGTCGCACCACGTCGGTAAGCCGTGCCCCGAAAACCTCTACGTTGTAGGCACTTTTCAGGTAGTCGGCGTCGAGTGCGGGACTCTCATCCGCGTGCACCGGTGGCAGCTGCGCGTCATCGCCCACGAGAAGCATCCGGTTGCTGTCGCCGAGGAAGACGAACTCCATCAGATCATCCAACAAGCTATTGCCAACCAACTCGTTGACACCTCCTTGCGCCGAAATCATCGAGGCCTCGTCGATGATGAAGAGCGTGTGGGCGTCCTTGTTCTCACGGCGCACGAACTTGCGCACCCCCTCCTTGCTATAGACGCGGTAGATCCATTTGTGGATGGTGTAGGCCTTGCGTCCGGAATACTGCGAGAGCACCTTGGCGGCCCGGCCCGTGGGGGCGAGCATCACGATATGCACCCCGATGTCGGCAAGCGTTTTCACCAACGCGCTTACCAAACTCGTCTTGCCCGTGCCGGCATATCCCGACAGTTGGAAGAGGAAGTTCTCGCCCTTGCCATAGATGAAGTCCGCCAGCCGGTCCATGGCCTCCGCCTGGCTGGCTGTCGGCTCGAATCCGAAATGCCTCCTCAGCCCCTCCTGAAATGCGCCCTTGCTTCTGTCCATATTGGTTATTGGTTGATGTTTGTTGGTTATTGGTTAAAGGTTAATGGTTAAAGGTTATTGGTTAAAGGTTATTGGTTAAAGGTTATTGGTTAAAGGTTATTGGTTAAAGGTTATTGGTTAAAGGTTAATGATGTCTGTTCACAAATCACAAATCACAAATCACAAATCACAAATCACAAATCACAAATCACAAATCACAAATCACAAATCACTGCTCACTAAAATCAAACGGCAAAGATAGACATTCTTCCATCACCATTCTACGTTCTTCAAGAAAAAAATCGTATCTTCGCGGCTTGAAAAACCAAAACCTATGGCTGAAGAATTTGAGGACGAAGAATTAAACGAAGGAATTGACGAAAATGCTGCGGATGTCGTTATCCCTGAGGAGGATACGGACAAAGAGCTACATGACGATTCGGGCTTGCACAAAGTGATTTTCGCGCAGTCGATGTACCGCGAGTGGTATCTCGACTACGCCTCCTACGTCATCTTGGATCGAGCGTTCCCGGATGTTTATGACGGTTTGAAACCCGTGCAGCGCCGCATTCTGCACTCTATGGACGAGCTGGAGGACGGCCGTTTCAACAAGGTGGCCAACATCGTGGGCAACACCATGAAGTACCACCCGCACGGCGACCAGTCCATCGGGGCGGCCCTGGTGCAGATGGGCCAGAAACACCTGCTCATCGACACGCAGGGTAACTGGGGTAACATCCTCACCGGCGACGACGCGGCGGCCCCTCGTTACATCGAGGCACGCCTCACCCCGTTCGCCAAGGAGGTGGTCTTCAACCACAAGACCACCGAGTGGCAGGTCTCCTACGACGGCCGCAACCGCGAGCCTATCGCGCTGCCCGTGAAGTTCCCGCTGCTGCTCGCCCAGGGCGTGAAGGGTATCGGCGTCGGCATGTCCACGCTCATCCTGCCCCACAACTTCAACGAGCTCATCGATGCCTCCGTGCACATCCTCAAGGGCGAGGATTTCGAGATTTACCCCGACTTCCCGACCGGTGGCTCCATCGATGTGAGCCGCTACAACGACGGTGCACAGGGTGGCAAGATCCGCAACCGTGCCAAAATCAGCATTGTCGATAACAAGACTCTGGTGATCAACGAGATACCATACGGCACCACCACGGAGGATCTCATCTCTGAATCCACCAACTCCATCACCAAGGCCATCGACAGCGGCAAGCTGAAAATCAAGAAGATTGACGATAATACGGCGGCGCAGGCGGAAATCTACCTCCATCTGATGCCTGGCGTCTCTCCCGACCAGACCATTGACGCGCTCTACGCCTTCACCGATTGCGAGATTACCTATTCCACCAATGCCTGCGTGATTTGGAATGGCAAGCCCGTCTTCACCAACGTCAAGGACATCCTGCGCATCAACACCGAGAACACCCTCAACCTGCTGCGCAAAGAGTTGCAAATCGAGCTCGACGAGCTGCGCCAGCAATGGCACAAGGTCTCCTTGGAGAAGATCTTCTTCGAGAAGCGCATCTACAAGGAATTGGAGAAGGATGCCGAATCTTGGGACGCGCAAATCGACCGCATCGAGAGAGCCTTCGACCCCTACCGTCCGCTCTTCCGGCAGGAAATCACCCGCGACGACGTGCTCGCACTCTGCGAGAAGCCCGTTCGCAAAATCTCCAAGTTCGATATCAAGGCCGCTATGGACAAGCTCGCCGAAATCGAGCTCAATATGGACGAAGTGCAGAACCATCTGGACCACCTCGTCGATTACGCCATCAACTACTTCCTGCAACTGAAGAAAAAGTACGGCGCTGACCACAAACGGCTCACCGAAATCAAGAGCTTCGACAACATCAACGCGGTCACCGTGGCCGTGGCCAACCAAAAACTGTACGTCAACAAGAAGGAGGGTTTCATCGGCACCAACCTCAAGAAAGACGACGATGTGGAGTTCGCCTGCCTCTGCTCCGATTTGGACGACATCATCGTCTTCCACGAGAACGGCGAGTGCTCCATCAGCAAGGTGACCGACAAGCACTTCGTGGGCAAGCACATCATCCACGCGGAGGTGTTCCGCCGCGGCGACGAGCGGCAGATCTACAACATGATCTACTCCGCGGGCGTGAACGGGCCTGTCTATGCGAAACGGTTCAACGTGGGCGGCGTCACCCGCGATAAGAAATACGATCTCGTGAAGGGCAACAAGAACGCCAAAGTCCTCTACTTCACCTCCAATCCCAACGGCGAGGCTGAGGTCGTGCGCGTGAAGCTCAAACCGAAGCCCAAGCTCAAAAAGCGGGAGTTCGACTTCGACTTCGGCACGTTGGCCGTGAAGAACCGCGCCGCGTTGGGCAACATCGTCACTCGCTACCCGGTGGCCAGCATCACCCTTTCGCAGAAGGGTATCTCCACGCTCAGCGCCATCGATGTCTATTTCGAGTCCGCCGTGATGCGCCTGAATACCGACGGTCGCGGCGAATTGGTGGGCTCCTTCCACGAAGATGATAAGATTATCACCGTTTATAAATCGGGTAATTACAGAATCACTGGATACGAGACGTCCCTCCATTTCGAAGACGACCTCGACATCATCCGCAAGTGGAAGCCTACGATGATTATCACCGCCGTCTATCAGCTCAAGAAGGAGAAAAAATACTTCATCAAGCGTTTCCAACCCGACGTGTTGATGAAGAAGGTCGATTTCTATCCCACCGACGGCACTGCCAAGTTGGTGGCCTATTCCATTGACTACCTGCCGCAAATCGAAGTGGTGTATCATGCGAAGAAGTCCGACACGGAAGATACCAAAGAGGTGCTTTCCTGCGCCGAATATGTGGAGATGACCACGGCCCGCGCCAAGGGCAAACGTCTCAGCTTCAACGACATCAAGTCCGTGAAGTTCGTTGAGCCGCTGCCCTACGAGGAGCCCGAGGAGGAACCCGCAGAAGAGACTCTTCCCGACGACGTGGACCCCGTCACCTCTATGGATGACGAAATCGCCAAGGAGGTCTTCGACACCATCTCCGCCGACAAATCGGACCTTTCGCCCGAAAATGATGCACCCGGCACACAATTAGGGTTGTTTGATGAGGAATGATTATTACAAACATCTTCCTTAAACAGTCCCGAAGGGACAAAACGCACGCAGTGCAAGTAACCCCACACAAGCGCAGCGCAGTGTGGGGCATATCAAACGATCGCAGTGCAGTGTGGGGCATATCAAACGATCGCAGTGCAGTGTGGGGCATATCAAACGATCGCAGTGCAGTGTGGGGCATGTCAAACAATCGCAGCGCAGTGTGGGGCCAACTAGGCATTATCCTCATCCTGCTATTTTTCTGCGCCGCCTGCCGCGAGCGCGTCGAGCCGCCCACCCCTTACGACATCCCAATTCCAAAGGGCTTCCCGACGGTGTTGAATATCCCTGCCGACAATCCCATGACGGTGGAGGGTGTGGAGCTCGGGCGGTTGCTCTTCCACGACCCGCATCTCTGCGGCTATACAGGCGCCGCGCCCGATTCGCTGATGTCGTGCGCCACCTGCCACCGCCGCGAGTGCAACTACGATCTCGGCACCGACAATCCGCGTTTCCCTAACGGGAGGGCGTGCGGCCGCACTACCGGGAAACCCACCATCCACAACGTCATGCCGCTTAGGAACCTCGTCTTCAACCACGAGGGCTATTTTTGGAACGGGCTGATTTCCAGTGACAACCCGAATCCTAAGCAGCGCACTATCGAGGACATCGTGCTGATGGCCATCACAGCTGATGACGAGATGTGCGGTACGGAGGCGGGTGCCGTGGCCGCTATTAAAGCCGATGGTAAATACCCGCCACTGTTCAAGAAGGCCTTTGGTACAGAAGAGATTACGATGGACCGCATCCAGAAGGCTATCGCGCAGTATGTGCGCTCGCTCGTTTCCGGCGACACCAAATTCGACCGCTATCTGCGAGGCGAGGAGCAGCTCACTCCACAGGAGTTGCACGGCTACGTCCTTTTCACCACCGAGGAGGGGGCCGACTGCTTCCACTGTCACGGCAGTGGCGGCAGCCCGATGTTCACCACCAACCTCTTCTACAACAACGGGTTGGATGCACAACCGGCAGACGAACACGACCGTGCATCCGTTACGGGTGACCCTCGTGACCGTGGCGCCTACCGTGCCCCGTCACTGCGGAATGTCACCCGATCTGCGCCCTATATGCACGACGGCCGCTTCAAAACCTTGGATGAGGTGCTGGAGTTCTACAATTCCGGAGTGCAGAACGCCCCGACTATCAGTCCGTTGATGCACCACGTCAACGATGGCGGCGTCCGCCTCACTCCGAATGACATCGCCGACCTTAAAGCCTTTTTAGAGACGTTGACGGAAGAATAGCAAGATGTTCTGATGTCGAAGAGGACCGATAAACGTATTCACGTCTATGGTCAGAGCACTCTTTCGAAATCCATCCGGCGTTTGAGGATGTCAACGGCCACGACACGCACGCGCACAGGGTCGCCGAACCGCAGGGAATGTTCGTGGTGCAGGCCCACGAGCGTGTAGTTTTCCTCGTCGATATAGTAGAAGTCGTCGTCGAAAGCCCGCATCGGGATCATGCCTTCACAGTGCGACTCCTTCAGCTCGGCATAGACGCCCCACTTGGAGATGCCCGACACCACCGCGTCGAACTCCTGCCCGATCTTGTCGGCGAGATATTCGGCCTGCTTGTACTTGATGGAGTTGCGCTCGGCCTCCATCGCCTGCCGCTCCATGTCGGAACAGTGCTTGCAGTAGTCCTCGTACTGCTCTTTGTTTACCGACGGCTGGTGCGCAAGATAGCGGTCTAACAATCGGTGTACCATCAAGTCTGGGTAGCGGCGGATGGGCGAGGTGAAGTGGGTGTAGTAGGGGAACGCCAAGCCGTAGTGGCCGATGTTGTCGGTGGTATAGACGGCCCGCGCCATGATGCGGATGGAAAGCTTGCTCAGCATGTCGTAGTCGGGCTTGCCCTTTTCGCCCTCTAACATCTTGTTCAGCGAGCTGCTGAAGGCCTTTGTCGAGGTGGTCTTTAGGTCGAAGCCCAGCTTCTTGACGAAATTCTTGAAGATGCCTAATTTATCCTCCAGCGGTTTGTCGTGGACACGATAGACGAAGACGTTCGCGGGCTGCGTGGCGGTGCGTTTCTTGCCGATCTTCTCGGCCACGCGCTTGTTGGCCAGCAGCATGAACTCCTCGATGAGCCAGTTGGCCTCTTTCTGCTCCTTGAGATAGACGCCGATGGGCTTGCCGTTCTCGTCCAGTTTGAACTTGACCTCTTCAGTCTCGAAGCTGATGGCGTTGTTGTCAAAACGCTGCTTGCGCATCACCTGCGCGAGTTTGTGCAGCTGCAGGATGGCCTCGCTGAGGTCGCCCTCGCCGGTCTCGATGATCTGCTGCGCCTCCTCGTAGTTGAAGCGGCGGTTGGAACGGATGACCGTATGACCGAACCACTCCTTGTGGACTTTGGCCTTGTCGTCGAGGTCGAAAACCGCGCTGTAACAGAGTTTGTCTTCGTCGGGACGCAGCGAGCAGAGGTTGTTGGAGAGCGCCTCGGGCAGCATCGGGATGGTGCGGTCCACGAGATAGACGGAGGTGCCTCGGTTGTAGGCTTCCGTGTCGATGCCGCTGCCGGGCTTCACGTAGTAGGAGACGTCGGCGATGTGGATGCCCACGCGGTAGAGGCCGCTTTCGAGCACCTCGAAGGAGAGGGCGTCGTCGAAGTCCTTGGCGTCGGCGGGGTCGATGGTGAAGGTGGTCACGTCGCGGAAGTCGCGGCGACGCAGGATCTCCTTTTCGGGGATTTCCGTGGGGATGGCTTCGGCCTCCAACTCGACCGCCTTCGGGAAGGAGACGGGGAAGTCGCTTTCCGCCAAGATGGAGAGCATCTCCACGTCGTTGCTGCCGGGTTTGCCG
>ONQE01000203.1 GCA_900319925.1 uncultured Bacteroidales bacterium | reverse complement strand
AGCCAAAAGAGTCGCATCGAAATGCAAAAGAAAATTAACAAAAAAGCAATCACCAATAAGAGACAAACGGTCAACCTTATTTAGGCATTGACACCTTAAACCATAACCCTTAAACCATAACCCTTAAACCTTAACCCATAACCCTTAACCCTTAAACCTTAAACCTTAACCCTTAAACAAAAAATCCCGGCAGGCAACCTGTCGGGATTTTGGTATCCAAAAATCGCGGATTTTACTCCTCGTCTTTGTGCTCTTCTTCGTATTTCTTGATGATTTCGCTCTGGATATCGGCGGAAACCTGCTGGTATTCGGCGAACTTCATGCTGTAGGAGGCACGGCCGGAGGTGATGGAGCTCAGCGTGGTGGAGTACTTGTTCATCTCGGCCAACGGGATCTTGGCGTGGATCATCTGGAAGGCGCCTTCGCTGTCCATACCCATCATGATACCGCGGCGGCCCTGCATGTCAGTCATCACATCGCCCATACGGTCGGCAGGAACGAAGATGTCAACGTCGTAGATAGGCTCCAAAATCTTCGGACCAGCGTTCTTGAAGGCCTCCTTGAAGGCGTTACGGCCAGCCAACTTGAATGCCAACTCGTTGGAGTCAACGGGGTGCATTTTACCGTCGTAGATGTTCACCACGATGTCGCGGGCGTAGGAACCGGTGAGCGGGCCCTCTTCCATCTTCTCCATGATACCCTTGAGGATGGCGGGCATGAAGCGGGCGTCGATGGCACCACCGACGATACAGTTGTTGAAGATCAGCTTGCCGCCCCAAGGCAGGTCGTAGGTCTCCGTGGCACGGATGGGGTATTTGGTCTGGGTGGGCATGCCGTCGTAGTAGGACTCGATGAGCATGTGCACCTCGCCGAATTGACCGGAACCGCCGGACTGCTTTTTGTGACGATACATAGCCTCAGCGGACTTGGTGATGGTCTCGCGATACGGGATCTTCGGGGCGTAGTATTCGATTTCGATCTTGTTGAGCTTCTCAATCATCCACTTGACGATGTTGAGGTGTTGCTCGCCCTGACCGGAGATGATCAGCTGGCGCAGCTCCTTGGACTGCTCCATCTGGAAGGTCGGGTCGGTCTTGCGGATTTCGTTGAGGGCGGCGCCCAGTTTCTCATCGTCGGCGCTGTTCTTGGCGCGGACGGCGGTGCGGAACTTGGGATCCGGATAAACGGTGGGCTCAATCACATCGTCGCCCTTGGCCACGAGCGTGGAGCAAGCGGGAGAGGATTTCAGCTTGATGGTAGCCACGATGTCGCCGGCCACAGCCTTCTCGACCTCCACGCGGTTCTTGCCGCAGAAAGCGAGCAACTGGGAGATACGCTCCTTGGTGTTGGTGGTGGTGTTCAGCACATCGTCAGCCTTCTTGATTTCGCCGTCGGCAACCTTGATGAAAGCGACCTCGCCGAGATGCTGTTCGATACCGATTTTGAAGATGTAGCCTGCGAAAGGCTCGGCGGCGTTGCACTTGTGCTCGTGACCGTTGGTGGTCTTCATCGTGCGGCCCTCGTCGGGAGTCGGGCAGTTCTTGACCATCAGGTCCATGAGGCGGTCAACGCCTTGGTCGGTCTTGGCGGCGATGCAGATCACCGGGAAGGTACCGCGGTTAGCGATACCGAGTTTCAGACCACGGATCATCTCGTCTTCGGAGAGGGTGCCTTCCTCGAAGTATTTGTCCATCAGGGCCTCGTCGTTCTCAGCGGCAGCCTCGATGAGGGCGGCATGCATCTCCTCGGCTTTGGCTTGCTGGTCGGCGGGGATCTCCTCGACGGTCATTTTGCCACCGTTGGCCGGAAATTTGAGCATTTTCATTTGGAGAAGGTCGATGACGGCGTCGAAGCCGAAGCCGGCGTTGACGGGGTATTGGAAAGCCATGACGCTGCCGCCGAAGTATTCTTTCAGCTGGTGGAGGGTCTCGTCGAAGTTGGCTTTTTCGTGGTCGAGTTGGTTGACGGCGAACATCACGGGGATACCGGCGGCTTTGGCGTGGCGCCATTGGATTTCAGCGCCCACATCGACGCCGTTCTGGGAGTTGATGACCATGAGGGCGGTGTCCATCACGCGGAGGGCGGAAATCGTCTCACCAATGAAGTCATCAAAGCCGGGGCAGTCCACCATGTTGATTTTGGTGCCGTTGAATTCGGCGTACATGACGGAGCTGTTGATGGACTGTTGTCTTTCGAGTTCCACCTCGCGGTAGTCGGAGAGGGTGTTTTTGTCCTCCACGGTGCCTCTTCTGCTGATGACGCCGCCGTGGAAGGCCATAGCCTCACAGAGAGTGGTTTTACCCGTACGGTTACCGCCGATGACAGCGATATTTCTGATTTCTTTCGTCTGATAAACTTTCATTGGTGTATAATTAATTGATTTATAATATTTTAGATATTAAACATAATAGGGCGCAAATTTATAAAAAATATTGATATAAAGGGCATATTTATTTTGGTTTTTGGGACAGGGCTTATTCAGAGAAGCAAAAAATTGCGTCTCCCCTCCTGTCCAGGTCTTGTCTAACTCTTGTGTAAGTCTTGTGTAAGTCTTGTGTAAGTCTTGTGTAAGTCTTGTTGAAGTCTTGTCAAGTCTTGATCAATGCGTACACTGGCGAGATGGGGATCCCGGACCTCCTGGCGTCGGTCCGGGATTTAAAACAAAAAAGCCCTTCAGAATCCTGAAGGGCTATGGTATTGGGCGACGACCTACTCTCCCACCT
>ONQE01000050.1 GCA_900319925.1 uncultured Bacteroidales bacterium | reverse complement strand
GTCTGTGCTGACAATTCATCGCTTTGAGAACGGGACGGCGACGAACGTCTCGTTGGGAACGTTTCTTTTACTTCTGAAAGCGGTAGGATGCATCAACGACTTGAAGGAACTGATGCCGGAACAACCAGAGTCCCCTTATTTGTATAACGACAAAAACAAAAAAGCACAGCGTGTGCGGCATAAGAAGTTATGAAAGAGATACTTAAAGTTTTCCTATGGGGCAAGGAAATTGGCCGGCTGGCCTGGCACGAAAGCCGACAGGTCTCCTATTTCACATACAATCCGGAATTTCTTCGTGGAAAACTGGACATTGCACCGTTGGTGGCCCCTATCCGTAACCCCTTGAGCAGCCGTGCTATTTTTGGGGAAACGGAACGTATCTATCAGCGGTTACCTTCTTTCATCGCCGATTCCTTGCCAGATGCGTGGGGAAACCAACTTTTTGAGCAATGGCGCAAAGAGAACGGTCTCTCAGGCAGAAATGTGACGGCATTGGAGAAGCTTGCCTTCATCGGGAAAAGGGGCATGGGTGCCCTGGAGTTTGTGCCGGAGGTGGACAGAGGTTCGGTGGCGGGAAAAATCGACATCAAGGCTTTAGCCAATTTAGCGCAAAAGATTGCTACAGAGCGTGAAAAGCTGAGTATCTTGCCGGATGAGACCCTCACGTTGCATTCGTTGATAGCCGTTGGAACGTCTGCAGGAGGACGCCAACCCAAAGCCATTATAGCCATTAATCGGGAAACGGGTGAGATTCGCTCGGGCCAGACGGAGTTGGATTCCGGATTCGATCATTTTCTTTTGAAGTTTGGCGATACTAAGCGTTCGTCAGCCGAGTTAGAGCTGACCTATTATGAGATGGCCCGGACCGCGGGCATCAATATGATGGAATCGCGTTTGCTTGAGGTGGAGGGTGCCCGGCATTTCCTCACCCAACGGTTCGACAGAGACCGTTCGGGGAAATTGCATACGCAGACATTGGCGGCAATGTCTCCTGGTGCAGATAGTTATGAAAAACTTCTGATGGTCTGTCGGAAATTGCATCTTCCCGAAGTGGACTGCCAGGAAGTTTTCAGACGTATGGTATTCAATATTCTTGCCAACAACACTGACGACCATAACAAGAATTTCACCTTTGTCATGAATCGTCAAGGTCTTTGGCGTCTTTCACCCGCTTACGACATGACCTTCATTTTTGATACGGGTGGTTATCTGCCCAACCGAGAGCATTGTCTGATGGTGGGAGGAAAACTATGGGATATCCGTTGCGAGGACGTCCTCTCCTTGGCGCATGAGTATGGAATCCGCGCCCCCCAAACTATTATCCGAAAAGTGGCATCCGCCATTGCCTCCTTCCGGACTTTGGCAGTGAAGAACGGGGTGCGTGACGAGTGGGTTGGCCGTATAGAAAGTTGCCTGTCGGAGCATTTGGCCGCATGGGGGTTGGGTGCGAAAAGACGGTCCTATAATGGAACTCTTCCATCGGGCCATTCGCTGGAAGAAGCCCATATTAAGCCCGCATACAAAGGCAATTATCATCTGATGGCCACGATTGACGGGAAAGGATATAAATATGTTATTCGCAAAGGGACTAAAGAGCATGAGGAAATATCAACGACAGGTTTGTCGGAGATGACCGAGGAGCGGCTTAAAGATCTGGTGGAGCGTTATATAGGGACGAAATTGCCCTGATTATGCTATTGGCATTATGTTGGTAGCATAATTTTAGTAGAGTTTTTTCTCCGTGTATCGTGCGTATCTGCCCGTATTTTTTCTGCGGAAGTCTGCGAGTTCTGCGGGAGGGCAAACTCAATAGATTACCATGCGGGCGTAACCGTACAATCTGATTGTGAAACCCTTGTGTTCCCATTCTAAATGATTTTCCATCTGTCTGGGCTTTTTGCCGGTGAGATGGGTGATAATGTCGGAAAGCTCTGCACATTTTGCCTCTTCACCCTCGGCATCAGCACTCCAACGGGAGTCTGAATCGAAAAAATTAGTTTTAACCCACGTCAAATAAACACCTTTGACCATCGAATCCGGCAGATGGATGCAGTATGAGGTGATGAGTGTCTGATTGTTGTCAACCACTTTGTAGTATTTCGTTCCAACATATTCGTTATTATTCTTGTACTCATCAGGAAAATAACCGTTGTCAAAAGTTTCGAATTTGTGGTTGCCAGTTCCGCCCAGTTTCTGTTCAATACTATCTAAATTATTTATAGACAATTTGTTGAAGTTGTTTAAGAGGTATTCTAACAATTTTCCGACATTGTCCGTGCCCAAAGCATGTAACGTATCCTGATTGTGTGTGATGTTTAGGATTCTGATAACCGAATCTTCTGCATCCAGTATGCCAGAAGTGTGATAGCTTTCCTCAAATCCGAGAAGGCATTGGTTGTTGGCGACATTTACACCCCGGTAGCAGTCGTTTTTTCGAATGAAGTTGTATTTGAGGCCAAAGTCAACCACCTCCTGCAACTGGCCTCCTCTTAACTTTGCAACTATGGTCTTTTGAGGAGTTGTGACAATGAGGAACAATTGCTTCCCTACACTGAATGCATGATTAATAGTGGTATCGTAGATGATTTCCGGCCAAATAGCGGCAGGGTTCTTTTCCCCTTTGGATATAAAAACAGATGGTAGAGGCTTGACGGTGGATAGGGTTGAGAGCATTTCCGAGTTGTTCCGGAACATGTCGCGCTCAAACAGCCACATGGTTGTATTGTTATAGTGCCACAAGCCGTTGCTCCGATAACCCATCGTGTCGGATACAAGAACAGAATCGATCCGGTTAGGATGCACAAAATAATAGACGCTGTCAATTTTTACGATTCTGGAAAAACACTCCGGTCGAATGTATTGGGCTTTGTTCTTCTTTTGGATGAACCAGGTGTAGTCACCCCATTCTCCGTAGTCCTTAAAAGCGACAGTGTACAGATTGTCTTGGTAGATAATGTCAGAAATGGAATTTATTGGTTTCCACGACCAGCTTTTGTCGTCAAAGACAAATCCTTTCCCGGCAATCTCCGTATGATAGGGCTTAAGAATCAGCTTTCCCTCCCGGACGAAAAAGTCACCATAAACGCTGAATTCATTGGAGGGAAAATCCACTCTTCTGACTTTATGCCCGTCCTCGGAAATCGCCAACAGGATTCGGTTCCCTTTCCAGGACTCGAAAATATCCTCTTCCTCAAACATACAGAAGTACCAGCCCTGATATTTGGCGAACCACCCAAGCGATACGGTGGAAATGGGACTGAAATAGTCCGACGCGTTGATGCGAACGGTGTCCCGTATCATCGTGAACCGCTGTTGCCCCTGCGCAGGCCGCGCCGCCAGCAGTAGCAGTACGGAGGCGAAGAATATGAGCAAATGCGTATGTCGATGGTGATTCATAACGGTGAATTTTACAGGTGCGAAAATACGATTTTTTTATCTCCGCGTATCGCACGTATCTGCACGTGATTTTTTCTGCGGAAGTCTGCGCGTTCTGTGGGAGGACAAAAGCAATCTTTTCTCATTACTATGATGCAGAAATTCCAAAAGGTTACATCATAATATCGAAAAATTTTTTTCATTCATCTTCTCGTATCTCATTTATTTTTAGTATTTTTGCCGCGTGTTTGTTCAAAAACAGGAGCGTGTTCAAAAAAATTGAACATTGTATAGAAAATGAACAAGGACAAAAGATATTATGCAAAAGACAGAGTTATTAGTCACTTTTTTTCTCTTGCAATCGAAAGAGAATGTGAACAGGACGATACGGGAAATCGCTGCTGAGACAGGCGTCTCGGTGGGGTCTGTACATAGTATGCTCAGCAAATTGACAGAGCAAGGATATATCGTAGAATCCGGCGACCGCCGCCTCTTGCGCAAACGGGCAAATCTGATTGAACGCTGGGCGCACGGTTATGCAGATGGGCTGAAGAACAAGTTGTTAATCAACCGTTTCACCTTTCTGACCCCGCAAGTCAGGGAACAGTGGCAGAATATCGTGCTGCCTTCTAACTGTCATTGGGGTGGAGAGCCTGCCGCCGCGTTGTTAGATGCTTACATACAGCCCGGAGAATGGGAAGTCTATGTGCCTGACAATGCCAATGCTTTGATTACGACGGGAAGGATGATCCCCGCACCACAAGGAGAAATTTTTGTTTACAAACAGTTCTGGCCGGGCGATGAGATGCCGCTGTTGGTAGTCTATGCCGACCTGCTGGCAACCGATGATGACCGTTGCCGTGAGGCCGCCGAACGTTTAAAACCACAAATATAACCATGGAATATCATATTCATAAAACAGATTTGCAGAATGTGCTGCTTGTGGATACGTTGCAAGCGTTGGCCAAATGTTACGTAACGATGGGAATGGAATTATATGTAGTGGGCGCAACGGCACGTGACATTGCCATGCATTTGCTTGGCGCAGGTGGTTCTACACGTCGTACACTGGACTTGGATGTGTCTGTGGCCTTGGAAGATTGGGAGCAGTATAGCCAATTGACAGCCCTTCTCTTGCAACATGATTTTTTGAAATCTCCTGAAAAACAACGTTTTAAGTATATAGGAAAACATCCATACGAATATGAAGTGGATATTGTTCCTTTTGGAGCAATTGTCGAACACGATCAAGTGGCATGGCCTCCGGATGGTTCGCCGGTGATGTCCGTTCGTTGTTTTGAAGATGTGATGAAAACTGCTGATACAGTTCATGTTGACGACCTGTTTTCTTTCCGTATAGCCTCCTTGAGCGGTCAGTTCCTGATCAAACTCGACACATGGTTCGATCGTCATAACTTGACCAAAAGAGATGCGGTAGATATGGTCTTTTTTCTGCAGAATGTCTATGTGGTGTACGCACTGACGCGAACGGAACTTCCACCCGAAATTGATGTGGATGCCAACCAATTTGACGTGGTGGTGGCAGGGGCGGAATGGATAGCCTCCGACCTGAGACAGATGCTTACAATGGAACACCGGCTTTTTTACGCGAACCAATTACAAGAGGAGGTGAACAAGGGAGAAGAAAGTGCATTGCTGAACGACTTCCTTGATATGTCAAGCGCCAAATACTACAATCTGTTCCTCCGCGCCCTGCAACGCATGTCCGAAATATTGAAAGTTTTGTAGTTTTTCCATACCTCCTGCGTCTAACCTGTGTAATTCTAAACCAATGACGAAGAAAGAAACGGATTTTGAACGAATGGTCCGGGAGCACAAAAGCACCGTCTATACGGTCTGCTACATGTTCTCCAAGGACACCGACGAGGTCAACGACCTGTTCCAGGAAGTCCTCATCAACCTCTGGAAAGGCTTCGACAGTTTCAGGGGCGAGTCGAAGGTGGACACCTGGATATGGCGTATCGCCCTCAACACCTGCATCTCCGACGATCGCAAGAAAAAGCGGCGCGGCGAGCGCGTGCCCCTCGAAATGGCCGCCGACCTCTACACCGACACCGACGAGGACACCAAGCAGATCCGCCAGCTCTATGCGCGCATCAACAAGCTGGGCATCATGGACCGCGCCCTCGTCCTGCTCTGGTTGGAGAACCTCAGCTACGAGGAGATCGGGGCCATCGCTGGCATCTCCGCCAAAAACGTTTCCGTGAAGTTGGTTAGAATCAAACAACAGTTAATGAAAATGTCTGACAATCAAGAATGTTAGTTATGGAAAACAATGAAATAAACAATAGCGAATTGGAAACCATGCGGGCGCAAATCGCACTGCTGAAGGACAAATTAGACAAGGAGACCATCGTCTCCGACAAGCTTCTTCGCGACACGATGCGGCACAAAGCCCGTAACATCAATGCCAACGCTTGGGTGAGCGTGGGCGCCTCCATCTTCGTGATTTTCTGGGCGTTGACCTTCCTTCCAATCGAAGGCTTCAGCTGGTGGTTCGTCGGAGCCACCATACTGATGATGCTCGTATGCGATTTCTTCACCTGGAAGTACCATAAAGACGTGAATGCCAAGACGATGAACAGCGATTTGCTGACAGTGGCCAAAGTGATGAAACAGTTGCGCGACAACTACAAAAAATGGCTGAAATACAGCATTGGTTTGATTGCTGTCTGGTTTGTTTGGTTTGCTGTCGAGTATTGTATTCTGTTGAGTGACTGGCGGGTGGCGCTTTTCATGATTATCGCACTGCTTGTCGGATTGGCTATCGGCGGCTTCATCGGACTGAAGATGCACAATTCGGTGATCCGCAACGCCGAAGAGATTATCAGTCAGATTGAGGAGAGCGACGAGTAACCGTATTGTAGGGACGGTGTCTCATCGTCTCTACAACGTTTCAAACCGGAACTTCGTCCTGCTGCGATACACCTCCCCTGGCCGCAGAAACGCGTTCGACTCCAGCCAACGCTGGTTCGGCGAATCAGGGAACTTCTGCGTTTCGAGGCAGACGGCAGCCCGCTGCTGATAGATGTTTCCGTACTTGCCTGTCACCGTGCCGTCGAGGAAGTTTCCGGTATAGACCTGCATTCCCGGTTCGGTAGTGTAAACCTCTAAGGCAATGCCCGTTACGGGACTCTCCAAGCGGGCGCACGGACGGGAATAGTCGCCTTTCGTGTTCAACACCCAGTTGTGGTCGTAGCCGCGTCCGATGCGCAACTGTTCGAAATCGGCGGCAATGTCGCGACCAATCGGTTTCACCTGCCGGAAATCCATCGGCGTACCCTCCACGGATGCCAACTCGCCCGTGGGAATGAAGGTTTCCCCAATCGGGGTGTAGCGGTCGGCATCGATGGTCAGCAGGTGGTTGAGGATATCGGTGGAGGCGTCGCCGTTGAGGTTGAAGTAGCTGTGGTTGGTCATGTTGATGACCGTCGGCTCGTCTGTAACCGCCTCATACTGAATATCCAGCGCATTGTCGTCCGTCAGCATGTAGGTGACGCGGGCGCACACATTGCCTGGGAACCCACTGTCGCCGTCCTCGCTGACCAGACTCAGCACCAGCCGGTTGTCGCCCACTTCCTCAACATTGAAGATGCGGTACTGCCAGCCGTCCGGACCGCCGTGCAGGCAGTTCTTGCCATCGTTCTGCGGCAGCTGGTACGTTTTCCCGTCGATGGTTATCTGCCCGTTATTCAGTCGGTTGGCGTACCGTCCGATCGCCGCCCCGAAGTCAGAGCGGTGGTTTTCGGGAAGGTAGTCTTCCACGTTTTCGAACCCGAGCACGACATCGCGCAGGATACCGTTTCTGTCGGGCACGAACAATGAAACGACGCGCCCGCCGAGGTTGGTGATGGTGGCCCGGAGGCCGTGGGGGTTGCGGAGGGTGTAAAGAGTTACTTTCTGTTTCATAAGCATATAACACTTCTCAGAGACACTATTACTATTCTATCCACCATTCATACTGATGGTCGAAAATCCATTTGTCTTTTACTTTCTTAAGCACGACAGTTCCTCCTGAAATACATTGACTATAAACCACAACAGCGTAATGAAGCGAACGGTCAAAAACAATCTCGTCAATGGTGAAAAGAGGAACAATAGTTGATGGGCCAAACATGTGAGGGCAGTATATCGAACCGGCGTAATCTCTCAAAAATGAAGATCTTTCGATTTCTGCTTGTATTCTTGCCTCAAATTCGTCGTAAGGCTCTTTCTCATTGCCAGTCACAGCCCAAACACTGTCTGTTTCCGTCAGCTCCCAATCATCAGACATATTATAGTCAAACTGCGCTGGAGGAGGGTTGAATGTTGAAAGATAGTCGTTGACTATCGTTCCGTAATCTTCTGTCAAATATAAAGTTGTAAGGTTTTCAAGCTGATATTTCGGTCGGAAATCCACGGCTGAATCAATAATGACACAAACTGTTTTCTCCAAATCTCCAGTCAGAAAGTCTGTGGTTTTTCTCTTTACACAACCTATTTTTCCCAGTGATCCTTGAACTAAAAGAACAGGACCGTACACCTCAATACCCATTTGTGATGAGATTTCAGGACGAAGGATTGCAGCGAACACCTTGTGCGCCTCCGCAACCCATTTGTCGGGGGCTTCAGCCTCATTATCAGTATATTCTTTCTGCCAGTTGTCGAAGAACTGTTCCAATAGGATGTACGATTTTGTATCGTAAGCACGCTCCAACAGCTCTCTTTGGCCAGGAACCTGCGCGGACTCTGCGAGCGGCGTGCCGACGAGGAAGAGCAGACATAAGGTGTACAATAACAGTTTGGTTCTCATAACATTCTTTTTGGAGGGCAAAAGTAGTATTTTTTCGGTTTCAAGTTTCAAGAAGGAAATCTCCTGAAATCTGAGATTTGAGACCGACTGTGTTAAATTACGTTAACGCGTCGTAGTATAATGAAAAAATAGTACTTTTGCGGTTCGAAATAGGATATAGAAACTATGTGTACTGTAACAATAAATGTAGATGATGCTACCGTGAGGCGTATTAATCCCGACCTCACCACTCGTGAAAGTATAGGCCAATGGCTCCAAGACAAAGTGAATCTGCTGATTTCGGAACTTGCCGCCACACCTATTACATCCCCCAATGCACATACCGCCGAGGAGATGCAGGTCATTCTGCTTGACCGCATCCGCAAGGCTGAGGCTGGTGAAGAGCCTTTGGTCTCACATCAGGAAGTTTCTAATTCAATCCGTTCGAAGTATGGTTTTTGAAATAGAGTGGTTGCGAGGTGCTCAACGTGAACTTGACGCCGAAATCGAATATGTGCTTGGCAGGTTTGGATTTGGAGCCGCTCGGAAAACCTACAGAAGAATAATGGATAATGTCGAACAGCTTGCCTCATTCCCCCATATCGGAGAGCAATATGAAGGTGCAACATACAAAGGTTGTGAAGTTCGAAAGATTGTCATTCGACAAATTACCGTTTTTTATTCTCCTCAGTCCGACAAAGTGACTATTCTTGCCGTTTGGAACAATTACCAAGATCCCAACAGCATCCCATATCGTTTGTCGGAATTGGAATAGACCTATCGCCTATTATTTTTTTCCGAAGTTCTTCACGCACAGCTCCTTAATGCGCTCTACAACAATTTCCTGTTGGTCTTCGTTGAGCAGCAGTCCGAACCGCACCTTTTTGGTCTTGCCTTTTGCGTTTTTGTAAGTCAGACAGAGTGTCTCGTCCCCATCTCGCCCTTTAAATTTGTACCACGGATAAGAATATGCTTTCACTTCCAGGATGCAGTCCCACGGAATCCGCCACTCCCCGCTGAACAAACTCTTATGCTGGATGAGCAAGTCCTTTTCCGAATAGGTGACAAGCTCCTCGCCTTTTATCTGCCAAATCAGCATATCCAAAACCATTAGCGTGTAAGCGATGGGAACACCGCAGATGATGAACGCCTGGGAAAAACCGTTCATAAACGGCCAAAATCCGTCCAAGCCTCGCCAACCGATTTCAATCATCTCAGAAATCACAAAATAAAACGCTGTGAAGCAGAAAAACAGCCCAATCAGGGTTGTACCACCGAACACCAGTATATTATCCGGCTCCGGGCGGCTGCGCAGCAGTTTGGTGCGGCCGTCGAGCTCGTTCGGGTCTGATTTGGAGTTCGTTGGCATAGAAGCATATTTTTAGGTGGCAAAAATACAAAAAAAACGTATCTTTGCCCTTCCTTAATTACGTCCAAAAGTATTAATAACAAACTGATAGTCAATATGATAATTAAAGACGATTTTACGTGCAGACACAATGGTCCCGCCGTGAGCGAACAACAGAAAATGTTAGATGTCATCGGCGTCAAGACGATGGACGAACTGATTGAGAAGACGGTTCCTGCCGCCATCCGCCTGCCCAAGCCGCTGGATCTTCCCGACGGCATGACCGAGGGCGAATACCTCAACCACATCCACAGCCTGATGGCGAAGAACAAAATCTACCGCTCCTACATCGGTATGGGTACCTACAACACCTATACTCCTGCGGTGATCCTGCGCAACATTTTCGAGAATCCGGGTTGGTACACCTCCTACACCCCGTACCAGGCGGAGATTTCCCAAGGCCGTATCGAGGCCTTACTCAACTACCAGACGATGATCAGCAGCCTGACTGCTATGCCGTTGGCCAACGCTTCCATGCTGGATGACGCCACGGCCGCCGGCGAAATGATGCTGATGTTCTTCCGCAGCCGCAGCCGCGAGCAACAGAAGAACAACGTGGTGAAATATTTCGTGGCGGAGGGCGTGTTCCCGCACTCTATCGGTGTGATGAAGACCAACGCCGCGCCGCACGGCATCGAAATCGTGATCGGCAAACCCGACCAGATGGAACTCGACGAGACCTTCTTCGGCGCGATGATCCAATACCCGAACTACTGGGGCGGCATCCACGACTACAGCGCATGGGTCGAGAAAGCGCACGCCAAGAACATCTTCGTGGGCGTGGCCACCGACCTGCTGGCTCTGACACTGCTCACGCCTCCGGGCGAGTGGGGTGCTGACTGCGTGGTCGGCTCCACCCAGCGTTTCGGTATCCCGATGGGCTACGGCAGCCCTGCCGCCGGCTTCTACGCTTGCCGCGAGAGCTTCCTGCGCCAGATGCCCGGCCGTATCATCGGCGTCACCGTTGATGCTCAGGGTAACCGCGCCGTCCGCATGGCCCTGCAGACCCGCGAGCAGCACATCAAACGCGAGCGCGCAACCTCCAACATCTGCACCGCCAGCGCCCTCACCGCCATCATGGCCGGCTTCTACGGTATGTGGCACGGTGCCGAGGGACTGAAGAACAAAGCCGTGAAGATCAACGTGTTGGCTGGCGTTCTCGCCAAGGAAGCAGCCAAATACGGCTTCAAACAGTATAACGAAAACTACTTCGACACCCTCTGCCTCGAAACGCCCGAAGGCATCACCTGCGAGGACGTGAAGAAGGTGGCCCTGTCGAAGGAGATCAACCTCTGCTACCACTGCGAGCGTTGCTTCACGATTTCGTTGGACGAGACCGTCACCCACGACGATGTCAACGACATCCTCGAAGTGCTGGCCATCGCCGCCGGCAAGCCGTTCACCCCGCACGTGTGCGACGGCAGATGCGGTATTCCCGACCTGCACATCCCTGCCGAACTGACCCGTAAGAGCCCGTTCATGCAGCACAAGATCTTCAACCAGTATCACTCCGAGACCGAGATGATGCGTTACATGAAGATGTTGGAAGTCAAGGATTTGTCACTGAACCGCGCGATGATTCCGCTGGGCTCTTGCACCATGAAGCTCAACGCTGCCGCCGAGATGCTGCCGCTGAGCTGGGCCGAAGTCTGCAACATCCACCCGTACGCTCCCGCCGACCAGGCCGAGGGCTTCAAGGAAATGTTGGATGAGGTCTGCAACTGGCTGGCCAAGATCACCGGTTTCGCCGCCATCTCCCTGCAGCCGAACTCCGGCGCCGCGGGTGAGTATGCCGGCATGACCGTCATCCGCAACTATCACCTCAGCCGCGGCGAGGGTCACCGCAACATCTGTCTGATCCCGTCATCCGCACACGGCACCAACCCCGCCTCTTCCGCGAAAGCCGGCAACAAGATCGTGGTGGTGAAGGCTACGGAGCACGGCGAGGTCGATATCGACGACCTGCGCGCGAAAGCCGAACAATACAAAGACAACCTCTCCTGCTTGATGATCACCTATCCTTCCACGCACGGCGTGTTTGAGGAAGGCATCCTCGAAATCATCAAGATCATCCACGAGAACGGCGGGCTGGTCTATATGGACGGTGCCAACATGAACGCCCAGGTGGGTCTCACCTCTCCGGGCACCAT
This sequence comes from uncultured Bacteroidales bacterium, assembly GCA_900319925.1. GTDB lineage: Bacteria > Bacteroidota > Bacteroidia > Bacteroidales > WCHB1-69 > F23-D06. The sequence goes on along the minus strand of ONQE01000050.1, from coordinate 2,965 downwards.
GGGCGCCGATGTCTGCCACCTCAACCTGCACAAGACCTTCGCGATGCCTCACGGCGGTGGTGGTCCTGGCGTTGGCCCGATCGGCGTGTGCGAGAAGCTCGTCCCGTTCCTCCCGAACCACGCTACCGTGAAGGTCGGCGGTGAACAGGGCAGCCAGGTGGCCACGGCTCCTTACGGCAGCGCCTACCTGATCCCGATCACCTACGGTTACCTCAAGATGCTGGGCGGCAAGGGTTTGACGGAAGTCACCAAGACGGCCATCCTGAACGCCAACTACATGCGCGCACGTTTGGAGAAGGATTACAAGATCCTCTACACGGGCACCAACGGCATGTGCGCCCACGAGATGATCCTCGACTGCAACGAGTTCGACAAACACGCGGGCGTGCAAGTCGGCGACATCGCCAAGAGACTGATGGACTACGGTTTCCACGCTCCCACGGTGGCCTTCCCGGTGCACGGCACCTTGATGGTGGAGCCCACCGAGAGCGAACCGCTGAGTGAGCTCGACCGTTTCTGCGACGCGATGATCGCCATCCGTCAGGAAATCCGCGACATCGAAGAGGGCAAGGCCGACCAGGCCAACAACCTCATCAAGAACGCCCCGCACAGCATGAACGTGGTCTGCGCCGACACGTGGGATCGTCCCTACACCCGTCAGCAGGCTGCCTTCCCGCTGCCGCACACCGAGAAGTACTGGCCGACCGTCGGCAAGATCGACGACGCTTACGGCGACAGAAACTTGGTTTGCGTGCTGAGCGAGTAGGAGATTCTTTGGATACGATAATGAACAGCGGGGAGGACGAAAGTTCTCCCCGCTGTGTATTTAGTTTGTAAATTAAGATGTTGGTGTGATTAAAACAATAAGATTCTGGAAAAGCTTATCTCACCCCGAACACATCCCTCCCGTTCGCCCTCAGCACCTCCTGCGCCTCGCGGTTTTGCATGATGCTGCCGCCGAAGACGTTGAAATCGAAAAGGTAAGGATTTGAGAACCAGGCATTCACGTTCATCTGCAAGGTCAAATCAGCGCTACTGTTCTTGCCGACCGCGAACTGCGACAACGGCAGCGTGACGGTGAAGGTGTTGTCGGCGAAACCGCTGTCAGTGGCGATTTTGCCCGAATGCAGGTTGAAGGGCTGCCGCACGCCGGAGCCGTCTATCCAGCGGCCGTTGATCTTCATATAGTGGTAGCCGCCCCCGAGGACGTCGGGCCAGCTCATGTTGTTTTCCGGCGGGTTCGGGAAAAAGCCGGTGCTGTTCTGTGCCCCCTCCAACCCGAACACAAACGTGATGGACTTATACTCTTCGGCGGGCAACTCGTCCGCGATGCTCCATGACAGTGTACCGGGAATGCGGATGTCGGTGTAGTGAATCCCGTGGTTGTCCGCGATTTCCACAATCTCTCCGGAAGCGGTCTCGAACTTCACGTGCGAGATGAAGAACTGCACGTCGTTGACTTCATACAAATTCCCTGCGGCATTCCGATACATGCAAGTATCCAACCGCAGGGAATCATTATCAACGACAAAAGAAAAATTCAACTTGATATGGCCTGATGGTTCATGCGTGCAAGCGCTGCACAGCAAAGCCAATACAACGAACACCCATGGTCCTCTATGTTTTGCTTTGTTCATGCAACAACAATTCGGGTGTCTAACTACTAACTGCTAACTGCTAACTACTAACTATTGATCACCATTCGTCCACGAACTCCTCTTTCGGCTGCATGCCCTCTTCCAACGATTCGATGAGCTTCTGCATCTCTTCGTCGATTTGGCTGAGGTAGCCGTACATGCTGGGAGTCCAGCCGGAGGCGGAGGTGTTGAACCAGACCTCGATGGGCGCGGAACCGGTGGCCTTCTCCTTGAAGTCGGTGATGGTGTAGCGGTAGCGGTTGTCGCGGCATTCGAGCTTGAAGTTGTAATAGACGATGTTCTTGAAGCGCATGGTGCCGTCTTTGTCCTTGTAGAAAATCCGCACGCTGGAGCGCATGTTGATGACGCACTTCTCCGGATCGGCGCTCTTGATGACCTCGGCGGTGTTCTTGTAGTACTTCTTGGCCCACTCCATCGCTCTGTCGTACAGCACTTTAGGTGTTCCCTCCTGCTTCACGACATCCTGATAGGTGACCAAGTTGGTGCGCTCATCGATGGGAAGATAAGGGGGATCCGGAATCGTTTCGGTTTTTTGGGCAAGTGCGGCTATGCAGGTGAAAACGGCCGCCAGGATGATGATGACTTTTTTCATTTTTGTCTTATTAAGGTTTGGAAATATAAATCGTAAACGTTCTTTTCATCTTTCGGCACGAACTCGGACTCCACCACCTTCCACTCGTTCTCGTCAATCTCGGGGAACCAGACGTCGGCTGTGAAATCTGAGACTATGCGGGTGAGGTAAAGTTTATCGGCGTGGGGCAGGAAAAGGCGGTACATGGTGGCGCCGCCCATCACGAAGGCCTCCTCGTCGTCGGCCACGAGGTCGAGTGCCGCCTCGATGGAGTGCACGGTTTCGACCCCCTCGAACTCGATGTCTTCGAGGGTGATGACGATGTTCCTACGGTTCGGCAGGGGCTTCTTGGGCAGCGAATCCCAGGTGCGGTCGCCCATCAGCACCGTGTGCCCGGAGGTGATTTCCTTGAAATGCTTCAAATCCACGGGCAGATGGCAAAGCAGCTGGTTCTGGTACCCCAGCTCCAACCGTTGACCCACAGCCGCAATCATACTTATACTCATAATACGTAATTTTGCGCAAAGATACGATTGTCGCGGGGACGCCCATTCGCTTTCGGAGAATTTTATTAACGGTGGGATGTTGGTTAGTAGGTTTAAGGTTTAAGGTTTATGGGTTATGGGTTATGGGGTAAGTTGTCAATGCCTAAATAAGGTTGACCGTTTGTCTCTTATTGGTGATTGCTTTTTTGTTAATTTTCTTTTGCATTTCGATGCGACTCTTTTGGCTGCAG
>ONQE01000194.1 GCA_900319925.1 uncultured Bacteroidales bacterium | reverse complement strand
TGAAGAGGTCGCCCTTGTAGAAGCCCAGGCGCAGATGGTGCACGCGATCTTCCATGAAGCCGTAGTGCGCCCACACCAACTCCTCCTCGAACTCGCGAATCATCCCCTTGAGCTTCTGAATGTCGGCAGGCATCTTCTGCCCGTCATAACAGCCCTTGGTGAACTCGATAATGTTCACAATCTGCTCTTTGAGCGCCTGGACGGAATCCACCTGCCAGATCTCCACAATGTCGCGCACAAGCCGGTGGGCGAAGCCGCGAAGGAACTCAGACCGTTGCTGCGAGGCAATCTTGATCAACGAATGGTAAACATCCTTCTCTCTCTTGATTTTATACCCCTCGGTGAAAAAGTTGTCGTAATTCACCATCTGTATCAGATTCTCACGCAGGAGATTGAGCGTGTTCTCCAGATGCTGGATGAGAAAACGGTTCGTGACGGCGTTGAATCCGGAGGTCATGATGGAGAAATGCAGCTCGTTGGACGGGTCGCTGGCGATGTGGTTGATATAAGGCAACATACCGAGCAGGATGTCGTCGTGGTGCGGCGCGGTGTTGTAGATGACCTTCCCGTGCACCGGCGCCATGCCCTGCTCGATCTTGGCCGTGATGGAGTCGATGCTCCGCTGGACGGTCTGTTCCCCGAGGTCGGGAATCAACCGGCAGAACGTGTCGTTGCGGAGGTCATCCATCACGAGTTTGTCGCTGAACTTGTCGATATTGCGGCAAAGGTCGATGACGGCGCGGTCGGACTTCTCCTGATTCCATCCGCCGGTGGTATAATAGCGGTGCACCGAATCTTTCAGTTTGGAAGCGGCGCCCTGGGTGAGGTAGAACCGCGCGTTGGGCAATTTGGAGAGCACGGAGGCCGGATAGCGGTTGCATGGGGTCTCCTCCAACGCGAGCCTCACCACATCGGCTTTGGCCTCGCCGGCAGCACTGATAATGGCGACGGCATCCGGGTTGTAGGTGATGGTGCTCAGTCCGATGGTGATGACGGGACGGGAGCGCGACACCTCGATGCCGCCCAAATCGCTGGCCGTGTCGGCCGCCGTTTCGAAGTTGGTGGCCGTCAGCCGCGTGACCGAGTTGAAGTCGCTGCCGCGGACATTGAGGGCGATGCGGCCATCCGGGCCGATGCCGCCTAAGAAGAAACCGATGCCACCCAAGTCGCGGATGCGCTGTTCGTAAGCGCTGCACCAGTCATCGATCTTGAAAATCGAATACTGCTGGAGCAGCTCCATCGGGCTGCGGTCCTCCCGGAAACGCAAGGAGAGATCCACCTTATGGTCGGGGAACACATCTGTATAGTGTTTGCCGTCCACCAGCGGGATTTCGTCGCAGTTGATGAACAGTCCCCGAGAGGCGTCCAACCCGAAACCCTCCACGAAGAACTTCTTCACGTAGTTGAAGGAGCTGTTGTGCTGTGCCGGGTTGATGGGATAGTACTCATCGGTCTGCACGAACCGGAGACCCGACAACGACGGCTTGCGTGTGAGCGTCAGTCCGTGGGATTCGCGAAAGACACGGCTTTCCGGCGCATCCCACTCGGTCAATAGCTTCTTGACCCACCACATGAAACCCGCAGAGGACTTTCCTGTCGGCAGGCTGATGACGCCTTCGGGATTTTCACCCACCCATTCCAAGAAGCGCAGCGCGAGAAAGAGCCCCATTTCAGGGGAGTTCGCCACTGTAATATAAGGGACATTCGTTCGGAACTGTCTCTCCGAGCCACGCATAAAATATTGTTCTACTGTTGTATAACCAACCATACTTTAAATAGTTACAGAAAATTTTTAACGGCCGCAAAGGTATAAAAAATTGTGGTCAACGAATTGAAAAAAAAATTATTTCTAATGGATGTTCTTTTGAAAATAATTTATTACTTTTGCAGCTGTTTTTCTAGACAATGAATTATCATCTGGAAAACAGCTGATTTTCAGTCTTGGGCATAGGCTTTAGGATGCTGGAAGGGACGCCCGATGGTGAGGTCAACAATTATAGAAGAGTTAATTTTTACAGATATTTGTCAAAAAAGATAAACGTTATGAGACCAAAGAAGGAAAAAATCATGTTGGTGGACAGCAGCAACAATCTGCGCCACGTCATCAAAGATTATTTGGAAATGTCAGGTTTTGAAGTGACCGATTTCCGCGACGGCATTGAGGCCAACGAACAGTTCAACAAGGGACTTTTCGACCTGTGCATCATCGATGTGGCCTTGAAACATTACGACGGTTTCAAGTTGCTGAGCAACATGCGCAAGATTGACAAGAACGTGCCCATCATTGTGCTCTCCTCCGCCACTGACAAGGAAGACCGCATCAAGGGGTTCACGATGGGTTGCGACGACTACGTGGCCAAACCCTTCAGCATCGAAGAGCTCGTGCTGCGCATTCAGGCTATCCTGCGCCGCTGCAAGGCCACGGGGCAGCGCGAGTACATCTCCGAAGACGAGACCATCAAGTTCGGCAACTTCCAGCTCAACTATACCGAGATGCAGCTCATCCACCCCAAGATGACCCGCACGCTCACCCGCAAGGAGTGCGAACTTCTCAAGCTGATGCTCGACCACAAGAACAAGCTCGTGCCCCGCGAGATCATCCTCCGCGAGGTCTGGGGTGCCGACGACAATACCACCTCCCGCAGTATGGACGTGTTCATGACCAAGCTGCGTGGCTACCTCATTATCGACAGCCAGGACCGCGTGCTGCCCAAGGAACCCGGCCAACGCAAGACAAAATACGCCGACGGCTACCAACCCCTTGTCGAAATCTGCAACATCCACGGCACCGGCTTTATGCTGAGAGTACTGGACAAATAGGACGTATGATTTTTGACGTATGATTTTTGACGTATGACTTATGACTTTTGATATGATCACAAATCACAAATCACAAATCACAAATCACAAATCACAAATCACAAATCACAAATCACAAATCACAAATCACAAATCACAAATCACAAATCACAAATCACAAGTC
>ONQE01000054.1 GCA_900319925.1 uncultured Bacteroidales bacterium | reverse complement strand
TCTCAAGCTGGATATCGCCCATTAGCTGAACCCGGATCTCGCCGAAGCGCTGCATGGCCTCCTCAGCGGCTTCCGTATCCAAGGAGTCGCCGGCGGCAGGGGAAAAGACGACGACAATGCGGCTCTGCGCGGCGAACTGTTGGTACACCTCCTGACTCTTGCGATGGTCTCCGCCGTTGGGCAGGAACTTGGCGATGTCCTCCTCGTAGCGCACCCGCGAGGCGAGAAACGCGAACAGCGCGGACAGCACGACGGCCAGCGAAACCGCCAACCACCGCCGTTTCGCGAGGAAGTCGTATATCCGAAGGAAGAAGTTCGTCATCTTAAAAAAACAGGGCGCAAAAGTAAACTTTTTATGTAAACGAATACTATCGGAAAAAACATCGGTTGTGTTCAGAATTTTTGATACGATAATGGAAAAATACTTATTTTTGCAGCGATAAAACGTACCTCGCCCGAATGCCGGGCAGAGGCGCCTATTTTGGGAATAATCAAAAAAATAACGAATATGAAGAGACTTGTACTATTTTCTGTTTTGATGACATTGGCGCTGGCAGGCCGCTCTCAGGCCCTGTTGCATCGCGCCGCGATTGACGGGCGCGTGGACAGTGTCCGCATGGCCTGGAATCTGCCGCAGGAGTTCACTGGGGAGGGCGTGATCATCGGCATCACCGACTGGGGCTTCGACTACACGCACCCCGTCTTTTACGACACCACGATGACCCATTACCGCGTGTTGCGTGCCTGGGACCAGTTCAAGACCTCCGGTCCCGCGCCTGCAGGCTACAACTACGGCACGGAATATGTCGGTCAGGATGCGCTCCTGGCCGTCCACTGCGACACGAGCAACGTCTATGACTACGCCTACCACGGCACCCACTGCGCGGGCATCGCCGGCGGCGGCGGCGCGGGCACCCAGTACCGGGGCGTGGCCGTCGATGCCGAGTTCCTCTTTGTCAGCGTGAGCCTCAGCGACGAGGAGGTCATCGACGCCTGGCGGTGGATGTACGATGTGGCGCAGCAGGAGGGCAAACGCCTGGTCATCAGCATGAGCTGGGGGCTCTATTGGCTGGACAACATGGACGGCACCGGCCCCTTGGCGGAAGAGATGCAGCGGCTCGCCGACCTTGGGGTGGTCTTCGTGACCAGCGCGGGCAACAACGGCGATGAAGAGGATCATATCATGCACACTTTCACCCAGCAGGACACCATCCACACGCAGTTCACCTTCCCCCACTCTTCCATCGGTTCCAGCATCACCATGATGGGAACACCCGGATTCCCGTTCGCCTTCTCTATCTTTGCGATGGACAACAGCTACAACGTTGTGGCGGAGACCCCGTTCCACTCCACCATCGATGACGGCATTTTCGAGAACTGGCTGGTCATCAACGGCGACAGCGTGTACTACGCTTTCATAGCCGATTCGGCGAACATCTATAACGGCAGGCCTCAGGTGCAGTTGGATGTTGCCAAGCTCACCGGCTACAAGTTCGGTCTTGCGGTGGCTGCGGCAGGCGGCGACTTCCACGCCTGGAACATGGCCCTCATCGAGACCAAATACGGCAACTGGGGCGGCGCCTTTGTGAAGCCAAGCGTCCATCCTGACTGGGCTGACGTTGATGCGCTCTACGGCATCAGCACCCCGGCCAACATCGACATCTCCATCGCGGTGGCGGCCCACAAGTCGCGCTTTATGGCACCCTCCGGTCAAATGGCCGGCGGCGCCATCGCCGACTTCTCCAGCTCCGGTCCGGGCTTCGGGCAGGTGAACAAGCCCGACATCTCCGCCCCCGGCAACAACATCGTCTCCTCGCTCTCCAGCTATACGACCACCTATACGGGCAACTACACGTCTTCCGTGCAGTTCAACGGCAGAACCTACAAGTTCGTCTCGCTGTCGGGCACCTCTATGGCTGGTCCGTTCGTGGCGGGTGTGGCCGCGCTCGTGCTGCAGGCGAACCCCAACCTCTCGTCCGAGCAGGTGAAGAGCATCCTGTTGGAGACCGCTTATAACGACCAGTTCACCGAGCAGGCCGGCGTGCTGCGTTTCGGCGCGGGCAAGGTCAACGCCTACCAAGCCGTGCTCAAAGCCCTCACCACTGTGGGCGTGGACGAGTACGTCACCCCGAAGGAGTCGCTTTATACCATCTATCCGAACCCCGCTGGCAGCCAGTGCCATGTCACCGCGAACAGCGCCTCCGACGCCCTCTGCCAGCTCTATGACCTCTCCGGCCGCCTCGTGCTGCAGACGCTCCTCACCCCCGGTGTCAACACACTGGGTCTCAACGACCTCACCCCCGGCTGCTACCTGATGAAGATCACGGACGAGCAGACGGTGGTGACAAAGAAGCTGATTGTCCGATGACGTGAGACGAGAGTCTCAAAATCGGCACAATTTTTGCAAAACCAAAACCTATAGCGAAGAAAAGAAATATGGGAGAATACATACCAAACGAAGTATTAGAGAACAAGACCGTGGTGCGGAAGTACCGCGAGTTGCTGCAGGTGGTATGGCCGCGAACCGACGCGGAGGAGCGCAAACAGATCCGCAAGGCCTTCAAGCTGGCCACCGACGCGCATTACGGCGTGCGGCGCAAGAGCGGCGAGCCCTACATCTACCACCCTATCGCCGTGGCCATGATCTGCTGCTCCGAGATGAACCTCGGCGCTACCTCCGTCATCTGCGCCCTGCTGCATGACGTGGTGGAGGACACCGACTACACCCTCGACGACATGCGCGAGCTTTTCGGCGACGTGGTGTCCAACATCATCGACGGACTCACCAAAATCGACGACCTTGTGGTGGATAACGAGAACATCTCCCTGCAGGCCGAGAACTTCAAGAAGATATTCCTCTCCATGTCGAAGGATGTGCGCGTGATCCTCATCAAGCTCGCCGACAGGCTGCACAATATGCGCACCCTCGACGCGATGCCGCCGGAAAAGCAACTCAAAATCGCCTCCGAGACCTCTTACTTCTACGTCCCCTTCGCCCACCGCCTCGGCCTCTACGCCATCAAGAGCGAACTGGAGGACTACGCCATGCGCTACACCAACCCCACGGAATACTTCTCCATCGCCGAAAAACTCAAGGAGTCGGAACAGGAACGCTCCACAATGATTCCCGAGTTCATCGCCCCGATCCAGAAAGCGCTCGACAAGGCCGGCATCAAAGCCGAGATCACCAGCCGCACCAAGTCCGTGTCGTCCATCTACAACAAGATGGTCCGCAAGCAGATCAACTTCGAGGACGTCTATGACATTTTCGCCGTGCGTTTCGTGTTCGACAGCCCCATGTACGAGGAGTTCGACATCTGCTGGCGCATCTACCATATCATCTGCAACCTCTACCAGACCAACCCCTCGCGCGACCGCAACTTCCTCACCCACCCCAAGCCCAACGGCTACCAATCCCTGCATGTCACTGCCATGAGCAAGCAGGGCCGCTGGGTGGAGGTGCAAATCCGCTCCAAACGGATGGACGAGATTGCCGAAAAAGGTCTCGCCGCGCACTACCACTACAAGGACGACGGAGAAAGCGCCGACTCTGACATGAACAAGCGCTTGGAGGACTGGCTGTTGCGCACCCGCGAGATCCTCGACAGCAAAGATGCCGACGCCCTGGACTTCCTCAGCGAGGTGCGTCTCAACCTCGGTCTGAAAGAGATCTACGTCTTCACCCCCAAGGGCGACATGAAGACGCTTCCGCAGGGTTCCACCGTGCTTGACTTCGCCTACGCTCTGCACACCAACCTCGGCGACCACTGCATCGGCGCGAAAGTCAACTACAACATCACCCCCGTCAACAAGTCCCTCAACAACGGCGACCAGGTGGAAATCATCACCTCCAAGAAGCAGTTCCCGAAGGCGGAATGGCTGGAGTTCGTGCAGACCCCGAAAGCCCGCCGCAGCATCAAGGACTTCTTCCGCAACGAGCAGCAGGAGCTCATCTCCTCCGGCAAGCTCCAGCTCAAGCAGTATTTCGACGAACTTGGCGTGGAATTCAACGAAGAGAACGTCCGCAAGGTGATGGACGCCTCGTTGGAGAAGAGTCCCGAGAGCTTCTGGAGCAGTGTGGCCTCCAAGAAGCTGACCAAGAGCAAGATTTCCAAGTTGCTGTCGGTGAAGAACGCCAAAGAGCTGGCCGACTTCCAGCAGAAGGTGACGCAGGAAATCGAGAGCAAGCCGCTGAACCAGCTCATCGAGGAGCAGTTGGACGTGACCCCGAACGCCTTCCTTTTGGACGACGACTACGAACAAATCAAGTACGTGCTGGCCGACTGCTGCAACCCGATACCGGGCGACACGGTGGTGGGATTCCAGGTGTCGGACGACCGCATCGTGGTGCACCAGACCAGCTGTCCGAACGCCATCTCGCAGATGTCGCGTTTCGGCAACCGCATCATCAAGACCAAATGGCGCAAAGGCCAGAACATCGCCTTCCTCTCCGGCATCAGGCTCAAAGGTTTCGACCGCAAGGGCATCATCAAGGAGATGATGGACGTGATTACTTCCCAGATGGATCTCAACATCCGCTCTTTAAACATTGAGACCAAAAACAATGTCTTTACAGGTACGTTGATGCTCTACATCCAGAGCGTCAAAACGCTGAACAACCTCATCGAGCAGCTCCGGCAGATCGACCAGATGGAGTCCGTGGAGCGCATCGGATACGACGTCAAATAAGAATTAAGAACTGAGAATAATTCCTTAAGCAGTCCCGAAGGGACAAGAGCTCGGTAGAGCAAATAACCCCACACAAGGCGAAGCCGCAGTGTGGGGCGTAAAAACAAATAGAAACAATAACCCCTAAAAATCAAAAAAAATGAAAGCTTCTGAAATTTTAGCATTCGTGGCGGGAGCCGCCGCAGCTACAGGCATCACCCTTCTCTGCACCACCGAGAAGGGTAAGGAAATCCGCGAGAAAGTGGGCGAGAAAATGACCCGCGAGGAGATCGACCGTGTCATCGCCAAACTCAAAGCGAAACGTTCTTGCGCCCCGAGCGAAGATGACTTCAACATCGACATCGAGGACGACGACTTCGAAGACACCGTCCAAGACGAAGAGCTGTAATGGACATCTTAGGCAAATTCACCCGCAGGTCGGAGCGCAGCGCGAAGACGTGGAAGGACACCAAGACCTACTTCTCCCAGCGCTACAACCTGTTGAAGCTCGAGTTCCTGGAGAAATCGACGCAGTTGCTGTCGGTCATCTTCTCGATGCTGATTGTCATCGTGTGCGCCCTCGTGGTGCTGATCTACCTCTCGTCGGCGGTCATCCACTGGCTCACCATGGCATTGGGTGCGGCATGGGCCTACACCATCCTCTGCGTGTTGTTTGTGGGCATCATCGTGTTCGTGCTGGCCAAGAAGGACGTGCTGTTCGTGAAACCGCTCATCCGCAAGTTCAGCCGCATCATGTACCCCGACGAGGTGGAGGAATTGGAGACCGAGAACGTGGTGAAGGACGCGGAAATCGAATCCGAGCACGAGGAAGGAGGCCAATATGAGCAGTAAAGCCCCTATCAACGATCTGAACGAGATCGCCAAGCGCAAGCAGGAGCTTCGCGCGAAGATCGAGGTGCAGGAGCGCAGGCTCAGCAAGGACCTCGACGCCTACCAGGACGACATCGACACGTTGAAGAAGACCTGGAACGGTTTCAAGAGTGTGCGCAACTTCGGCAAGAACCTCGGCAGCTCGAACGTCGGGCAGGTGCTGAGGACCGTCCACGCGCTCCCCATCGGCAAGGCGGCCAAGAGCGCCGGCAGCAAGTCGGGCTGGCTCACGGCCCTCTCCATCGGCACGGAGCTCGTCAGCTGGTTCGTCCAGCGCCGCAAGAAGAAGAAACAGGCCTGACAAGGTACGAACTAAAGGCCGCCAATGCGAACATTGACGGCCTTTTTTATACGTCACAAATCACACGTCACATGTCTCACTTCTTCACGAACGGTTTTGTCACCGTACCGCGGTCTGTGGTCACGCGCACGAAATAGACACCGCCCGCCAAACCTCCAACGTTGAGGGTGGTGGTTTCAGGAGACATCCGGACGGTCTGCAACAGTTTGCCGTACACGTCGAGCAACTCCACGGTTGCATCCTCGCCGCACACATCGCCCATCGTACACTGCACGTTGAGGATATCCCTGGCGGGGTTCGGGTAGAGCACGACGTCGAATCCGTTGTAGCCGTCGATTCCCACCGTGACAGTAAGATGCAACGTCACCACCGAATCGCAGCCGTACTCGTTTTGGAATATCTGGGTATAATCACCTGAAGCACAGTAGGAAAGTTCATTCCAGACGTAACAAGAGTCCGTGGTGACGGAGAACTCAGAACTACTCGTCGGTTCCACCGTAAGGTGCAACGTCACCACGCTGTCACAGCCGCTGACATTCGTGAGTGTGTGCGTGTAGTCGCCGCTCGACGTGTAGATATTCCCGTACCAACCGTAACTGCCACAAGCCACGACAGTCGTGTCGCCGGTGTTGGAGTGGTTCACTGTTAGGTGTAGCGTAACCACACTATCGCAGCCGCTGACATTCGTGAGCGTGTGCGTGTAGTCACCGCTCAACGTGTAGATGTTCCCATACCAGCCGTAACTGCCACAAACCACGACAGTCGTGTCGCCGGTGTTACTGTAGTTCACAGTCAGATGCAAGGTGACAACACTGTCGCAGCCGCTGACATTCGTGAGTGTGTGCGTGTAGTCACCGCTCAATGTGTACGTGGTTCCGTACCAGTCGTAGCTATCGCAGGCAACAGCGGTGGTGTCGCCGGTGTTACTGTAGTTCACAGTCAGATGCAAGGTGACGACACTGTCGCAGCCGGCCGCATTCGTGAGCGTGTGCGTATAGTCGCCGCTCGTCGTGTAGATGTTTCCGTACCAGCCGTAGCTGTCACAAGCCACGGCAGTCGTGTCGCCAGTATTGCTGTAGTTCACCGTCAGGTGTAAGGTGACCACGCTGTCGCAGCCACCGGCATTCGTGAGCGTCTGCGTATAGTCGCCGCTCTGTGTGTAGGTGGAGTCATTCCAGGTGTAGCTGTCGCAGGCTGTATCCACGATTGAAACGGAATTCGGCTGACAAATATTCTGGATCCATGTGGCTTGCTTAGCATAGTAACCGTTGAATCCGAGCAAATCCGTGATCTCCAACGTCTGGATATTCAACACGTAATAGCCCGACTGCCCGGTATAGGGTTCCAAATGCAACTTGTAGGTCACGGAATCCAATCTTTCCAGATTCAGGTTCTCATTCAACAGATTTTCGCCGTTATTGCATTTCAAGCTAATATCCAAGTAGTTGAACGTGGAATCCACAATCGGTTTGTTGAACTTCACCGTAACCTCGCTCAACGGGTTCGTGATAATACTGTCGGGGACACCCAGTATGGTATCCACTTCCAGAACTATCTCCTGCAGACTGAACACCAACGTGTAGGTGGTCGGCAGGTCATTGCTGAGCGTATCTACAATATGCAGTTTGTTTTCATAGACAGGATCCGCCCCGACGGGAAGGGTGACAAAAGTCTGCCACACGTTGCTGAGCGGAATCACCTGTTGGTCGCTGTTGCGGGTGCAGCTGATGAGTTTGTACTGTCCACGACCAGGATCCCACGTCTGCTCATAGTTCCAACCGATGCGGGAGGGATCCAGCGAGAGAATCACAATCGTGTCCTCCGGAGTCACATAGTGGTCGAAGCCGATGCTGTCGGCGGTAGCCACGTCGGTGCAACCGCCATCGGAGAAGTAGAGGCTGTCGGGATAGTTGCGGTTGTCTTCCTCATCATCCACGAGGAAATCGTTGATGCCGTCGTCCAAATCGCCGTAAGCATAGACGGTGTGGACGAGCGGGTGAATGTCGAGGCTGCTCACTAAGCTAAGGTCGGGATTGTCGAAGCTATTATTGTGAATGACGTGCGCCTCGTAGGAGACGAAGTGGCCAAGCAACGTGCTGGTGAACCACCACTCCCCTACTCCCGTATGGTTGGGCTCGATATTGCCGAACGGAATCTCCATCAAGCCTAACTGACGCTCCTGTCCGTTGAAGGAGGCCCCATACATGGCGAAATCAATGGCCAAACCCTTCTCGTTCTCTATAATCTGCGGCTCAGCCGTTTCCAGGATAACATTCTTGGCGACGCCTGCGCCCCGGTTATGAATGATAACGCCCAACTCTGCCGGGATTATGGGTTCAATGCGATTCTCCGTGAGCGGGTCATCGCCGAGGATGTCACGCTGCATGAAGTAGTTGACATAGAGGTCGGGGCTCGGATGCACCGTGATATCCACTGGGAAGAGGTTGTAAGTCACACTTTCGCCCGAGAAGGGATCGAGGAAACTGAACGAGCCGCCGAAGGAGTACTGCTTGGGAATTGTGGGTGCAGCCTGTTTGGTGGGAATAAACTGCACGATGATACTGCCTTCCTCTTGCGCATTCAAAGAAGCATTACCATCGGTACCTGTCATATTGTTGTATGACAAGAAGTTGATCTGGAAAAGGTTGGTGCAATCCACACCCGCCTCGTCGCGGATGACGAACTCTACATCAATGTTCTGCATCGGATCGCTGTCGTGCCCGTTGTTGATGGTGAGTGTACCCTCGAACGCCTCGCGGGTCATGGTCATCTTCTGCGAGAACTTCACGGTGACGGAAGCGCAAACCCCGGAATGGGACAGCGTGTCACTCCCGTCGCCACCGGAACCGCTACCACCTTCACCATCAAAATAATCATCATTATCGAGACGCAAACCATAAACGAAGGCAGGAACAGCTGTCGAGAGACCTTCAAAGTGGGCGACCAGCCCGGAGATGCCCTCATTTCGTCCGACAACCAAATCATTGTCAGCATACAGGACACTGTCATTTGCTTGGAAGACAGGGGTGACGTAGGTGATGTCCCCTGTTGCCCAAACACATTCCACCATCGGTAAAATCGTGTCATTTTCAAGCAGATAAAGGGTATCATCGACGAAATGGATGCTCTGCGGGATCGTCCCATACTGGCCGACCTGCACCGATACGGAGTCCGTAACGACCTCACCATCTGCGATTTCCCCTACGGCGAATACAATGACACGTCCTTTGTAAGTTGCAGGAATCTCAATTTGGGCAGTATCCCTGAAGGCGAAAAGGGTATTTCCATCAGACATACAGGCCATTACAAGTCTATTTTCCACATCTTCCGAATAGTTGCAAGTCGCTGTAATCGTGCGGTTTGCAGCATTATACTCTGCTGTCAAAGAAGCGCTTGACTGTCCGCTCCGAACGTTAGCAGATGCCCTGCTGCCAGACAATCCGGGAAGGCGCGTTTCTTGAAGACTTGCCATTTGAGTTGACGAAGACTGAAGATACTGAAGACATTCATCATAAGATACATCTGCTCCCACAGACGGATAAGTCAACGTGTCCGGGCGGAATCCAGTCATGCAGAACAGATTACTGGTTGGTGGGGCTTTCAACAATTCAATGATTCTATCCATCGCAGGGCCATACGATGTGATCCCGACATGTGAAGATTCACCTACATTATTGTCGAACAGGGTTACGTTATTCGCCGGCAATCCTCCTTGCTGACTCCTTAACGGCACCACATAGTCGCTTTCTTCATGGAAGAAATTATACATACACTTTTTCAACCCACAAAACAAAGCATCCATCTCAGGTTGTGGTATATCAATGCCAATTAAAAGGTCTCTTGCAAGAGCACCAAAATTATACGGGGAAAGCATCGTACAAATCTGAAGATCAAGAATGATCTCTCTTTTAAATTCAGGACTTATAACTGGGGCATCCGTGTTTACTGTTGACACAATTGCGTGTACAGGTATGTTATTCATCCTATCCAATCGGGCACGGTTATTCAAGTATGTCCCGATAGCCGGAGATGTCACTCGCAAATCCGCCACAGCTCCAATCGTCCAATCCCAAACATTTTCCGTGAATTTTCCTACTTTAAATTTTACACGTGCAGCAGCGCTCAAATACTCATTTCCTATCACCAAATCAGCAATGTGAGCACCCGAGTGTGGCGTATTGACCGTTATCAGCTTATGGACATTACTGCTGTCCACATATTGTACATGCAGTCTTGACAAAATACCGCCCATACTATGTCCTACCAGATCCGCCTTCGAGACCGCATACCCGTGTTCCCTATACAAGGAGAAGATGTCGTTCAAATTCTTTTGTACCACTCTTTCATTATCCGAAAAATTAGCGCTGTTCGTGCTGTGGTAATCCACCTTCTTCATCTGCCATTCATCATAATATTGTGATTCCAATCTATCATACACATCTGCAAAACAGCCAGCGTCACTGCCCAACCCGTGAACAAACAACACCGGAGGACGGACAATGAATATTGGAAAATCCACATTAAAGACTTCCGTATCCTCGTCTTCCCCCACAATCATCATCACCCTGAGGTTAACCTTATACTTTTTACCCACATTGGCAGGGAATTCCGACGGTGCCGTATAGGTCAACTTCAAGGTGGTGTCATTCACCTGAACCACTTCGGGAGAGATGGTGCCCAAAACATTCGAACCCGACAAACCATTACAAGTCAACGTCCACAAAAGCTGGGATGACAGCAACTGGCATTTGCTTTTGACATAAATATACATCTTAGACGCTCCGTCGGCGGCCACACCGATCCGTCCTACTCCAGACAGGGGTCTATTTAAAGGATTGGTGGTAACCGTAACCGCGCAACTCTCATACCCCGGCACCGTGTCACAAAGCTGATACATTTCGCCGTTGACACAGTTTCTGACATCCTTACAGATGATGTAATAGACACTATCCGCTCCATAAAGCAGGGTGGTATCCGCGCTCAATATTTCGTCCTCGCACTCACATCTCGCCACCGGGGTCGTGAGCGGTTCAGTACTGTAATTCCCCGATGCCACGACAGTAGTGCCCCCTGCAACCCCGTCGTATGTCGGCATCCACGTCCACGAGGGGCACGGATCATAGGTCCCGTCGGTCACCTGCTTATACGCCCAAATGGGATAACGCTGCCCTCCGCATAATTTATAACCGACAACCGATGTTCGGATAATATGAGGGCAACCTCCGTCGGAGTCGTAACTTAAACCGGCGGCTTTACTTCCCGATCGGGTTTGGGCGGGGCGACTCATCACACAGGGGATGAACACCGTGGTTTGGGCGGACAGACTGTCCATCTGGTCATACAGCGGTGTAAACGTGTAGATGGAACTTTGCGGAGCGAAAAGTTGCACGTCAAACGCTGCAACTAGGCCGTGGTTGGTCAAGACGTAATCAAACGTGTAACTTTCCCCCTCCTGCAGTGCGGGAAGTTCACTGGGCATTTCCAACACAATCACTGGGGCCGGCACATGTGTTTCATACTCCACAACCAGCTCGTAAGTGTATTCGTCCTCAATTTCGGTGGGCACCACCTCCCACGAGTAAGTGATAGCCTGGAACTGGATGAAAATGTCCTGATTGTTGGTTTCTCCAGCCGTGATGTACAGGTTGTTTTGGTACTCCTCGTGGCGGTCGGCGCGGATGATGAGCTTGTACCATCCCTCCGGCAGATTGTCCGACACAAAAACTCCGTTGGAATCGGTCACTCCCGTAGCAACGGTCTCCAAGGAATAGAAGCCTTTCACAATCACGTTGGCCCCCGCAAGGTGCGGGCCGTTGCCGTTGTTGGTGTTGTACGTATAGTCGTCGGTGACATCCACCACCAGCGAGCCTGTGGAGTCGGAGATGGCGGTAATACTGTACGGGATGCTCACCCCCTCACCACGTTCGCAGTTAATGGCGAGATTGCCCGTGTAACGAACGAGAGCGGTGGTACTGTCTGCGGAGAGACGGATGGAGACGTAGGCGGAGTCGTGCACTCCCAGGGAGGGCAGCGTATCACCCCCGACCACCGACATCCAAGGCACGTTAGGCAGCGAGACATAGATATCGCCCGTCGGACCGGTGCCGTTGTTGAAAATCTTGAGATCCACCACCTTGCTCTTTCCACGGTTCATCGTAGTGGTGATTGACAAAGGCATCACGTCCAAGTCGGCACGCTGTTGCACGCAATAGTACCAGGCGCTGAAACTCATAGCCGCGCCTTCGTCACTGAAGGCGTTGAGACGCACCTCCTCATAGTTCCTGCCCGTGGAGGCCATCGTGCCGCTGACGACATACTGCAACTCGCCCGTGGCCAGACCTGCGAGATTCAGAGGAGCAAACTGCACCGTGCATCCGTTGGGCAGCACTGACGGGGTGACCTGGATATTCGTGAGCGGAATCTGGCTGCGGTTGCGCACGGGAATCGAACCTGTATCCGCCTGCGCAGTGTTCGGCTGCCAGCGAATATAATCGGAAGAGACCAGCATCATGCCGGGGATGTTGAAGTCGTCATGCACCGCCATGTCGTTGGCACCCAGACGGCGCGCCCCCACGGTGTAGTAGCCAGACTCCGATTGCTGCGGAACGAACGAGACCGCAAACTGTCCGTTGGCGTCCGTGGTGGCGGGAAACGTGCGAACAAGATCGAACACCTTCACATACACCTCCACATCCAATCCGGCAACCGGCTCGTTGAGCAGGTTCGTCACCTGACCATGTATGGGAATTTGGCTGTTCATAGCATACATGTCAGCATCTACATTGGTGGTAAAGGTCAGGAAACCGGACAGACAGCCTTTCACCGTGAAGGTTCTCACCAGTGAATCGCTCTGTATGGTAACCTGCGCGACATATTCGTTCTGCGGCACTGTGGGATGGAAAGAAATCTGCATTACGCCGCCAGACATACTGTCCCATGGGCTTGACGAGCTAATGGAGAAGGAGGAGGCATCCGTTCCTGAGAGTTGGTAGGAAATGGCTCCGGACAACGCCGTACCCGTCACCTGAAAATAGCGACTACGGGTACTGTCCAACGGAGTTTCGCCGAAATCCATGATAGTTCCCGTGTTGAGCGTCAACACCGGCGCCACATTCAGCGAGAATTGGCGAACTGAACTCACGGTAGTGTCGCAATTGTTATAGGCCTGGAGGAACCATTGGTAGTTCCGGTGGTTCTGCAGATTGGACACTACACATTGTGTCCAGTAAACTTGAGAAACAGTAGGCTCTTGCGGTTGGGGCTCTCCCACAGGCCACACGTAGAGAGCATAGGCGGAGGCGTTCTCCACCGCATCCCAAGTGAAATACACCGTCTGGTTCGCAATCGGGTAGTTATTCGTCGGGGTCATGGCCGCAAACTCGCCCAGGGTGGAAGATTGGACAGTGAGGTTGAGATAAACAACAGAATCGCAACCGTTAGCCGCCGTCAATCGGAAAGTGGGTCTCGAATACTGCGGGGTGCCGACCTCAAAAATCGTATCCATATAACTATAAGGCAGCTCGTTGTCACAAATGGTGAGCGATTCGTAAGTGAAAACGGAGCGATTAATGGTGAGATGCAATGTCACCACGGAGTCACAACCGTTGGGGAGTTCGAATGTTTGTGTATAGTCACCGCTCCAATAGTAAGATTGCTCATTCCAAGTATAGCTGACACAAGCCGTGTCAGCGAACTCATG
>ONQE01000051.1 GCA_900319925.1 uncultured Bacteroidales bacterium | reverse complement strand
CCCGCAGAACCAGTTCAGCAAAATCGATCCGATCATCAGCAGCACCAGCACCGGCTCGCCCCAGGCATAGAAAACAAGGCTGGCGATCAGCAGGAAACAGTTGGATACAGTTGTCGAAGATCTGAAAAAGCGCGAAAGCAGTGAATTAATCAGATAAACCGCCGGAAGAAAAAGAAGCAGAAACACCAAAGAACTGAAAAGCATACTTCATTCTCCCGATTGGCTTTTTGAACCGGACAGCGCACCCGCCGGTTATTTGCTCAAAACTTCTCCCGTCAGCGCCTTCCACTTGGCGCGGATGGTTTCCTGGTTCGCAACGCCGTAGCTCGGGTCGTTAGCCTTGGCTTCGTCCATATCCCGCAGGAAGTGCACACACAGGTGCCCGTTGAAATTGTTGGTCGAAATCGTTCCGCTCATGTGCGGCATGTCGTGGGTGGAGCCCAGGGTCCAGATGCCGGAGGGCAGCTTCACGTAAACAGCCTTCTGGTCCCAGGTGTTCTTCCCGCCGAAGGCCTGCAGCATGTTCGCCGTGTCCTGCGCGGTCAGGGGCTCCGCGTCGCAGTGCCGGCCGCAGCTGTGCACCCGCAGGGTCCAGGAGATTCCCGTCGCGGGATCATAAACCAGCAGGTGCTGTCCGCAGCAGGCCGCAATCTGCGGGAGGTGTGTGATGGCGATGACCTGGTGCTTTACGGCCAGTTGGCGCATCATTTGCCCGACCTTCGAGGCTGTCTCGCCCGAGATGCCCGTGTCGATTTCGTCGAAGATGATGGTGGGCAGGTACATCGAGTCGGTGATGATGGACTTGAGGCAGAGCATGATGCGCGACATCTCGCCGCCGGATGCGATGCGGGCGATGTCGGCGGGGGCGACCCCTGCGTTGGCGCTGAACAGGAACGTGGCCGTGTCGTGGCCGGTCTCCCGCAGCTCCTCGCCCTCCTCGATGGTCACGGCGAAACGGCCTCCCGCCATCCCTAACTGATGCAGTCGCGCTTCCATGGCACGGACAAGCGCGGGCACAGCCGCCTTGCGCGACTCCGACAGCTGGACGGCCAGAGCCTGCGCCTCCTCTTCGAGACGGGTTACAGTCGCTTGGTATTCAGCGAGTTTCTCTTTTTCATCGGTGTAGGTGGAGACTTCTTGTTGTAAATTTTGCAACAGCAAAATCAGCGCGGCGTTGTCCTCCACGTGGTATTTGTTCTGCAGTGAGAAGAGCAGGTCGAGACGTTCGTTCAGCTGGTCGGTGAGGGCAGGGTTCACCTCCACGGCGTCGTTCTTGCGCGACATCTCGTAGGAGAGATCCTGCGCCTCCGTCGTGAGTTCGTCGATGCGTCGGTTGTAGTCGGCGTATTCGGCCCCGAGGCTCTCCAACGCCCGGCACTCCTGGCTCAGCGACTTCAGCATATATAATATGTTGTCGCCTTCCTGCTCCGAAAGGATACGGGTGGCGTTGTAAAGATGCGACTTGATGGTCTCCGCGTGCGACAACTCTTGGATTTTCTGCTCTATCTCCGTCTGTTCGTCAGGTTGCAGTTGCGCTTTCTCCAGCTCCTCGATGGTGTACACATTATAGTCGTAGCGGAGGGCGGCCTCTTCGCAACGCTGCTTGAGCGTCTCGTATTCCGCTTTTTGAGTCAGCCATGCGTGCAATGCCCGCTGATAGTGCGACACCAGCTCCTGGTTCTGGGCGAACTGGTCGAGGAGCCGCAGGCGGAAGTTGGCGTTCTGGAGCATCAGGGTCTGGTGCTGCGAATGGATGTCCACCAGCAGGGAGGCGATGGCCTTGAGGGTGGCGAGGTTCACGGGCGTGTCGTTGATGAACGCCCGGGACTTGCCGTGCTCGTTGATTTCGCGGCGGATCAGGGTCTCGTCCTGATAGTCGAGGTCGTATTGTTGGAAAAGGGTTTGCAGGCTGAGGTGGCTCACGTCGAAGGTCGCCTCCACGATGCACTTGCGGGTTTTGTCGAAGAGCACGTCGGTGTCTGCGCGGTTGCCGAGAATCAGCGACAGGGCGCCCATCAGGATGGACTTACCGGCACCGGTTTCGCCGGTGATGACGGTCAGGCCCTGGCGGAACGTGATTTCCAAAGACCTGATAATCGCATAGTTCTCTATTTGCAGGGAGGTCAGCATCGCGACTATTTGGATGCGGCGTTGATGGCGTCGTACGCGGAGGAGTTGGTCGGGTCGATCTGTTTCATGATGTTGATGACCTGGGTCTTCTCCGACGGCATACCCTCCTTGAAGATGTTGATGATTTCGTCCTTCTTGGTGTTCAGGATGATGCGGACGACGGCGAGGTTGGACTTCTGCGCGTTGACCTGTTGCAGGAGCTTGAGGCTCTCGAGGATGATGGCGCGGCCCGCGTCGGGGGTCTCGTACATCACATCCAGGCCGAGGCGGTGGTATTGGTAGTAGAAGTCGTGGAGTTTGCTATACGTGCTGTTCGTGAAGTTCTCGGTGATCCAGTAGCGGTTGCTTTGGCCGCTCTCCGCCACGTTCCAGCCCACCTCTTTCTGGTTCAGGTTGACGATGTTCTGGCACTTGGAGAAGTAGGGTGAGCCGCCGTTCTGGGAGAACGAATCCAGCTCCACCGCGATGAAGAGGTTGAGGTAGTAGGCGATGAGGGAGGTGAGGTCCGACAGGTTGGTGCTTTCGTCGTACTCCAACGGGTCGCCGTCGGCGTAACGGAATTTCACCTTCTTGTCTTGGAAACTCAGCAGGGTGGTCTTGTAACTGGCCTTATACACAGGGCGTTGCAGCACCAATGTCGCCGTTCCCTCGTATTCGTCGCCCGACTCCTTGGTCAGGTTGATGGTGATGGAGCATTCGATGCGCTCGTTTTGTTTCAGGTTGTATTGGCACCATTTGCGGTCGTGAACGAACGTGTAGAGTTTCTGCCGCATTTCGTTGTAGCGCTGTTGGTTGCCAGAACTTGAAATCTGGTTGGCGTTGATGGACACCGAGCACTGGAAGTCCTGGGCGTTCAGCGACGAGAGCGCCACCAGCATAATGATGAAAAGTCCGATGATGCGTTTCATAGTTGACTATATTTTTTATTTTTGGATGTACATTTGGGCGGTTTGGAGTATTTCTTCGGCGATTTCCTGTTTGCTTTTGAGTTCGCTGGCGAATTCGCGGCCGTCTTTCGCGAAGATGGTCACCTGGTTGGTGGCGGTCCGGAATCCGGCGCCGGCGGTTCGCAGGGAATTGAGAACGATGAGGTCGGCGTTTTTAGTATGTAGTTTTTTCTTGGCGTTCTCCACTTCGTTCTCGGTCTCCAAGGCGAAGCCGACAAGCAGCTGCCCGTCCCGCTTGGTCTTCCCGACGGAGGCCAGGATGTCTTTCGTGCGTACCAGCTCCACGGCCATGCCGGCCTGCTCCTTCTTGATTTTCTCGGGTGCGGGGTGCGCGGGCGTGTAGTCGGCCACGGCGGCGGACATGATGATGATGTCTTGCTGGTCGGCGATCTGCATGCATTGTTGATACATCTCTTCGGCCGTCTTCACATCGATGCGGCGGATGTTGGGATGCTTAGCGGTGCAGTTAGAGGGACCGCTGACGATGGTGACGAGGGCGCCTTTGCGGGCGGCGGCCTCGGCCAGACAGAATCCCATCAAGCCGGAGGAGTGGTTGCCGATGAAGCGCACGGGGTCGATGGGCTCGTAGGTCGGGCCTGCGGTGATGAGCACGTGTTTGCCCAGCAGCGAGCGGTCGCCGGAGAGTTCCTCGTCCACGCGCTCGAAAATATCTTCGGGCTCCTGCATCCGTCCGCTGCCGGTGGTCCCGCAGGCCAGGAAGCCCTCGTCGGGGGCGAGGATGCGGCATCCGCGTTCGTGCAGCAGCCGGATGTTGTCCTGAACAGCGGTGTTCTCGAACATGTTGCTGTTCATGGCGGGTGCGATGAACACGGGTTTCTTGACGGCGAGGAAGAGGGTGGAGAGTGCGTCGTCGGCGATGCCGTGCGCGAACTTGCCGATGATGTTGGCCGTGGCGGGCGCGACCACGAGGGCGTCAGCCCAGTCGGCCAGGGCGATGTGCTCGACCTCCATGGTGCGGTTCGGGTCGAACATGTCGGTGTAGAGGCGGTTCTGCGACAGCGTCTCGATGGTCAGCGGGGTGACGAACTGCAGGGCGTTGCGCGTGGCGGTCACACGCACCTCGTAGCCGTTCTTCTTGAACAGCCGGATGAGGTGCATCGTTTTGTACGCCGCGATGCCGCCGGTGATGCCGATGACCACGTGTTTGCCCATAGCTTGCGGGTGCTTATTCGTCAACGTCTTTGAAGTAGATCTGACCCTCCTCGAACTCGTGCAGGGCGAGCTGCGTGGGCTTGGGGAGCTGCTCGTACATTCTCGACAGTTCGATCTGCTCGCGGTTCTCATAGACCTCTTCGCCGGAACGGTCTTGCGGAGCCTGGAGGTGCGAGTTCTCCTGGAACTCCTGCTTCAGCTCGGCGGCGATCTGGTCGGCGCGCTTCGACATGATCACGATGCTCTTGTAAAAGTTGCCCGTCTCCTTGTCGTATTGGCGGATGTCTTTGGTGTTGGCATAGAGGTCGATTTTCAGTTTCTTGTATTCTTGCGCTTTCATTAATAGGGATTTATTATGACTTGATTTTGTATTTTTCCAGTTGTTTGGTGACGTCCTGAGCGATTTTCTCCGTCTCTTTGGCGTACTTGCAGTCGGGGTAGTTGAGAAGCAGCCGTTGGCAGGCTTCGAGGCAATCCCTGAGGCGTTCGGGTTTCTTGCGCTCGGTGCTGCGCTTGGCGTATTCGTAGTTGTTGAGCACCAGGCAGTAAACGGCCTCGGGCATGAGCGGGGAGTAGGCGTACTCGTTGAAGAAGTTCTTGGCGGCGATCTGGCAGGCCTCGTAGTGGTCGGTGTTGTAGTAGAGCTTGACTATCTCGAGGTCTTTGCGGGCCAGCTTCAGGCGCAGGTCGTCGAGCATGATGTTGCACTCCTCCACGTGTTTGTTGTCGGGGTAGGCCGACAGGAAGGCCTTGATCTGCTCGATGGCGTAGTCGGTGTTGGTCTGGTCGAGGCTGTAGTCGGGGCTGGTCTTGTAAACGGCCTGGATGCAGCGGAAGAAGGCGTCCTCGGTGTGTTCGGAGTTGGGGTACCGGCGCACGTAGTCGCGGAAGTGGAGGGCGGCCATGTTGTAGTCGCCGTTCTGGTAGTAGGAGTCGGCGAAGAGGAAGAGGATGGTGTCGGCGCGGGGAGTGCCGAGCGACAGGGGGTAGAGCTCTTGGAAGAGGCCGGCGGCGGAGAGCCACTGGTGGTTGTTGTAGTAGCGCATGGCGCGCTCGTAGTTCTGGTCGAACGTCTCGAACGTGACCCGCTTGCTGGCCGCACGGCTGACCTTGGCCGGTTTTTTCGCGGCGGGGCGGGCGGTGTCCACTTTCGCCGCCGTTGTCGGCACAACGGTGTCCACCTCGCAGCGAAAGTCCGCGGCACAGACATCCACCGCAAAGGCTAACAGTATAACTATCAGTATGTTATATGTCTTCTTTGCCATTTTGAAAAAATCGGGCAAATATACTGTTTTTTTTGTATCTTTGCCACTTCTTTTTGATAAGACCATTTTGTATGTTTGACAGAATAAAGAATCATTTCCTCCGCAAGCACATAGAGGAGCGGAAATCCGACAAGACGAGGGCGGTTTGCGCCCTCGAGCGAGCCGCCACCGTCGGCATGCTCTGCGAGATCACCGACGAGGACTCCTACAAGGCCATTTTCCGCATCTTCACCCAACTGCAGAACGCCGGCAAGGTGGTGCACCTCATCGGCTACATCGACGAGAAGTTCGTCCCCTTCTACTGCCTGCAACAACTCTCCGCCGACTACTTCTGCCAGAAACAGCTCACCTGGTGCGGCGAACCTAACGTGGTGCAGGTCACCGACTTCATTCAGCGCGACTTCGACATCCTGCTCGACTTCAACTACCGCTACCACGCGCCCGTGGAGTCCATCCTCGCCACCGCCAACTCGAAGTTCATCGTCGGCAGCTGCGCCGACTATCAGGACATCTACGACCTTTATATCCAGACGGAGAGCGGCAACTACGGCCAGTTCCTCTCCTCGACCTTCAACTACACCCAAAAGCTTTCCGGAAAATGAGACACGACCCGCATACCGCTTTCAAGGGGCTCGGCACGGCCCTGATTACCCCGTTCACCCCCGACGGACAAATCGACTTCCCGAGGCTCTCACAACTCGTCAACCGCATGATTGACAATGGGGTGGACTATCTGCTCGCCCTCGGCACTACCAGCGAATACCCCACGCTCGCCCCGGACGAGAAGGACGCGGTCCTGCGCTGCATCTTGGAGACCAACGCCGGCCGCCTGCCTGTGATGGTGGGCCTCGGCGGACCGAACACCCAGTTCATGATTCGCAAGCTCGAGCGCCTCGCCGCCTTCGAGGTCGATGCCATCCTCACCGTGACGCCTTACTACAACAAGCCGTCGCAAGCGGGTTTGGTGGCCCACTACAAGACTTTCGCCGCCGCCACCGACATGCCGGTGTTCCTCTACAATGTGCCCGGCCGCACCTCCTGCAACCTGGAGTGCGAGACCACCCTGCGCATCGCCGAGGAGTGCCCCAACGTGGTGGGCATAAAGGAGGCCTCCGGCAAGATGAAGCAGATCCTCCAGCTCATTGCCAAACGGCGCGAGGGCTTCATGGTCATCTCCGGCGACGATTTGCTGACGCTGCCGCTTATGGCCTCCGGCGCCGACGGACTCATCTCCGTGATGTCCAACGCTTTCCCCGCGAAAGTCTCCGCGATGGTGCACCACATCATGGCGGGCCGCATGGACGAGGCGCGCGCCATCCACCAACAGCTGGTGCCGCTCACCATCGACTGCTTCAAGGAGGGCAGCCCCGCCGGCGTGAAAGCCATCATGTTCGCCATGGGACTCATCGACAACGCCCTGCGACTGCCGCTCGTGCCCGTCTCCGACAAACTGCAGGAGGAGATTGCCCTGCTGCTGTCCGATACCCCGAAAAGATAAATCATTCACCACTATAAATCTGAACATTATGGGAAAAATCAACGATCTGAAAGACCAGGCGCTTGCCACGCTGAGAGGCAAATGGGGCTCCTTCGTGGGGCTCACCTTCATCTATCTCCTGCTGATTTCGTTAGCTCAGGTTCTGTCGCAGTACGGCACTATCTTCCAAGGCAGCTCGTTCACCACGCTGACGGCGGTGTTCCTTGCCATCGGTGGTATCCTCACCATCGTCATGATTCCGATGCAGTATGGCTATTACATAGCGCATCTGAACGCCTCCCGTCAGGATTTGCCTGCGGATATCGGGGATCTGTTCTGCGGATACAGACGTTTCGGCGATGTGTTCGTCACCCTCTTCCTGCAGGGACTTGCCATCTTCGGAGCCATGTTCTTGGGTGCGGCCTTTATCGGCGTCATCGTCGGTTTGGGACAGATGGAAACCCACCCTGTCTTGTTCGCGCTGATTGCCTGTGTGCTGATGGTTCCCGGTTTCGTGCTGGCCATCGCTTACGCCGTGGTGCCGTTCGTCCTGCACGATCGCCCCGAACTCCGTCCCGTGGAGGTGCTGCGCGAGAGCCGCATGATGATGCAGGGACACAAATTGGAGTTTTTCCTGCTGGTGTTGAGCTTCATCGGCTGGGCCATTCTCGCCATTCTCACGTTCTTTATCGGCTACCTGTGGCTGGCTCCGTATATACAGATGACGGAGGTCAAGTTCTACGAGCAGCTCCGCGCGGAGTATGAGGGCATTGCTGACGAGGGGGATGATTCCGCCGAAGAGGAGACTGTGGCTGTCGATTGATCCTGTCCATTCCTAACCCTATTACCGTCAACGATGCCTTCCCAACTTTCACCCAAGATGAAGATGGCCGACGCCATCAACCAGCACCACAGTCTGCTGACCGTGCTTCCGCGCCTTGGCATCCCGCTCGGCTTCGGCGAGAAGAGTGTCGAGCAGCTCTGCGACGAGCACCGCGTGTCGCTCCCGCTGTTCTTGCTCATCGCCCGAGTCTATACCGAGGACTCCTACTACCCCTCCATCGACGAGCTGCGGCAGTGTCCCATGGCCGACATCCTGCAGTATCTGCTGCTTTCGCATCGCGACTACCTTGACCACAAGCTGCCCCACATCGAGCACCATCTCCACGCGCTGCTCGAACCGATGGACAGCAAGTACCGCACCCTCATCGCCAACTTCTACACCCAGTTCAAGAGCGACTTGGGGGAGCATTTCCGCTACGAGGAGGAGGTCATCTTCCCCTATCTGCGGCAGACCCTCCGCGACGGGGACGTGGCGAACCCGCAGAGGTGCACGTTCAATCTGCAGCACGACGACATTGAGGACACCCTCAACGACCTCACCAATCTGCTGCTCAAGTATATCCCTTCGGATGTCTCCTCCGATGAGCGCATCGATATGCTTCTCGACACGTATGCCCTTTCCCACGATATCGGGAAACATGCCATGATGGAGGACCGTATCTTGCTGCCGTATATCCAATTCCTTGAATCGCAGAGCCATGACTAAAGTCGCCATCGCCGAACCCTCGCCTATCCTGCGTGTCGGTCTCGCCCAGCTGTTGCGCGAGTTTCCCGACGTGGAGGTGGTGTTCTCCACCGACAATCTCGGCGCTCTGAACTCCCGGATCAACGCTCTTAAACCTGATATCCTGATTCTCAATCCATTGCTCTTTGAATATGCCCGCCGCGCAACCCTCCGTGCGGAGTTCGACCAGTTGCCCAACATGCGGCTCGTCGGGTTGGTCACCTCGTACATCGAAGCGCAGCATCAGAAGCAGTTCGCCGGAATCATCGAGCTGAATGACGACCCGCAACGGATAAAGTCCACCCTCAACCAAGTGGAGAACACGCTCCAATCCGATGATGACGAATCCGACACCGACCCCCTTTCCGACCGCGAGAAGGAGGTGCTCGTCTGTCTGTCCAAAGGACTCAAGAACAATGAGATAGCCGACACCCTCAACATCTCCGTGCACACCGTCATCACCCACCGCAAGAACATCGTCCGCAAGACCGGCATCAAGTCCGTCGCGGCATTGACGGTGTATGCGATACTGAACAATCTCATTGAGGAGAAAGACATTATATAGTTAGCAGTTAGTAGTTAGTAGTTAGTAGTTAGTAGTTAGTAGTTGGCTGTCCGTAACGGTTCAAAAAAAAGCTCTAACTCTATGGTAACTCTATAGTAACTCTATAGCAATTCTATAGCAACTCTATTACTCCGTCAACTCGGATCAGTCGCCAAAGCGTGGCGGATGTGGTTGGGGGTGAGGTATGTTTTCATTGCTTCGTCATCTTTTTGTAGTACTCGTTGGGGGTGTAATAGATTCTATTATGCTGATAATCTATAATCATATTATATTGCTTGATAATGTCCATACCGATACCGCCATCACAGCCCCAATTTTCAAAAGGATGTTCAATCACTTCTCCTGTTTGAGAATTGCCAGCCTCAACATCTATTTTGTATTTAATAGCTACAGCCCGGTTTAATAAAACTGCTCCGATATTTAGTGGATTCACTTTACCAGTAGGGATTTTTATGTGTTTTTTAATATCCTTATCTATATCTGAAAAAGGTGCTCCAAAATCGAGGATGAGATTTGCTGAAATCGAATCCTGTTCGGTTGGAAACTTCAATGTCAAAATACGGTGGTCTTCTTTATTTTTTATGTATTCCGCAGAAGCATATCCGTTAAAATTGTCATGAAATTTGTTGAGAATATAAATCCGGTTGACATCAAAATTGATGCAAACCACTGATTTTTCAAAAAATGGCCTGCCGACTATGCCGCATGATTCCTCTTTTGTGTTTAAATAGTCTGGGAACATCAACTCAAATGTGTCAGAATGACACACGAGATTTTGCAAATTGATGTTGATGGGATGATTGCAAAACACTCTTGTAAAACCATTCTCTATCATTTTGCTGGTATGATTGGTTGTGTCAAATAATGATAGAACAAACTTGCAATCTAAACAGTGATAAGGGAATTCCGAATCTAACATAAAAGTTTTAGTTTTATTGTTTATTTTTGCTTCTAAAAGAATCCTGCTCATATCGCCAGTTATTTGAAACGGTATGGTGTAAAGTGTGTCAACGGGCATAACTGTCTGTAGGTCAGTAATGGAATTGTTATCCTTATGAACAGATCTGCTACATGATAGGAAAGAGAGAATCGCCAAAATGATGGCAAAGCACGCTAATAGGTGTGATTTCATAATTAAGATTTTCTAATCAAAGGGGTGGATTTGGTACCCACCCCTGATATTCAATTATTTACTGTTGGGCGTTAATGGGAATCCTGGCGTTCTTAAACCAGAGGTACCTCCACTATAGTTGACATTTTTGTTGTCTTCCGTACTTGAGCCCCCGTTGTTTTCGTAGGCACAGCCACAGGTACAATATCGAGTATATGTCCCGTTAGGACCTATATCGTATCTCCATCCGCCTTGTCCGCCAGTTACGTTCAACATTTCTTTCTCTGCCAGTCTTTGGCTATCCAATTGATTTAATTTTAAATATTTCATATTTTTCAATTTTAAATTAAACACAATCCCCCTTTCCCGCGGGGCGCGCCGCACCTTGCAAGCACGTTTCGGGTCTGCCATCCGAAACGGAAAAGTTGTATCTTTGCCGCCGGATTTCTTGTGCCATTGCGTGACAAACATCACAATATATGCGACCTGAGGTGCTTGGTGGCAGGGAACATCGCTAAGAGGTCCGTTAACATTATGCGATGCCCCTGCTTGGGCACCTTTCCTTTTCCGCTCCGCCACCGGTCTGTTGCACACTGTGGCGGAGCTTTACCCAATGAAGTTGTTCTTCTCTGACCGTTGCAGGTCAGAGGCGTCCTTTTCTATGTACATTAACTTTTTCATAGTACTCCTTTCCGTTCAGCCGCAAGGATGCGGCTGCTCCTAATTCCTAATTTCTCATTCCTAATTGTCACTCCTCTCCCCAAATCCGTTTGTTCAACTCTGCAATCCAGGTCTTTGAATCCTGGCTTGTTGATGGCTTCCTCCAATGTGGTGTCTTCCGTTGACATCCACATCCCTGAAATCAAGTTTGCTGGCGGAGTCAAGTTGAGTTATATACATTTGCGTGGTTAATCATTCAAATTGAGAGTGTTGCCATTCGTGGTCATAATAACAGACTTGCTTGTTGAATGAATGTCAATTTCTTCGCTTAATACCAATATACTCATCATAGAATGATCTTTTTCACTCCGCATCCATTACCAATCGAAAACCGATGTGCATGTCTTTCTTGTCAGGGGCGACACCACGCCTGTGGCGTATATCCATGGATGGTAGGAAGCCCACCCCGAAGCTGTTGCCGCGAACGGTTTTCTGCTCTCCCGTTTCAGGGCCTTTGGGATTGTTGAAGACCCGCCGTGTCTGATAATAGGTCTCGCTGTACCAATCGCTGCACCATTCCGCCACATTGCCCGTCATGTCATACAACCCCAGAGAGTTTGGTTTCTTTTTTCCTGAAGGCATTGTCCATGCATGGCATACATTCAGAATGTTAGGGTCATCATGGTGGAACCATGTCACCTCATCAATGTTGTCGCTACCGGCATATCTATAAGGGTCGTTATGCTTGCCTCCTCGTGCCGCATATTCCCATTCGGCTTCGGTCGGCAATCGGAACTTTTTGCCAGTCAGGGCGTTCAACGTGTCAATAAAACCCTGAGCTTGATACCAACTTACCGATTCGACAGGACATTGTTTCGAAAGGCCTAACGCCTTGTTCGGTTTAAACCATGCAGGCCATTTTCCAGTAACCACATGGTAGAGCTCTTGGGTCACCTCTAATTGCGCCATGTAAAACGTATTGACGGTTACCGTGTTCTCGCCCCTGATTTGTTTGAAACAGGAACTGTCTTCCTCTATTGTCTCATTACACCCCCTTTGGTAGGTTCCCCCCTCCACCTTGACCATTATTATGTTCACATCTCTGATGTTGATCTTTATCGTGTCCTGCTGAGCAAAGCACGGAACAACGAACATTAGGAAAAAGGCTATCGTTTTCACTCTCACTTTCATCATCATCTTCATCTTAAGTTTAGAGGTATTATATGATATTCCCCCTTTGTTGATCCATTGTCAATGTCATCGATTTTTCGGCGGGCATCTTCAGGCATGACGAAGACGAATTTCAGAGGGAAAAAGATAAAATCTGTTTCATGTTTGTATCTGTAGCGGTGCTTTTGTGCAAGATCTTCCCAAGTTTCGGACATGGAGATACGTTTGCGGGACTTGTTGACTTCCTTGATGTTGGCTGGCTGAATAATGAACCCGACCGAATCAACAATGAAGAAAAAAGTCGGATTGGTGCCGTAGATTGTCGCGGGTCGTGCCTTCCCATCTTCTGGCCGCAAGAGTTCACATTTGCATAAATCAA
This sequence comes from uncultured Bacteroidales bacterium, assembly GCA_900319925.1. Classification (GTDB taxonomy): domain Bacteria; phylum Bacteroidota; class Bacteroidia; order Bacteroidales; family WCHB1-69; genus F23-D06. The sequence continues at coordinate 2,227 of ONQE01000051.1, read as the reverse complement.
TCAGGTTCACATACTCACCGGCAAAGATGTTCCCTTTCAAAACCTCCTTGAGAAGAAGTTCTTCAGGATCATAGTTGAGCACTTTTGCATAATGTATGAATTGGGGTGTCATTAAAGCGCCCATGCCGGCGGTGTAGTCATTTATGACGGGATATCTTTTATATAAGCCAATGAGTCTGCTCAAATTCAAGGAATCCGTCTCTCGAATGGCTTTAGCCTGCTCTTCTTCATCATCAAAATACATTCGCCTGACGGCTTGGTCTGTCGCCTTGATGTTTTCCAATTCGTCGTGGAGCTCTGGGATAACAAGACTTTTAGTTGTGTCTGAAATGATTGTGATGGTTCTCCATAATTCATCGTGTTTTACAGTGTCTTCGATATACCAACTTGGTTGATCGCCCATTTGTGCCAAATAATGGAAACATTGCGCAGCGCGTTGTACATTTCCTGTGTAATAGCAATTGAGCCTGAAGGCTTGAGAGGCATGCCTTCCGAAAGGGGTATGATGCCGGAAAGCCCTGGAATAGCAATCCGATGCGTATGAATACGCGCTGTCGTAAATAGCCAACTCCGCCTTGTTTATCCAGTAATAATAATGTTTTAAATTCGACGGCTGGGTGTGACCCATTATCGCTATAGCGACCATAACCGTCACAGCAATATGTTTCATAATTGAGTTAATTTAATGGTGACTTCTATTTTTTACTTCTTCGCGCTGCCGCCGACCTTGATGCGAAGTCCGTTAAACATCAAGATAAGCAAACAACGCTGCAAAAATAATTCTTTTATCCATTCGTCCATATCGTTTTCTCGTCGGGCACCTTGTCGCCGCTGGCCAGCCCGAGGAAGTCGCGGAACGAGAGCCTGTTGCGGATCTGGTTTTCCGTCTGCGGGTCGCTGAGATGATGACCGTAATATTCTATCCATCGACATACATCTTTAGAAGTCCTGTCGTCGAAAACTGATTGTATGATAATTTTACCCATATTAAAAATATTGTGTATGTCCCCATCGAAACACAAAACCATGTTCTTTACCAAAGCTTATTTTGGCAATGTCTGCTTTCACTGAACAAATGCGATATTTTTCCCGAATAGAATCAACCAGATCGTCAGTGTATGTTGATTGTGCTTGTGAGTTTGCAAAAGAAGAGCTGACCTTGAATTTAATGATTCCCCCTTCTGGACATAATGAAGGGAAACGTTTGTCCCATCCATTGAGATCAGAGAGGAAAGCGTAAAATCTTGGATGAAGATTGCCTTTTGCTATTTCTTGTATCGCATATTCTTCCAGGTATGGTGGTGGGCAGCAGTGATGCACAAAAAATACCTCAAGCAGATTTTGTGAAAGTTTATCTGTGTTCATCTTGTAAATGATAGTATCAACCTTTTCATATTCTATATAAAACGTATCTCCAGATGGCAGAATCCTTATCATGGGCTCGTTCCCGATTATCCAGCTTAATTTTGCGGAATCTTTTTGCACTCTTGTAGCAAAGTCAAGACAGGGTATGCCCAATTCCTCAAACAGTTTGTCGTCATCAATTCCAAGAAGTTTCTGCCCGGGAAATCCGTATTCCTCTATGTAATACAAAAGTCTATCATTCCACATTAAGATGCTGTCAATGTAACGATTGGTTGTGATGTCTTCATACTTGTCCAACGTCATTTTCTCGTCTTCAATACAAAGATTGTATATTAGACAAAGATAATCCACATTTATGGAATTCAAATACTCGCGGTGGTATGCCAGCCCCTCTTGCGTCTTTTCAAATTTTTGAAAATCGACATAAACATCCGAATCTCTCCATGCTGGTATGCGTTGAATGTGGCTTGATCGGAGACCAAATTTTACAGCTTTATGGATGTAGTGTTCGAAACCATGGCCATGGTGATACGAGGACTCGTTTTTTTGAGTATAGTAAGCGATTTGTGCTGCATTTACCAAATCGTTCACATAGTTGAAGCTATAATTGTCAAACGCCATATCATAGTAAAACAGACAGCTGTCGATGTTGTTGTTCTCGAAAAATGCATTTTCAGCCTGCATCACCCATTTATGATACTGCCAATAATTTTCTTCAGCATTATTTGGTTGTGACATCAACCGCAATGGTAACAAAAGTATAACAATGCTTGTTTTTTTCATGAATAATTCGATTTAAATTTCCAACTGAAAGATTGACAGATTTCCGCTCCGCCACCGGTCTGTTGCACACTGTGGCGGA
>ONQE01000043.1 GCA_900319925.1 uncultured Bacteroidales bacterium | reverse complement strand
TTCATCTCATTGTGCCGTGGAACAAAGAAGAGGGTGTGCCTCTCTTTTTGACACACCCTCTTTTTTGTGATTCCGCTGCGACTCGAACGCAGAACCTGCTGCTTAGAAGGCAGCTGCTCTATCCAGTTGAGCTACGGAACCGTCGGCGCTTAGCCCAGTCGGGATAGCCTGATTCGAACAGGCGACCTCCTGCTCCCAAAGCAGGCGCGATAACCGGACTACGCTATATCCCGTTTTTTTGCGGCGGCAAAGATACACTTTTTTTCGATACGGCGAAACTAATTCCGTTTTATCTCAAAAATCTCGTGCGCGATGCCGTGTTCACCCAAGATGGCCCGCACCCGGGTCTCGTCGGTGTCGGAGATGAAGACCTGCCCGAAATGCTCCTGACCCACCATATTCAGCAGCTCGGTGATGCGATTCCGGTCCAATTTGTCGAAAATGTCATCCAACAGCAGGATCGGCTTGCGCTTGTTGTAGGCGAAGGCGTAGTCGAACTGCGACAGCCGCAGCGCCAGCGAGAAGGACTTCTGCTGACCCTGCGAGCCGAAATGCTTCACCGGCTGGCCGTCGATGGTGAACTCGTAGTCGTCCTTGTGCACCCCGAAGGTCGTGAACCCGCACTTGGCATCCGCAGGGAAAGCCTTCGCCAGCCCCTCGTCATAGCGCGTCTCCGACAGTTCCGAGACGTAGCGGATGTCCACCTCTTCCCTACCCTGCGTCAGCTGCCGGTAGTGTTGTAGGAACATCGGGCGGACGTCCTCGATGAACTGCCGCCGCCGTTGGAAGAGCTGCATGCCGTCCTCGATCATCTGGTAGTCGATCACCTGCAACAGCGAGTAGTCCGAATGGCGGGTCTCCTGCTGCTGCCGGAGCACGGCGTTGCGCTGCTGCAGGAGCTTTTTGTAGTGAATCAGGTGCTGGAGGTATATCTTGTCGAACTGGGAGATGATCTTGTCGAAGAAGCGACGGCGCACCTCGTTGCCATCGTTGATGATGTCGCTGTCGTAGGGCGAGACCATCACCACGGGGAAGAGGCCCACGTGGTCGCTCAGCCGATCGTACTCCTTCTTGTTGGCCCTCAACGACTTGGTTCCGTTTTTATAGACGCAGCTGACCTGGGTGGTGTTTCCGGACTCCTCGTCGGCGAAGTCGCCGTGCAGGGCGAAGAAGTCCGTTCCCAACCGCACCGAGCTCACGTCCTTGGCCGAGAAGCAGCTCTTCCCGAACGACAGGTAATGGATGGCGTCCAGCAGGTTGGTCTTGCCGCTGCCGTTCGCCCCCACGATGCCGTTCACGTTGGCGTTGAACTCGAAGGAGGCCTCCGCGTGGGATTTGAAGTTGGTGAGATGGAGGGATTTGAGGTACATTTTCTCAAAACGTTGTAGAGACGCAATGCATTGCGTCTCTACAACTGCTAACTACTAACTACTAACTGCTAACTACTAACTGCTAACTATTTCAGTCCTAAGACATCCAACCCTTGGTTGAAGCGGATGTCTCTCGGGATACCGGACTTGTTGATGCGGTCGAGGTCGTTCTGGAGTTCGGGGGTGATAGTGCCGTGGTCTTTGCTGTACTGCTGGGCGAAGGCGAAGTCACCTTCGGCCTGGGTCTTGAGGATCAGGGCAATCCAGCCTTCCATAGCCTTGCGGGCCTTGTCGTAGTTGATGTGGTAGGTGCCGTTGCCGTTGCGGGTGAAGGCGCCGTTCTCGAAGAGGTAGTTGTAGCACATCATGTTGGCGATGCCGTGGGCCTCCGCCGCACCGAAGCGCACGCTGCGCAACAGGCCGACGATGTAGGTGGTGATGGCCTCCTCGACGGTGATGTCGGTGATCTCGCCCTTCTCGATGAGGCTGCAGACGAGGTTCAGTCCGATGATGTCGGCTTTGGCCTCCTCCCAGCTGGAGTTCTCGGTCTGCATGGCCTCGTCCACGCTGCCCTTGCCGTTGATGGTCTGCTTCACGCCCAAGCCGTGGGCCACCTCGTGGAAAGTGACGTTCCAGAAGAAGGCGTCGAAGCTGATGTTGGCCTGCTCCGAGGGTTCGATGACGATTTCGCCGATGGGCTTCATGATCTTGTCGAACTTGGCCTGCATGGCGTTGCGCAGCTGGAAGCGGCGGGAGCCCTTCTTGGCCTGCACGTTGTCGTCGTTGGGCAGGTTGATGGCGATGGTCTTGCCAGCCGCGTTGCAGTCGCCGCCGTAGAAGACCACGTCGTAGAGGTTCATATCGCAGGTGGTGCCGGGCACGTACATCTTGTGGGCGGGGTCGCAGGGCAGCTCGCGCTGGAGGGCGGGCAGCATCTGCACGAACTTGTCGAGCTTGGTGCTGGCCTCGACGTCTTTCACCAAGACGAAGGCCTCCCAGGAGGTCTTCACGGAGTTCAAGCCGTCGTCATAGTTCTCGATGGGGCCGAAGACGAAGTCGATGTTGGAGTCGCGCAGGTCCATCCAAGCCATGTCGCTGGGGTAGTAGTCGTTGGTCTGCAGGGATTTCTTGCGCTCGACGAGGTATTTCTTCATCGTGGGGTTGTCGGCGATTTCGATGGCCTGGTCGAGGAGCTCGCACACGCGGTCGAGTTTCTCCTTGTAGGCTTCATAGTAGCCGACGGTGATGAGCTTTCCGTTCTCGTCGCGGCGAAGGACGGTGTAGTGGGAGGACTTGAGCGGGTCGTCGTAAGCGTCATATTCGGCCTTGGTGATGTCCTGCGGGTAGTAGTTGGCCATCGGGGGGCGTTCGCCGTAGCCGGGCACGAAGGGTTTCTCGCCGTCGAGACGGTCCCACGGGCCATAGTTGATCATCGCGTAGTCCTTCATCCAAGGGTCTGAGATGGTGTCCATCAACGACTTGTCGCCGAAGGTCTGCTCCCAGAAGAGGTCGTCCATGATCTGACCGATCTCGAAGAAGATGGGCAGCAGCTTCCGCTCGCTCTCGGTGAGCTTGGAGAGGTCGGTGGTGAGGTCGAAGTAGGCGTACTCCTCAACTTTCTGCTGAAGTTCACTTTTCGACTCTTCATTGAGGGTCTCTTTCTTGTTGTTTTTGCACGAAGCAAGGAGGGCGATGCAGGCAAGCATCACCGCGACTGTGGATATTTTTTTCATATTCAAAGAATTAAAATTTTCTAACCGATTTTACGGCGGCAAAGGTACATATTTTTTTTGTATTTTTTGTACTTTTGCCGCCGTAAAAAAAACACGCTACAATGAAAAAGACCCTTATCGCCCTGATGCTCTGCTTTTTTGGAGCATTATCGGCACAGACCACCCTTACCTTCACAGGAAAGGACAACCTCGACAACTACGTACAATTACATCACGTTGTGGTGGAGAACCTTACGCAGGGTTGGGCCGACACACTCTATTATCCGGACACCGTCCTCATCATGTCAGGGGTCGGACTGACGGACCACGAAACCGCGACCGCTTTCGCCGTCTCGCAGAATGTGCCGAACCCGTTCGACGGGGTGACCGACTTCACGATGGCGCTGCCGTATGCCGACCGCGTGGACATCGAGGTGACCGACCTTTCCGGGCGGAGGGTGACCGGCGCGACACAACGTCTCGACGCGGGGACGCACGCTTTCCGGGTGTGGCTGAACAGGCCGCAGTCGTACCTGCTGACCGTGAGGACCGGCCGTGACGCCGCCACCATCAAGATGGTGAACCACGGCCACGGCGGCCGCAACCATATCGAATACCGCGATGCCGCTCCGCTGGTCTATACTTTAAGGATGACGATGAGCGGCGACCATCCGTGCGCCCCCGGCGACGCGATGCGCTACGTCGGAGCCACGCTCTTCGACAACCTACTCGCCCAAAGCAACACCGTGGAGCAGACCCTTGACGGCGACGCTCTCATCCCCTTGACGTTCACCCTTTGGGGACAAGCTCCAAGCGATGGACAGTTCTACGGCGACCAAACGCTGTTCATTCCCGACGGCATACCCTGCAATGGCAGCTGCATCGGCACTGTGGGTATCGATGTGAGCGGCTACCCTGACGGCAGCATCATCGAAAGTGCGGAAGACCTCCGATACCTGCGGCTGAAGATCGAACACTCCTACGTCGGCGACCTGTGGATCGCGCTCGCGTGTCCCAACGGGCAAACCGCCACTGTCTTGAAAAAATACAACTCCAGCGCTGGGAACCAATGTTCCGCAACGATTCCTTCCAATGACTGGGGTTGGCAGACCGGCGACTCCCCCAACATCTATTTCGGGCAGTATTACAAACCGGATGGTTCTGGCTGCGACCCCTCCCAAAGCCCTATGGGCATCTGCTGGAACTACTGTTGGTCGAACAACACGACCGAAGGTTACCAATACGCCTGCTCCAACGCGTTGGTGTATGAGGCGTGCAACCACATCTACGCCACCAACCCGTCGCCCAATGGTCAGGAGAACAACAAGTACATTGACTCCACCGATGTGACCACTATGACCAATGTCTATCATCCCGACCAGTCCTTCGCCGCCCTGACCGGCTGTCCGATCAACGGGCACTGGGAAATCCGCGCCATCGACGGGTGGAATTCGGACAACGGATACATCGAGGAGGCTGCCATCGTGTTCCGAACCGACAGTTCCTGGCATCCCGTTTCCCTGCCGAGCGTCGTCACCAAGACGGCCACGGACGTCGGCTACACCTCGGCCGTCTGCAGCGGCAATGTGCTAAACAGCGGCCTGTCGGACGTGACGGCGAGAGGCATCTGCTGGGGCCTGCTTCCGGATCCTGACATTTCGGGGGCGCATACTGCAGAAGGTCAGGGCATGGGAGCGTTTTCCTCCAATCTTAACAACTTGGATGCCGGCACCACCTACTACTACCGGGCCTACGCCACCAACGCCATAGGGACCGCCTACGGTGCCCAGATGACCTTTTCCACCCTCGCCTACACGGTTCCCGAAATCACTACCACAGCCGTCACGGACATCACGGATGTCTCCGCCGTATCCGGGGGCACACTCCTCTCCGACGGCGGTCTGCCCATCCTCGAGCAGGGTGTCTGCTGGAGCACGGAGCAGAATCCCACTTTGGCCGACAACCACGTCACCGCGAGCGGTTCCAGCACGGATGCTTTCACCTGCACTCTGGCCTCTTTGGCGGCCGGCGTCACCTACTATGTACGAGCCTACGCCACCAACGCAGCGGGCACGGGCTACGGCAATTCGTTGAGTTTCACCACCTACGATACACCCTCCAACATCTCGGCAAACTACACCTACGTTACCAACATCGGAGCGGATGTGACTGGCCATATCACCTCCAACGGCGGCACTTCGCTCACCTCAAGAGGGTTCTGCTGGAGTGTCGCGCCCTCCCCCACCCAGCAAGACGACTATATCACGGTTTCCGGGTCCTCCACGGGGGCCTTCTCCGGTCACATCAGCAATCTGATCCCGGGCACCACCTACTACCTCAACGCCTTCGCCACCAACAGTGTGGGCACTGTCTATAGCGCGGATGTGACGTTTACCACGCCGGCAACGCCCGTGGTGACCACCGCGGCCGTCCACAGTGTCACCACCTCATCGGCGGTCTCCGGCGGCACGGTGGTGCACGACGGCGGTCTGCCCATCTCCGACCGCGGCATCTGTTGGAGCACCGAGCCGTCCCCCACTTTGGACGACGCATACGTCTCGGGCGGTGCCGGCGCGGGCGACTTCTCCTGCGGCCTCACCGATCTCGAAGCCAACACGATATACTACGTCAGGGCCTACGCCACCAACAGCGTGACCACGGCGTATGGCGAGACGGTCAGCTTTATCACGGACGACAGCGCGTTCATCTGCGGGGTTTCCACCATCCGGGATTATGACGAGAACCTCTACCATACCGTGGCCATCGGTTCGCAATGCTGGATGAAGGAGAACATGCGGAGCACCCGTCTTCCCGACGGCACCCTGATTCCGCTGAGCGCCACCGCTACCGCCACGGAAGCCGCCCGCTGCTACCCGAACGGCAACATCGCCAACGTGGCCAAATACGGGTATCTCTACAGCTGGAGCGCGGCCATGAACGGCAACCCGCCGTCGAGCGCACAGGGCATCTGCCCCGACGGGTGGCATATCCCCAGCCGGGAGGATTGGGATGCGCTGTTCAGCTACGTGGGCAGCATACCGCCTTACACCTGCGGCGGGTCCAGCGAGAAATACGCCAAAGCCCTCGCCGCCGACCACACCTGGCAGTCAACGGGGTTCGCGTGCGAGATCGGCAACGGAATCGCTAACAACAACGCCACCGACTTCTCCATGATTCCAGCCGGAGAATGCACAGGGAACTACCAGGATTTCAACGCTTTGGCTGTTTTCCACAGTTCATATCAGCAAGGGAACTCATCGATGGTGTATGCCTTTTACAAAGACGACTGGTATGTTTTCGACTATATCGGCGGCATGGCCAACCGATTGATTTCGGTGAGATGCCTGCGGGATCTGCCGCTGAACACGCCCACGATGGTGGCCATCACCCACGCAGTTGACAGCGTCACCACCACGTCCGCCGTTGTCCCCTTCTCCGTAAGTGTGTATGGCGGAGACTCCTCCATCGTCTGCGGTGTCTGTTGGAGCACCGAGCCGTCGCCCTCCCTTGCTGACAACTCTATGCCCACAACCGCCACAGTGGCTGGGGATTACTCCCTTCCGCTGACCGGCTTGGAAAGCAACACCGTTTACTATGTGCGGGCGTATGCCTCCAACAATTTCGGCACCGTATATGGCCGCCAGCGCATGTTCCGCACGTTGGACACCACCAATGCCGGAAGCGCCACGCCCACGCCGATTCTGCCCATCGTGAAGACGGTGAACATCGCCAACGCCCTCGGCGGCAGTTCGGCCTTCTGCGACGGCAACGTGCTCTTCGACGGCTACAGCACCGTGACGGAACGCGGGATTTGCTGGAGCAACACTTCCGAGCCCACCGTGGCTGGGCCGCACACCGCCAGCGGCTCCGGCACGGGACTGTTCAGCGCCAAAGCCAACGGGCTGACCCCCGGCGAAGCCTACTTTATGCGGGCCTACGCCACCAACAGTGCCGGCACCGCCTATGGGGAGATGCTCACCGTGATTATGCCCGAGTTGCCGATGGTGAACACCTTGCCGGTCTCGAACATCGAAGGGATTTCTGCCGACTGCAGTGGAAGCGTCTTTTTCGACGGCAACTGCGAGGTTCTCGCCCGCGGTTTCTGCTGGGATACGTTCCCCAACCCCACCCTCTCGGCGAACGTTGTCACGTGCAGCCCGGAGGCTTTCAGCCAGACGCTGACCGGTCTCACCCCCAACACCACCTACCACGTCCGCGCCTTCCTCACCAACAAGGTCGGAACGGGCTACGGCGATGACGTCACCTTCACCACGAAGGCCATCCCCGTCATCAGCACCGCGCCGGCATCTTCCATCACCTACACGTCGGCCGTTTCCGGCGGTTTCGACATCCACGACAACGGCAATCCCGTCGTGGAGAAAGGCGTCTGCTGGTCCTTGGAGCCCCAGCCGGACCTCAACAGCCAGCATCTTGCCGCAGGCAGCGGCACTTCTGCATTCACGGTCTCGCTCTCGGGGCTGACGCAGGGTCTGCGCTACTACGTGCGGGCTTACGCCACCAACAGTCAAGGCACCGCCTACGGACAGGAGGTCTCCTTCCTCGTTCGCAACGACGCGAACCCTTGCATAGGCGACACCACCGTGACGGATTTCGAGGGGAACGTCTATCACACCGTGCAGATCGGCGAGCAGTGCTGGTTGAAGGAGAACCTCCGGTGCAACCACTACCCTGACGGTTCCTACTTCTCGGAATACGTCTATCCGAACAACGACAGTGCCAACGTCCCCACCTACGGGCTGATGTACAAATGGTCCGTCGTCATGCACGGCGCGGCCAGTTCCGAAATTCCCGGCGCGGTGCAGGGAATCTGTCCCGACGGGTGGCATCTTCCTTCTTATTCGGAATTCCAGATGCTGCAGAATTACAGCAACGCAACTTATTCTTGTGCATCGAAGGCGTTGGCCTCCACCTCCGGGTGGCATTACTACAGTCTCTCTGGCTGTTATCCCGGCTACAATCAGCAGCTCAACAACGAGTCTGGATTCTCGGCGTACCCTACTGGCTCACCGGACAGCCATCCTGTTCTATGTCTGTTCAGCTACTCCACCGGCTTCTGGAGTGCCACCATGCATCATTCCAACAACTACAGCACCTGTTCATACGCAATGCACCTTCGTTACGATTATGAATATGGTGTGGGTGTCACTTGGTATTCCGTCAACGACAAGATGCCCGTGCGCTGTGTGAAAAACGAATAGCAGCACGGCCTTCTTTACCGAAAATTTCGTATTTTTGCCGCTTGTAATGTTTCTGAGCAGATGACAAACAAGAACAGACATATTCTCAGTCAGATCAAGGCCGTGGCACGCGGTTCCTTAAACCTTAAACCTTAACCCTTAACCCTTAAACAGTAAACAGTAAACCAAACAATATGACCTTACAAGAATTTCAAGCAGATTTGAGAGCGGGCATTCCGGCTGAGATTCCCGCCGCACAACCCTACGATCCTACCGTCAACCATGCGCCGAAGCGCAAGGACATCCTCACCAAGAAGGAGAAACAGCTGGCCCTGCGCAACGCGCTCCGTTACTTCCCGGCCTCGCAGCACGCCGCTTTGGCGCCCGAGTTCGCGAAGGAGCTGCACGACTACGGCCGCATCTACATGTACCGCTACCGTCCGACCTACGAGATGTACGCCCGTCCCATCGAAGCGTATCCCGCCAAGTGCCAGCAGGCGGCGGCCATCATGCTGATGATCCAGAACAACCTCGACCCTGCCGTGGCGCAGCACCCGCACGAGCTCATCACTTACGGCGGCAACGGCGCGGTCTTCCAGAACTGGGCACAGTACCGCCTGGTTATGAAATATTTGTCGGAGATGACCGACGAGCAGACTCTCGTGATGTACTCCGGTCACCCGCTGGGTCTCTTCCCGTCGCACAAGGACGCGCCCCGCGTGGTCGTGACCAACGGCATGGTGATCCCCAACTACTCCAAACCCGACGACTGGGAGCGGATGAACGCGCTGGGTGTCAGCCAGTACGGCCAGATGACCGCCGGCTCTTACATGTACATCGGACCGCAAGGCATCGTGCACGGCACTACCATCACGGTGCTGAACGCCAGCCGTAAGATCGGCGGCGAGATCGGTGGCAAACTCTTCGTGACCGCCGGTTTGGGCGGCATGTCGGGCGCACAACCCAAGGCCGGCAACATCGCCGGTGTGGTCTCCATCACCGCAGAGATCAACCCCGCCGCCACGCAGAAGCGTTTCGTGCAAGGCTGGGTCGATGAGGTGCACGAGAACCTCGACGAGCTCTTCGTGAAGGTCAACGAGGCCCGCGCCCAGAAGATCGCCAAGTCGTTCGCCTACCAGGGCAACATCGTCGATCTGTGGGAATACTGTGCCGAGCACGACATCCAGGTCGATCTCGGCAGTGACCAGACCTCGCTGCACAACCCGTGGGCGGGCGGCTACTATCCCGTGGGCATCTCCTTCGAGGACGCCAAGCAGATGATGGCCGACTATCCCGAGAAGTTCAAAGCCGCCGTGGAGGCCAGTCTGCGCCGCCAGGTGGCCGCCATCAACAAGCTGACGGCCAAGGGCATGTACTTCTTCGACTACGGCAACGCCTTCCTGTTGCAGTCCTCCCGCGCCGGTGCCGACATCCTCAAGGAGGACGGCACGTTCCGCTATCCCTCATACGTCCAAGACATTATGGGACCGATGTGCTTCGACTACGGTTTCGGCCCGTTCCGCTGGGTCTGCACGTCCGGCAAGTCCGAGGACCTCGACGTCACCGACCATATCGCCATGGACGTGCTGAGAGAGATCAGCGAGCATGCGCCGGCGGAGATTTCGCAGCAGATGCGCGACAACATCACCTGGATCAAGGGTGCCAAGGAGAACCACTTGGTGGTGGGTTCCCAAGCCCGTATCCTCTACGCCGACTGCGAGGGTCGTACGAAGATCGCCGCCGAGTTCAACAAGGCGGTGCGCGACGGCAGGCTCTCCGCGCCGGTAGTGTTGGGTCGTGACCACCACGACGTGAGCGGCACGGACTCCCCGTTCCGCGAGACCTCCAACATCTACGACGGTTCGAGCTTCTGCGCCGACATGGCCGTGCAGAACGTCATCGGCGACGGCTTCCGCGGCGCCACGTGGGTGAGCATCCACAACGGTGGCGGTGTCGGCTGGGGCGAGGTCATCAACGGCGGCTTCGGCATGGTGCTCGACGGCAGCGACGATAGTGACCGCCGTCTGCGCTCGATGCTCTTCTGGGATGTGAACAACGGCATCTCGCGCCGCGCCTGGGCCCGCAACGACGGCGCCCTCTTCGCCATCAAGCGCGCCATGAAGGCCTGCCCCGAGCTGAAGGTGACCCTTCCGAACATGGCGGACGATGCATTGATTGAGAAAATGTTCGAATAGTTAGTAGTTAGCAGTTAGTAGTTAGTAGTTGGATTCTCGCAGCAAACTGCTAACTACTAACTACTAACTGCTAACAAACCTATGGTATGATAAAGCGATATATTCTCTTTGTTTTCACTGTCGTGGCGATAGTGCTTGGCGGGTGTAAGAAGAAGCCCGCCCCCATCGTCATCACTCCGGACATCGAGAAGAACCATCTGGAGCGGAACCATATCTTCGGGAAGGTCAAATCCTTGGAGACGGAGACGTTCAACTTGCAACGGGACTCCCTGTCGGTGAAAGATACGGCGGACCTGAAAAAGTTGCTCGCGGCATGCGATTCGTTATGCGATGTACCCGACTATTCCAGTTCGAGTCAGCGTTACACCTCCGACGGCTACCTGTTGGAGTTCGTCAAGCACGGGCATATTGGCAACGCCTATTACCGCACCTACACCTACGACAACGAGGCGCGCATCACGGCATGGAACGAGTACGGCTATGACAGCGCGTTGGTCTCCCACGGCACCTACACCTATGACCGCAACGGATTCCTCGTAGGCGAGAAGGTCTATCAAGGCGACAGTTTGGTGATGTCGTTCGCGCACACCACCGACGGCATCGGCAACGCCATCCGGACCGTGCAGACCTTCGGAAAGCTACAGACCGCAACGGAGAACAAGTTCAACGAGCAGGGTCTGGTCACGCAGATTACCGAATACGAGCCCGACGGCAAGGTCTTCAAGACGGCCAAGATCGAGTACGACAACTACGGCGACGAGGTCAACCGCTGCGTGTATAAGGCCGGCAACCAGATGATTGAATACACCTACACGGAATACGCCCAAGACGGTCGCGTGCGCAAGGTCATCTACGAGGACAAGCTGCACCACGTCAAGGAATTCCACTACTTCTTCGACTACGACGCGAACAAAAACTGGCAGACGGAGGTCTGCGCCGTCGATGGCCGGATTGTGTATGTAAAACAACGAAAATTCACCTATTACGAATAAACATTAAACAGTAAACCTTAAACCTTAAACTAAAAACAATGGATTTAAGCAAGATTTTATCGATCACAGGCAAAGGAGGCCTGTTCAAATTCCTTTCCAAGACCCCGAACAGCTTCATCGTGGAGGGGCTGGATGACGGCAAACGTTTCCCCGCGTTCTCCAACGACGGCGTGGCCGCATTGGACAACATCGCCATTTTCACGGAGACCGACGAGGTGCCGTTGCAGACCGTTTTCCAGAACATTTACCGCAAGGAAGATGGCAAACAGATGGTGATGCCGAAGGACAACAACGCTATCAAAGCCTACTTTGCCGAGATTCTGCCCGAGTACGACCGCGACCGCGTTTACGTCTCCAACATGAAGAAGGTGTTCACCTGGTACAACATCCTCGTGGAGCACGGTTTGGTGGATTTGGAAGAACCCGCCGAGGAGCCCGCCGAGGAACAAACCGACAACCAATAATCCCATTTGTAGAGACGCGCCCCCCCGCGTCTCTACAATTCCCCTTAAACCATAACCATTAAACATTAACCATTAAACCTTAAACCTTATGAGAGAAAACCGTCCCTGGATCATCTGGCTGACCATTGCCGCCGTCATGCTCGCCGGCGTGGGTGTCTTCTTCTACTACAACTTCTTCCGTCAGTCGAAGTCGGAGCTGATCGAGGCCATCCCGACGGATGCGGCGTTCATCTTCGCCCTGAACGACAACGACGGGTTTGTGTCCGCCACGCGGGAGGTGACACCCTACCTGAACGAGCTGTTCGTGATGGACGCGCTGCCTGCCTACGAGACCATGCGCGGCAAGCTGCCCACCGGGGAGTACGACCTCACCGTCTCGGGCCACGCCAGCAACGAAGGGGTCAGCGTGCTGTTCAACATGCACGCCGACAAGGCGGCTTTCAAGCGGCTTCTGCGCGCCCTCAGCATCGACCCTAACAACTACATCTCCTTCGAAGGAAGCCGTATCTACACCTACGGCACCAACTTCAAGAGCATGAAGTTCGTCTATATCAACCACATCATCTCCATCTCCCCGGACGTCGAGTTGCTCAAGCGCGCCATCGTGCAGCACGCCCATCCGAAAGACCTGCTCTCAGACAAGCAGTTCAAGGAGATGTACAACCTCACGGAGAAGAACCGCAAGCAGAACTGGCTGATCATCAACCCCGAACGCTACACTCCATACCTCTCCAGCTTCCTGACCGAGGATTTGTCGAAAAAGCTTTCCAACTGTCTGAAGGAGGCGGGCTGGACCGCGTTGCAGCTGCGATTCTCCGGCAACGAGATGTTTCTGTCGGGATATGCCAGACAAAAAGATTCGGGAAACGGAAATTTCATAGCGCTTCTCGGCAAACAGGCGAACTCCGGCACCCCGGATGTCGCCCCTCTGTTCCCTTGCCAGGCGAACTGGTACGCCCACTCCGTCGGTGCGAAGATGTGGACGCGGATGGTGCAAGCATCACCCGAAATTTCCGAGAAAAAAGCGTCTTTCATGATCACCAACCTGTCGCCGAAAGCTACCGGCAGCTTTTCCCTGCGCGCCGATTCCTGCGACTACGCCTACTGCGTCGTCCTCCCCGACAGCAGCAACATCGAATTCCTGACCGCCCTCTACTGCGGCGACACCCACAAGTCGGACTCTGTCCGCAATGCGAACCCCAACGGCATCTACCCCACCCCACACAAGCTCTCGCCCATGGTCCCGGCCATCGCCACCGACTCCTTGGGATGGGTGCTGGTCTGGAACGACGCCCTAGTCTTCGCTCCCTCCGTTGAAGCGGCCACCTTCTTCCTGAGCAACGTCAAAAAGAACGGGAATCTGACCCAGAACCGTTACTATCCCTTTGTCGACGAAGCCGTCGCGTCCACATCGCTGTTCAACTTCGTGCTCTTCAACGACGAGAGCGCCAACGGCCTCGGCTCACAGCTATCCGAGAAGGGCAAAGCCACCCAATTCGGGAAAGGCCTCCACATCTTCTCCCTCAGCTGCGACGCCATGGAGAAAGGGCAGCATTTGTTGCCGGTGAACTTGTACCTTTTGTTTTAGTTAGCAGTTAGCAGTTAGTAGTTAGTAGTTCGCTGTTCGTAAGCAACAAGGCTATTGACAGCGTACACTAAACCGTAAACTCGCAGATATTTCGGCCTTCTCCGAGACATGCTTCGATGGTGGTTCGATGGTGGTTCGCTCGTGAGCGAGCCATGTGCGAACCAGCATCGAAGGAAGAGCGAACCAGCGGGCACGCAGCGCGCGGGCTGTCGATAATGCGGCACGCCGCCCACCTCCCGCAACCATTGTAAGTTTGTAAGGTTAACTTCTCAAACTTTCTTTTTTCGAGCGTAACCCGTTGTTTATCAACTTGAAAGTTGAAAGAAAGTTTCGCAAACTTTCTTTCTATCTTACAAGTTGTGTTTGGTTGTATCTTTGCTGCTGGAATGGTTTATGGTTTAATGGTTATGGTTTAAGGTTTAGTGTTTAATGGTTTATGGTTAGCTGGTATGAATCCAATCAGATTTTCTCTGATTTTCAATAATGATTTTCTCAGATTTCTACGCGAAGCGTACCCCACTAATACGCGAAGCGTATAAAATCACTACGCGAAGCGTACACACCCAATACGCGAAGCGTACCAAAATTACGCGAAGCGTATCCGGCAGCCCTTAGAAGTCGGAATTGACCTCCAGGGTCTCGACCTTGGAGTTTTTGCCGTCGATGTAGGAGATGACCACCGGGGAGGTGCTGTGGTAGCTGCACTTGGAGAGGATGACGGTGTTGCAGGCCTGCGTGACGGTGTCGGTGTCGGTCTGCCATTTGGAGTAGTCGGAGGTGTACTTCACATAGACGGGTTCGTCCTTGATTTTGTTGACCTCCTGCGTGATTTCCCCGTACTTGTCGGAGAGGCGTCCTTGCAGGTCAGGGTAGGTGAACTGCGTGCTCAAGCTGAAGAAGACATCGACCTTATAGACGAGGTGAGTCTTGGCGGCGGAGCGGATTTCGAGTTTCACGCGTTCGCCGGCGAAGGTGCCCTTCATCACCGTGTAGTTCGGTTTCGTGTGGCTGACATCCTCCACGAAGCCCTTGCCCTTCAGTTTGGAGACGAAGGTGGACATGGTGCTGTTCATGCCGATGCCGAGGAACTTCATCGGCTGGGTTTGTGCATTGCCGACAAGCACGGCAAGGATCAGGAATAAGACGGACAATATCTTTTTCATTAAGGGTTATGGTTTAAGGTTTAAGGGTTAAGGGTTAAGGATTAGGGTTTAAGGGTTAGGGTTATGGTTATGGTTATGGTTAGAGGTTTGAGGTTAAGGGTTAGGGGTTTGAGGTTATGGATTGGAAGTGATGGGATAGGTTTAATGAGGCATTCTTGATATGTACGAAGGGCATTCCTACAGCGCGGGCGCCGGCGCCGTCGGTGTCGTCGCGGTCGCCGACCATCATACAGTCGGAAGGGGGACAGCCGATCTCGCGGCAGAGCGTCTCGAAGGATTCCCGGCAGGGTTTGAGGCCGCCGAGCGAGGGTGCGTCGAAGATGCAGTCCGCCCAGTCGAGGCGGAATCCGATGGCGCGCAGTTTCTCCTCGACAAAGCCGTAGTCGGAGAAGACGACCACCTTCCGTCCGTTTGCGCGCAGTTCCGGAATGACGGTCTGCACCCACGGGGCGGTATGGTAGTGTTTACGCAGGATGGCCACCATATCGGGCATATACTCCTCGAAATACCATCGGCGGGCGAACTCGGGCTTGTCGAAGCGGGCGAAGAAGGCGGCATAGAAGGCCTCCTCGCTTTTGAAGTGCTTGCCGCGCAGCTCCTTGCGGACCTCGCGCTCACGTTTGAGCATACGCAACCGTCCGCGCCGCAGCTCCGCGAATATCAGCCGCCGCGCGAGTCCGGACTTGTCGTAGAGGGTTCCGTCGAGATCGAAGATGACCGTTTTCATTAAGGGTTAGGGTTTAAGGTTTAAGGTTTAGGGGTTAAGGTTTAAGGGTTAAGGGTTATGGTTTAGGGGTTAAGGGTTAGGGTTTGTTAAGGGGTTACGGGTTAGGGTGTGCGGCGAAGATAGTATTTTTTGCGATATGGACTTATGGCAGGCTGGCAAACAAATGTTTGGACGTCAACTGGCTATGGATGAATGAAGAATGGATGCCACGTGACACGCCGGAGGGCGTTATGAAGGTATGAACCACATTATGGGTGGTTCCTGTGGCTTCAATGAAAAGTGCTTTACGCTGCTGCAACTTGTCTTCGTATTCTTTGGTCACGTTGTAAGATGCCTCCGAAAACTTCATCTCCACAAGATGAATGATTCGGTCGGCACGCTTGATGACCAAATCAACCTGGGCTCCACTTCGGGAATCCTCTTTTTTCGGCACATACCGCCATGACGAGGATTCTGTTGCGATTCCCGATATCCCGAGCCCGTACTTGATGTGGGACAAATGTCGCAGGCATATTTCCTCAAAAGTGAACCCTTCCCAAGATTCCACACTCCTATCGGTGTGGTGGTGCTGCCAATACTGCTCGTCCCGGCTTCGATTGTCTTCCACATAACGGAAATAGAAAAGCGTAAAG